>OMII01000232.1 GCA_900299055.1 Pseudomonadota bacterium | reverse complement strand
CCCTGATGGGCTTAACAGCATGGCACATCGACCGCCAGAACCAATCGCTAGGCACCCGGTCGCACGATAGCTGCGTTGGTTTTTCAGCGTTCAACGCTAGCGACCTACCCTATCTTTTCGGAAGAGCCGTCATCGCCTCCGAATCAGCAACGCAGCCCACCGGGCTATACGAGATTTCGTTTGAGTGTCGCTATACGGTCCTAACCTTACTGCCGGGCTTTGGAGAATATCCCCTCGAGATGGTCTCAATGACCGACATGGAGTGTCGAGATATAAATACCTTTTCTCCCTTAACACTCAACACAGCCGTGGCGGACGCAAAACCGGGAAGTTATCTTCACTCCCGCGCCATGCGATTCTCGCGTGGAGACTCATCCCGAGTCGCGTCTAATTTTAAAAACGCGACACAGGAAGCGTTTGACTAATCACACTCGCGTGGTTTGTCAGAGCAAGTACTAGTTATGAGCGGATTTAGGCACCAAGGCGTCGCTTAAACTCGCTAATCGATCTGCCATAGCTCTGACGTGGATCGGGCATACGAAGACACATATCGTGACTGAGCTTGCCCGAGATATACACGTTTATATATTGCCACGTGCAGTGCACTTCGATCTCGCCCCAAGCGTTTAAACGAGCCCACTCGGCCAATCGAATCGCCTCACCTCTAGCCCAGGCACGAGTTGTGCGCGGCGCCCTCGAGGTGAAATGTCCTATCACCTGGGGAGAGAGTAGTCGCTCTGCAGTCCCATTATCTTCAAGGCCAAAATACAGCCCAACTTTCCGGTCGAGATTGTGATATGTTAAATCAATCGTCTCGGGTAGATACTTCTTTCCCTCCTCTGACGTGCGAATTTGATCAATCAGCGCCTTTTTTGTTGTCCAATCAACAATCCCAAACGTTTCACCTGGATCGGTCGCAAGACGAGCAAGAACCTCTCTCCACATCGAGATCACGAATTTTTCGAGGGGCGATGCGTTGCTAATTTTCGTGGCTACTTGATTGAGATAAAAACCCTGCACATCTACGGCTTTCATCGGCCGCGGCCTAGTTCCCTTCATATCCCAGTCTGAGGTTTGTTCATTTAGTCTCTGCAAATCGTCGATTGCCTGGAACTCGTTATACGGGAGGGGCTCCAGCAGGTTGGCCTCTAAGAGTCTTAGCACCAACATCGTAGTCCCGTGCTTCAGCAAAATAGCTGTAGCGCACATATTCGCGTCATTACAGATTAGGTGCAGTCGGCGCCAGGAAGGAACACTCGACATCGCTTCATCGCGCTCATGAAGCAGCGGCCGATTCCACAATGAGTGCTCACCTCGCAAGCAGGTAATATGGGGGGCGCGTTGAGACAACGTAAAATCACCAAGACTTGTATCACCAGCTCCGGTAAATATGATTCGGGAGACCAGGAACGGGACAAGAGCGTCAACCGAGTCAGACGAGACTCTCGTAAAGTAATTCTCGTGAGCAGCAAAGGCGTTATTCTGATAACCAGGGGCGAAATCGACGCAGTTCTTATACAGCTCCGCAGACAAACCAAGCTTTACTGCTCGGCGTTCCATTGCTCGCTCGAGGGCAACTAGCTGAAGTGGATTAGACGCCTCTGGTGTACAAATCTCTGGGTGGCCGACATCGTCGTAGATTCGCCCCCCATTTTGGATAAACTCAGCCGCCGGAAGACAGGTCTCATCAAAATTATTGGCCCCGCTCCTATTGTAAACACCGAGTTCGTGCTCAGAGCCTGTGACTGTTCCCCAATGCTCTTGAAGCATTGACGGGGTGACTTTTAGCACGCTACCTCCCTACTTGAACTTACACGGCAAGCACTATAACAACTCGTCCTTTGTATTCAATTCCATCAAGCGCAAGTCTTTCCTAGAGAGTGCCATTATGACCCACAAAACCTTTTCAAAGGTCATCGTGGATACGAAAACCTCGCAGGCGCGAACACAACAGGCCTGCGCGCTTGTGATCCCAAGCTAGCGTAGGAGTGCGGTGCTCATCGTCTCGACCATAGAACAGATACGCTATTTCTCTGAGCCGGCCATAAAAACTCACCAATAGACAGACGCGCAAACCTCGGCAAGGATTACCCGTGAACGCCTACATCCAGAGATCATCTATGAGCACTAATCGGTTGAAATGCCTCGGGGTCATTCCCGTGCGACTTGAAAGCCATCGCT
Source organism: Pseudomonadota bacterium (assembly GCA_900299055.1). GTDB lineage: Bacteria > Bdellovibrionota_C > UBA2361 > UBA2361 > OMII01 > OMII01. The sequence goes on along the minus strand of OMII01000232.1, from coordinate 8,375 downwards.
TCCCAAATAAGCCGCTCAAGATAATACATGGAAAAACTCTTGTAGAGCGCGTATGGCTTCAGGCCACTCAAAGCAAGCGTATCGACACCCTTATAGTGGCAACGAACAACACCGAAATAGCAGACGAGTGTGAGCGCAAAGGTATGCGCTATGTTATGACTAGCTCCTCGCATGAGACTGGCACTGATCGAGTCGCTGAGGCGTGCTCTCTTCTGGAGCATCGGGGTTTACAGTTCGACCTTGTGGCGAACATTCAAGGCGATATGCCCTTTGTTAGCCCTACCGTTATCGACGATGTAATTCAGTCTCTGGAGGGCGCTACTACTGATTTTGGTATGGCAACGATTGGCACGCCGATCACGGCCTCGGATGAATTTGAACGCCTATCGGTTGTAAAAATCGCACTTGGCGAGTCTGAACGAGCTCTTTATTTTTCGCGCGCTCCTATACCCCATTGGAGAAATTTTTCCGCAGGAGACGCTGTGACGTCGGCCAGTCCGCTCGGCTACAAGCACATGGGGCTGTACATTTTTCGCCGCCCCACGCTCTCGAGAATAGCGGGATTATCGAAGGCGTTCACCGAACAGCGAGAGGCGCTTGAGCAATTGAGAGCACTGGCGCATGGAATAAGCATTAAGGTTCACATCGTCTCGCGCAATGCAGTCGAACCATGTATCGAGGTCGACACACCTCAGGATCTAATCGATGCGGACGAATATGCGCGGCGACACAGTGTGTAGCGTCTGACAGTGCACACTCTTCCCTACCTCAGCTCGGGAAGCAGCGCCTGAAAACTCCCACCCACTCAAGCCCCGGCCGCCTGCCTGCGCCTGCGTTACTGCCTGGTCGAAGCACCACAGGAGAGAAGTACCCCTTAAGGAGAGAAAGCAACCTGGTCGTGGTAATCGCAAATGGAGGTCCTGCACCATCTCTGGCAAGAGACAACCCAGGAAGACGATGCGCATCCTCGTCGCTTACAATGAAGAAATTTCCACAGAGGTACCCATCGGGCTTTACCCAGGCGGCTATTTGCTGCACATATTTTTCTCTTAACTCTGGATCTAGGGCGCAGAGGAACGTGTGCTCACAGGCGATATCAACTTGTTCGGGTATTAGCTCGAAAAAATCACCCACCCGAACCTGGAAACGGCCTTCACTCACACTCGACAGCCCATTACTCTTCTTGAGTAAATCTTCAGCGACTTTCTGTGACCACTCAACTCCAAGTACAGAAGCTCCGCGCGAAGCGAGCTCTAGGGCATCCGAGCCCGTGCCGCACCCGGGCTGAAGCACTCGGGCTCCATGCAGAGAAACCCCCAAACGCTCTAACTCAGCACAAGCTTCAAACAGTACTCCCGATGGAGCACCAAGCTCCCACGGAGTGTCGCCCGCCCGAAAACGACCATCCCAGTACTCTCTCGTGCTCCACGGATTCTTATCTACGCACTGATTCATGGCCTCACGTTAATCCTGAAAAGAGCCTGGGGCAAGCTCGTGCGCCACACGCCAATCAGACCGTACTACTTGTCGGCATGAGGGGTGCACCCTGGACTAGCTAGTCGTTGGGTCGACGGCTCGTTGTACAGGTGATAGGTTGCTGTCGAAGTGCAGGGATTAGCAGAGTCAAAAAGCGCAATCACTATGAAAAAGCCTCTCACGGAAGACTTCAAAGTCATAGCAGGTTTGGGAGATTATCAGGTGATCGAGCGCTCCGGGGGGTACGGAGTCATTCGACACATCAGCTCAGGAGAGTCGATGCATTCAGTGAATAAGCCTGCTGACGAAGCAAAGCGACTATACGTTGAGCAATCGGGCATCATCGAAACCGTGCGTCGCGGCGATACCTGCACGGTGTGGGATGTCGGACTGGGAGCCGGGACGAACGCGATGGAACTTATCCACGCCCTGGAACAACTCTCATCACCAAGAGGAGCACTCCGACTGATTAGCTTTGAAAAAGACTTAAATCCGCTACGACTAGCTCTAGCGCATGCCAACCTGTTTCCTCATTCGCACCACGCGGCACCAGCCAAACTTCTCACGCAACACATCTGGCGAAGCGATGATGGATCAATCGAATGGGAGCTTCTTGAAGGCGATTTTGCGCAACGTATGAGCGATGCGCGACCACCCCATTCGATTTGGTACGACCCCTTTTCGTATAAAGTAAATACAGACCTCTGGTCAGTGGAGTCGTTTCAGAAATTATTAGCGGCGACCCGCGGAGAAGCAGCTCGCCTTTACACCTATTCGGCGTCGACAGCCGTGCGAGCGTCCATGCTCTGCGCTGGCTGGTACGTAGGCCGCGGACAAGGTAGCGGCCCAAAAGCTGAAACGACGGTGGCGTTTACGCCCTCCGCAGCAAATACAATCGAAGCGCGACACACCCTCTTAGGTTTGGAATGGCTTGCTCGTTGGGAGCGCAGCGACGCGCGAGGCCCGATTGGCGGGCGCGCCGATGGCTTTGAAAGCGCTATTCGTGAGCATCCTCAATTTTCAACCCTCGTCGCCCCCTCAGCGGCGGGAACCTAACCATTCCCGCCGCCGAGGATATATTAACGGACTATCCACAGGACACATTAAGCGGCTTCGGCTACATCCGATGGAACCGACTGGTCTCTATTGTCACACGCTAACATGACTGCCAATACTATCAGGTCCTCTCGGCTGCACCGCTTACCGTCGGAAAAAACCGATATACCAGCCACCGGGATATAGTTCTCGTTAATGGCTAACGTTGTCGGCCCTGGTCGCTTCCGCTCTGGATTGCTCCTCAAGATCATCCTCCTGATAAGCGACGTTCCCAACCTATCCACACCAAACATCTCTATGAGCCACACCGGCTGCTTCGAGATCGCATAGTCGAGGCTCGACGCTAGCGATTTAGCGCGACCCTCAATAGCCGCCGGCTGAAAACCAGCCGCAGTACGAACTGCGAGGAGCGCAAAGCCCCTAACCGCCGACGTCCATTGAAACGAACCCGATGCTTTGTGCGCCCCACTCTGCTTACCTCGCACAGAACGTCGCACTTCTCCGGTCACTAACTTAAATTCAACCTCTACCAATTCATCATTTTCAAAAAATAACTTAAGCTCTCTCACAAGTGTCTCCATCTCGAAAATTCAAAGTTCTCGCCGCTTCTGAATGACCGCACTCCCGTAAGGAGCCAAGGCCGCCCTTGATAAGACAGGTGGTTACTCATCTTTTGGCGGTCGCAACGACATACAATACTGTTCATAGTCTCTTCTCCTAATTACATGGTCCGGTTCAGCAACTCGGACAGCGTACGGCCGCACCACAAGGGCACAACGACCGGATGCTTCCGACGTGCGTACTCTGCGAAGTTAGCTATTTTCGGGGGATTTTGGAGATTTCATGCTCTCGAAAACCCGTCCGTGATTTGGCTAACGGGTCTTCGCTTTGTCCTAGAGTCTCAAGGACAACTAGGCGCAAAGAACCACGCGACCTGCCCGATGGGCTGGTCGAGCCATACGTAACGACACATATGCTGAACGCGGTACTTATTCATAGAAGTCCAGTATTGTCAGAGATGAGTTCGGTATTCAACACAAATCGAGGTCTAGAATTCAGAAATCCTTATCTGCCCCTTGCTGAGCTGTTGGCCGGAGAGTCTCACCTGGCCACGAATGAAACCCAGAACAGCTCACTATTCCACATAGTTATCTCTTTACATCTACGACGAGCTTCCCGCGCTGCACCCACTCCAAACCTTGCGATATGTTAAGGCAGTTAGAGTAGCATTAAGCAACAAGAGGTAGATCTGGAATGCGCAATTCTCAACATCCCAGACGCGAATAGCCGGAACGTTGAGCAGAAAAATTGGTATCCCCATGAGATACGTCACGCCAGTCTCGGTCTCCGGATGCGTCCACGCTTTGAGGAGAACAGGAAGGGACGCAAAGAGATCAGCGAGGACGAGAAACAAAATAGCCGCTTTTGGCGCATCCAATTCGATCCATATGTAAAACGAGAAGAGACTTATCGCTGCGCACGTGTAATCGAACCAGCGCAATCGCCAGTAACTTTTCGGATTTAGAAAAGAACATATAAAAATGATACAGGGGAAAAATCCTGCCGCGAATGACCTCACTACCGCCCAGGGGTCGGCACCGTTGGAGGCCGCAATAAAAGCTCCAGCCAATGGCGCGAAAGCCCACAGCCCCCACGACACACGATTCGGCATCGTCGTGCCCCGCAGCGTGTCCCGGATGTAGGAAAAGGAGCCAAGCGCACACAAGCAAAAACTTAGTACGACAAGAAGATGCTGCCACTCCATCGCGCCCATCCCATAAAAAAAGGGGGCCTCTGACGAGACCCCCTGTCCTAGCGAATTATTCCTTTCGCCGATTCACTTAGAACAAGCCTTGCAGACTCTCAAGTGAGGTCTGGTTCATCTTGTAATCGTTCTGAGGACGCTTCTGCTCCTGCGCCTCCTCTCCCTCAACTGCGACGTGTCGAGCGGCGTACGCCTCTACTCCCGAACCAGCCGGGATGAGACGACCCATGATCACGTTCTCCTTGAGTCCACGGAGGTGATCGACACGTCCGGATACCGCAGCCTCAGTGAGCACCTTGGTGGTCTCTTGGAAACTAGCAGCCGAGATAAACGAGTCAGTCGAGAGTGCTGCCTTGGTAATACCAAGGAGGAGCGGCTCGTACGTAGCTGGCTTACCGCCGTTAGCTACTACTCGCTGATTCTCGTCCATAACACGGAAGCGTTCCACGTTATCACCAACGAGGAAGGAGCTGTCTCCAAACTCGCTAACCTTAACGCGCTTTAACATCTGCCGTACGATTACCTCGATGTGCTTATCGTTGATGCGCACACCCTGGAGTCGGTAAATTTCCTGCACTTCGTTAACGAGGTAACTGGACAACGCTTTAACTCCCTCGATCCGTAGGATGTCGTGCGGATTAACTGCTCCGTCTGTTAGAACCTCACCCGCCTTAACTCGATCACCTCGTTGAACTACGACGTGCTTTGTCTTCGCGACGAGATACTCACGAGCATCTCCGAAGTCCGGAGTTACCACGATCTTTCGCTTACCGCGGGAATCATCGCCGAAATCCACAACGCCGTCGACGTCGCTAACTACAGCTGGATCCTTCGGCTTACGAGCCTCGAGGAGCTCCACAACTCGTGGGAGACCTCCGGTAATATCCTTAGTCTTCGTGGTTGCGCGCTCTCGCTTAGCGATGACGTCACCGGCATCGATATCAGAGTTGTGCTCCACTACAAGACGGACGCCTACCGGCAAGTTATATACACGCGTATCGCCGTTCTCACCGTGAATTACGATGCGTGGACGGAGGTCACTGCTCTTGTCCTTAGCCTGAACGATTTCTCGCTCCACGAATCCAGTGCGCTCATCCGTGCGCTCTTCCATCGTGTGCTCGCTTACGTCAACCCACTCAACTCGACCAGCGAGCTCGCTCAAGATAGGAATCGTAAACGGATCCCACTCAGCCATGAGGGCGCCTGGCTTAACCTCTTGACCCTCTTCGACACGGAGTCGCGCTCCGTATACGAGCTGGTGACGCTCGCGCTCGCGCCCATCTGCCTTATCAACGATCAGGATGTCGCTCTTACGGCTCATAACTACCGAGCTTCCATCACGACGACGAGCGAGACGAACACCGTCAAACGCTACGTTTCCGGCGTACCGAGCTTCAAGAGATGTAGACTCAGCTCGTCCGAGCGCCGCTCCTCCGATGTGGAACGTTCTCATGGTAAGCTGCGTTCCTGGCTCTCCGATAGACTGCGCCGCAATAACGCCCACAGCCTCTCCGATGTTCACCAAGTGTCCTCGAGCGAGGTCTCGACCGTAACAGCAGGCGCACACACCACGCTCCGACTCACAGGTGAGCACTGAGCGGATGAGCACGAAATCAAGTCCGGCGTTCGAGATTTTCGCTGCCAACTCCTCGTCAATCTGCTGATTACGAGCTACTAAGATATCGTTCGTGATCGGATCACGGATATCCTCTGCCGCTACGCGACCAAGGATTCGGTTCGAGAGAGATTCGATCTCCTCTCCACCCTCTACCAAAGCCGACATCTCGAGACCTTCCATTGTTCCGCAATCTACCTCGGAAACGATGCTATCCTGCGCAACATCAACAAGCTTACGCGTAAGGTAACCCGAACTCGCTGTCTTTAACGCTGTATCTGCAAGACCCTTACGAGCTCCGTGTGTTGATACGAAGTACTGAAGAACCGTAAGTCCCTCACGGAGGTTCGCCTTAATCGGCTGCTCAATGATGGAGCCGTCTGGCTTCGCCATGAGTCCTCGCATTCCTCCGAGCTGACGGATTTGCTGGCTCGAACCACGCGCTCCAGAATCCGCCATGATGAAGATCGGATTAAACGATGGCCCACGCTTAACCTCTCCCGCCTCGTTCTTGAACTCAGTCGAGGAGATCGTCTCCATCATGTCGTTGGCGATTCTATCACCCACGTCTGACCAGATATCGATGACCTTGTTGTAGCGCTCTCCGGCCGTAACGAGACCCTCTCGATACTGCGTGTCGATCTCCGACACCTTGCCGTCAGCCTCAGCGAGGAGTGGCTTCTTCGCATCTGGGATAACCATGTCCGCGATTCCGATCGAGATACCCGATATGGTCGCGAAGTAGTAACCGTTATCCTTGAGCTTATCTGCCAAGAGCACCGTTGCCTTATTGCCAGCAACACGGAAACACTCGTCGATGAGCTGCGATATCTCTTTCTTCTTCATCACCTTGTTAAAGTGTGAGAACGGGAGAACCTTTGGACAGAGGTGGTAGAGAAGCGTACGACCAACTGTTGTCGTCGCCAGCTCGCCATCGATTCGAACTCGAATCTTAGCTTGCAGGTGCGTCTCTCCTGACTGCCACGCCAACCAAACCTCATCTGGATTTGAGTAGCTCTTGTTCTCACCGAGAGCGAATGGACGCTCGCGCGTCATGTAGTAAAGCCCGAGTACGATGTCCTGCGAAGGAACGATGATCGGCTTACCGTTAGCTGGGCTCAAGATGTTATTCGTCGACATCATCAAGACGCGAGACTCAACCTGCGCCTCAATCGAGAGCGGAACGTGAACCGCCATCTGATCGCCGTCGAAGTCAGCGTTAAACGCTGTACATACGAGCGGGTGAAGCTGAATAGCTTTTCCTTCGATCAGGATAGGCTCAAACGCCTGCATACCGAGACGGTGGAGGGTTGGAGCTCGGTTCAGAAGAACTGGATGCTCCCGAATTACTTCATCAAGGATATCCCAAACAACAGGCTTCTCCTTCTCTACCATCTTCTTAGCGCTCTTGATCGTGGTTACGTATCCGCGCTCCTCGAGCTTGTTGTAGATGAACGGCTTGAACAACTCGAGCGCCATCTTCTTTGGAAGACCGCACTGATGGAGTCTAAGCTCTGGACCTACCACGATTACCGAACGACCTGAGTAGTCAACGCGCTTTCCAAGGAGGTTCTGACGGAAACGCCCACCCTTTCCTTTGAGCATATCACTCAAGGACTTCAACGGACGCTTGTTCGGACCAGTAATCGTTCGACCACGTCGGCCGTTATCGAACAAGGCGTCAACCGACTCCTGAAGCATACGCTTCTCGTTTCGGATGATGATATCTGGAGCATTTAGCTCAAGAAGTCTCTTAAGACGGTTATTTCTGTTGATTACACGACGGTAGAGATCGTTCAGATCTGATGTCGCGAATCGTCCACCATCAAGAGGAACGAGAGGTCGGAGATCCGGTGGAATAACTGGAACAACCGATAGGATCATCCACTCAGGCTTGTTTCCACTCTGCTGGAACGAGGTAAGAACTTTGAGTCGCTTCGCCAGCTTCTTCTTCTTAGCCTCTGACGTTACCTCACGCATCTCCTCGCGCAACTCAGCGCAGAGAGGATCAACATCGATGGCACGAAGTAGCGTAATGATAGCCTCAGCGCCCATTCCGGCCTCAAAGCTTGATCCGAACTCCTCACGAGCGGTTCTGTACTCTCGCTCAGTGAGAAGCTCACCCATCTTCAGGTTCGACTTACCGGCATCGGTAACGACAAAGCTCTCGAAGTAGAGAACCTTCTCCAAATCACGGAGGGTCAGGTCTAAAATATTTCCGATTCGGCTTGGCAAGCTCTTCAAGAACCAGATGTGAGCTACTGGACAAGCAAGCTCGATGTGGCCCATGCGCTCACGACGCACCTTGGACTGAATAACCTCTACACCGCACTTCTCGCACACAACTCCGCGGTGACGAAGACGCTTGTACTTACCGCAGATACATTCGTAGTCCTTTACTGGACCGAAGATCTTGGCGCAGAACAAACCATCTCGCTCTGGCTTAAGTGTACGGTAGTTAAT
>OMII01000231.1 GCA_900299055.1 Pseudomonadota bacterium | reverse complement strand
GTTTCAGGCTCTCGATTAATAGGGGTTAGCCAGGTTTCCGGGGCGCTTGTTGGATTTGTTGTCGTCGCTGGCGCTTGAGTCAGATTGCCTTGAGGGAGAGTTCCGTTTCCGCTGGGTGTGCTAGCAGTGCCTTGGCGATTCCATAATTTGCTAAACTCTTTAATCATCTTAGTGAGGTTCTTCACTAATTGGTTCAGCTCAGAGAGCGAGAAGGAGGTGTCTTTCTGCGGGAGTCCAAGAGCCAGTTGGGGATCGACCGAGATCTGTGCTTGTGATGAGGTGCCACTGGTTACAGCAGGTGGTGAGTCCGAGCCCTCAAGAATAAGAGCAGTGCCGTTGGTGGTAGTAGGGGTGTAGGCATCAACAGATGGAATCATGAAAGTTCTCCTTGGGTATAGACGAGTGAATACTGTGGCGAGGCCACATAACGGAATGTTCGATATTTCTGGGGAGAAGTTGCGTGAGCTTGGGATGGGGGCAACTCTTCAATGAGCAGGCGCTACTGCGAGCCGCTCGGATGCTGTGTTATACGTTCACTATTCCACGCATAAGTTTTTTCAGCGCATTTAAGTCGAGTAATTTTTTTTGATTCGTTATCTTGGTAAGCCACTATATAATCCGAGTAGAGTACGGAGTATTCGTGCGACCCGAATTGGTAGTGAGTTGCTTTTCCATCATTATGTACGATGGTCGACTTTCCGAATAACTGCTCTAGATCCGCCAAGGAGGAGCCCGGTTCGGTCCTCATACAAATACCGTATAAGTAGGCATCATCAACTGGTAGAGCCGCTCGGAAGAACGCATTCACTGCGAGACATCCGGCGGATAGCACTAGCAATCCGACAACGAGAAGCTTAATTTTTTTCACGTGCAAGCTTTGAGGCGTGTAACTCGTATATGTGCTCAACACCCTACAGGAAAAGGGTGTGCCCAAGGCCGGAATCGAACCAGCGACACGCGGATTTTCAGTCCGCTGCTCTACCAACTGAGCTACCTGGGCATAGGATCTCAAACTCGTAGGGGCCCATGGTTACCATGGGATGAGGATAATGACAAGAGATCGAGACTAATCAGGGGGATAAAGGCGGTTTTGAGGCCAAAATCCCTATCGTAATAGTCGGAATGAGGCCCGCGCAGACGGTTGGTATAAAATCTATAAAGAATTGCCATTTTTACCCTTACGGTGTTCGGGCGGAAGCGAGTAGGAAGGACTGGCGCTAGAGATATTTGTAATGTTGCAGGAGAGAGTCGCAGCTGGGCCACGATTGCTCAGGGGGATTGATGAAGCTAGTGTCAACGTGGGCAACGGTAGTCCGATCTTCTATTCAATGTACTTATGACGTACGTCATCGCGCATCGAGGCTTGCGAAACGAGAAGCCTGAAAATTCTCTAGACGCTATTTCGGCTGCGTTGAGTCTTCCGGCTCTTCATGGCGTTGAATTCGATGTTGAACTGACCCGCGATGGCGCCTTGGTTGTTCTGCATCAAGAGACCCTGGTCCCGAATGAAGAGTTTACGAAAATTGAGCTAGCCTCGCGTGATTTCGTGTCGCGAGATTGGGTTGGGAATGCTCTGGTCGAGGACGTTTTGAATCTGGATGCGGGCAGTTGGATGGATTCGCAGTTCGCACGTACACGTGTCCCTGCGCTACGTGACGTGCTCGGGCTTCAGTGGGGACAGGCGACTGCCTATGTTGAGCTTAAAGATGCTACCTACTGGGGTAAGCAAGATCTGTCCAGGCCAGCTCAAGTCGTCGATGCAGCGATCTCGCACTTGACGGCTTTTTCCGGATTGGTCGATGTTATTTCGTTTAATCCGGAAATTTTACGCCTGCTTCAGAGTCGAGCTCCGAGTATACCGACAACCCTTGCCTTGTGGACGGAGTGGAGGTGGAGAATTGGTGATGCGATGATAGAGGCTACCCGCTGTGGAGCTAGCACTATTAGCCTACCGGACACGATGATTCTTGAGGATCCACAATGGGTCACGGCTGCTCGTACTAGTGCACTCAAGATACACGCCTACCCAGTTTCACCTGCGAGAGGGGAACCTGAGTTTGCTTCCTGGACTCCTGAATCGCAGGCTCATAAGTGGCAGCGCCTTCAGCAGCTAGGAGTCGACGGGATCCTTTCGGACTTCGCTCGAGAGACCTTAAAGGCTCTTTAGCTCACCTCGTGCAGAATCTCCAAGCTTGAGTGTGTGCTTGCTTGCGGGTGAGAACGAGAGCTGTCGACTCAGAAAGTTTTAGGCGTTACACCGGTGGTGGCAGCACCAGCAGCTTCTTTCTTTGTCTAGCTGGCGTAGTTTGTGTTTGGCTTGCTGGAGCAGGGCTTTTCTCCAGTTCGACGCTGCCTGCTTTGCTCGCTAGCGAGGCCGTGGACTTCGTATGAGAGGCGGCAAACGGAGTTAAATCGGTTCCAGCGCGCTCAATCATGGGAACGAGAGATGGAGATAGGACCTTAAGAAGTTCGGCAGCAAGTGCGCTCGTGAAGTCGAACTTAGCGGCATCTTGCCCCGGCACGTGTGCTGATATCACGCCAAAGAAGCGATCTCCGATATAGAACGCGAATGTCGCGGTACGGTTAACCACTCGGGAGGACAGGACCTGCCCTCCGGGTCCGTACGTTTCATAGCGATGGTCGCCAGTGCCAGTTTTGCCTCCGATTACGTACGGCTTCCCGTCCGATCTCTTGTACGACTGGAACACTCTTCTGGCCGTCCCGTGCTCTACGACGTTGCTCATAGCGCGCTTCAAGGCTCGCGCCACTTCAGGTTTCAGTACTTGTTCTCCCTGTCCTTTATTTACTCTTCGCAGGCTTACCTCATAGGGAGTTTCGGCAGCGAAATGGAGTTCATCCAGTCGTACTGATGGATATCTCACCCCGTCGTTCAGGATTATCCCCACTAATTCAGCGAGCGCGATTGGCCTGTCTCCAGAACTTCCTATGGCGGAGGCGAGAGAAGGTACCATTGAACTGAAGGGATATCCGACTTTTTTCCATTGCTTGTGAATTTCGAGGAATGATTCGTTTTCCATGAGTGTCCGAATACGGATATCCTGTGCTCGTACGTGTGGAGTCTTAAAAAGCCACTCGTATACCTGTTGGCGTTCACTCTTGCTCGCCTCAAGAAGCTCTTTGATAGATGCGTTTGGATTGCTCTGTAAAAATTTCACCGTCCAGAGCTCAAGGGGATGAACACGAGCAAGAAAACCGGTGTCGTTAAGGTTGAACTTGCCTGGAGCTACCTCTTGATACCATTTGTCTAGGAGCGCGTCTGAGACGGTGGCGTGAGAAACTGTCTGACGAAGGAATGTCTTTAGTTCTTGAATCGAACCTTCTGGTCTAACATAGCGGAAAATAACGGTGGCGTGTCTGGCAGAGGCGCGAACGCTTGTCACGAATAAAGGAAGTAGCTCTTGTGTGGTTTTGCCACGATGCTTCTCAAAGAATCGGCGCAGAAAATAGCTGCCCTCCTGATCAGCGAATTTAGCGAGGAAATGCATCCGCACCGGATTTTTACGATCTGATGAGCCGCCTCCAAGTCGTGCGTTAATCCGATTTGTGTAGTATCGCGATATGTCGCGCATGAGCCGGACAAAAGGCAGATTGAGCGAGTGAGT
>OMII01000230.1 GCA_900299055.1 Pseudomonadota bacterium | reverse complement strand
TAATGATACGGCGACCACCGAGATCTACACAAGGAGTATCGTCGGCAGCGTCAGATGTGTATAAGAGACAGCGGCTATAGGGTCTATCCCATGTGTCAGCCGTTACGACCGATGCCGTATGCGGGGCGTTCTTCAGCGGATTGTTGGCTCGGTCGATTGAACCTGCCGCGATCGCTCGCGCCTCGGCTCTGATCGACGACATCGCCTCACAGAATCTATCGAGCTCTGCCTTCGATTCACTCTCGGTTGGCTCAACCATTAAGGTTCCCGCTACTGGCCACGAAACGGTTGGCGCGTGAAACCCATAATCCATAAGACGCTTAGCGACATCCTCTACCTCAACTCCCGCCTCGGTTTTTAACGCCGCGAGGTTCAAGATACACTCGTGCGCAACTAACCCAGCTGCTCCGCGATACAGGGTTGGATAATCCTGCTCTAGCTTGTGGGCGATGTAGTTTGCCGACAGAATCGCTACCTTCGTAGCCTCGGTAAGCCCCTCACCACCCATCATCGCTAAGTACATCCACGAGATCGGAAGGATGCTCGCGGAGCCCCACGGCGCTGCTGAGATTGGCCCCACACCGTGTGTGTGTCCGATATCAACTACTGGGTGATTCGGAAGGAACGGCGAGAGGTGCTTCCCACAACAGATCGGCCCCATACCTGGTCCACCACCACCGTGCGGGATACAGAAGGTCTTGTGCAAGTTAATGTGACAGACATCCGCCCCAAACTCTCCCGGCTGCACGAGCCCTACGAGCGCGTTTAAGTTCGCGCCGTCCATGTACACCTGACCACCGTTCTTGTGAACGATCTCACACGCCTTGCGGATACCTTCCTCGAACACGCCGTGTGTTGATGGATAGGTGACCATGAGCGCGGCGAGACGATCTTTGTACTCAGCCGCCTTCTTCTCAAGATCCTCTAAGTCAACGTTTCCTTGCGCGTCACACGCGACAACCACCACCTCCATGCTCGCCATCGCGGCGCTTGCCGGGTTTGTGCCGTGCGCTGATTTCGGGATAAGGCACACATTTCTGTGCGCGTCGCCTCTGCTCTGGTGATACGCGCGGATAACCACTAATCCAGCGTACTCACCTTGCGAGCCAGCGTTAGGCTGTAGTGAGCAGCCGTCAAATCCAGTGATCTCACAGAGAGCTCGCTCAAGATCGGAGAACATCTCGTTATATCCGAGACGATGCGATGCAGGAGCAAACGGATGAAGCCCTCCAAACTCGCTCCACGATACCGGGAGCATCTCTGATGTCGCGTTGAGCTTCATCGTGCATGACCCAAGCGGAATCATCGAAAAACCAAGCGAGAGATCTCTCCCTTCTAGCTTTCGCACGTAACGCAAAAACTCAGTCTCTGAGTGATAGGCGTTAAACACGCGGTGCTTGAGGTAATCATCACCACGAGTGAGGCTTGCTGGGATCGTCGTCTTTGTGGACTCAATCGCCTTTGCTACCGCCGCCGGGGTTACGCTCGCTCCAAACACAGCCAAAAGCTGTACAAGATCATCAACTCCCTTGGCTTCGTCAAAACTCACACCAACGGCACTATCGTTAACCACTCGAACAAGAAGCCCCGCTTTTTCAGCTCGATCTGCTACGGCTTTTGCGCCCTTTGCTCCTACGTCGACAACTACGGTGTCGAAGTAATTCGTTGTAGCGACCTTTACTCCTGCTTGCGTCACAAGGCCCGCGAACGCTGTCGTGAGCGCGTTTACTCGATTCGCTATCGCGCGAAGCCCCTGTGGCCCATGATACACGGCGTACATACTCGCCATATTGGCAAGCAGCACCTGCGCCGTGCAGATATTACTCGTCGCCTTCTCGCGGCGAATGTGTTGCTCACGGGTCTGAAGCGAGAGACGCAACGCTGGCTTACCACTGGAATCTTTCGAAACTCCAACAAGCCGCCCTGGCATACTGCGCTTGTATTCATCTTTTGTGGCAAAAAACGCCGCGTGTGGTCCGCCAAATCCCATCGGCACACCAAAACGCTGCGCCGAGCCCACTACGATGTCAGCGCCGAGCTTTCCTGGAGGTGTGAGGAGACAGAGCGCTAAAAGATCTGTCGCCACGGTTACGAGCGCTTTGTGCTCATGCGCCTTGGCACACACACCACTGATATCTCGGACCTCACCGTTTGTATCAGGATACTGCACGAGACAGCCCACGGTTCCGGCGTTGAAGGAGAACTTCTCTGGAGCCGCAACTACGACCGTTACACCAAGTGCTTCAGCTCGGGTGCGAACAACACCAACGGTTTGTGGATGTACGGTGTCAGCCACGAGATACTCTCGCGCTGTCGCGCTCTCTCCAGTCTTAGCTGAAAGCGCCACGGACATCGCCATCGCTTCAGCGGCAGCGGTGCCCTCGTCCAGAAGAGAGGCGTTTGCTATCGCCATTCCCGTCATATCCATCACGAGGGTCTGGAAATTAAGTATCGCTTCAAGACGCCCCTGCGAGATCTCTGCCTGGTATGGGGTGTACTGCGTATACCAGCCTGGGTTCTCAAGGATGTTGCGCTGAATCACTGGTGGCGTGACGCAATCATAGTAGCCCATGCCGATATACGAGCGGGCGACCTTGTTCTTGTTGGCGACAGCTCGAAGACGCTCAAGCGCCTCGTACTCTGAGAGAGCCTGCGGAAACGGCGAGAGTGTGAGCGCTTGCTTTGAGCGCACGCCCGACGGCACCACGGCGTTAATCACCTCATCGAGGCTCTTCTTGCCGAGCGTCTTCACCATCTCAAGCACGTCAGCGGCGCTTGGCCCGATGTGTCGCTTGTGGAACTCAGAGGTTCCGAAGCCACCTCTTGCCTGTGTTTGTACGCTTGATGGTTCCTGTGTCATCTCTCCCGCCAACTTCTCTGCCAACATAGTAGACCTTTGAACTTTGTCGATGTGGTTGTGAGTCCTAATTATTTACCGAGCAGCTTTCGATACTCGTCAGCCGACATCAGCGCCGCTACATCACCCGCTGAAACGCCTGAGAGCTTTACGATCCACCCTTCAGTGTACGGCGTCTTGTTAATCAGGCTTGGGTCATTCACGAGCGCGCTATTAACCTCAGAAACGGTGCCGTTAAGAGGCGAGTAAACGTCTGAGGCCGCCTTGGTTGACTCCACCACGCACATCGTTCCGTGCGCGGTTACCGCTTTGCCTACCGCTGGAAGATCCACAAACACGAGATCTCCCAACTCGGATTGCGCGAACTCGGTGATTCCCACAACGGCGACATCACCCTCCATGCGTACCCACTCGTGCTCTTTGGTGTATTTGAGATCTCCTGGAAACTCCATAACGCTATCCTCCTTTGAAAAATCGTTTAGTTTTTTGCCTATTTTTTACGCTTATAAAACGGTAGCGCCACAATCGTGGCTCGAATCTCTCGTCCTCGCACAACAACTGAAATCGAGGAACCGACCGCGGAGCTTTCCGCCGCGACAAACGCCATACCCAACGCGCGTTGGACAGTTGGTGTCTTTGTTCCGCTGGTCACAACACCGATCTGCGTTGTCGTGCCTGGAAGCGCGATCGTATCTCCTTGGCGCGCGATACCCGCGTCCTCGAGGAAGAATCCGACAAGCTTTCGTGGAACGCCCTTCTCTCGCTGCGCGGCGAGCGCAGCGCGCCCGATGAAGTCACCCTTATCAAACTTAGTGATCCAGCCTAGCCCACTCTCAAGCGCTGACACGTCAGTCGCTAATTCATGGCCGTGCAACGGATACGCGGCTTCAAGACGAAGCGAATCTCGTGCTCCCAATCCACACGGCAACACACCGTAGCCAGCACCGTGTTCAAGGAGAAGCCTCCAGAGATCAACCGTACGATCGCTTCGCACGAAGATCTCAACTCCATCCTCACCTGTGTAGCCCGTGCGCGCGACGATTACATGAGTGCCGAGCAACTCAGTCTCGATAAAATGAAAAGGCTTTACCGCAGAGAGATCACTGTCTTTTACAAGCGGCGCCAAAAGCTCAATCGCCCGTGGCCCCTGCACGGCTATCTGTCCGTAGTCAGCGCTCGCGTTTGTGAACACGGCGCTCGTGGGGTTCTTTGCGCTCAACCACTCAAAATCAGCGTCAGCGTTTGAGGCGTTCACGCACAAGAGGTATCGGTCGTTGGAGAATCGGTAGACGATAATATCGTCGATAACTCCACCCTGCTCATTCAAAATGGCGCTGTATTGGGCTTTACCGTCGTAGAGTGTGGCGACGTTGTTGCAGGTAAGGTAGTTCAGTGCCTTCTCAGCCTCGGCGCCTGTGACCCAAATCTCTCCCATGTGGCTTACGTCGAAGAGTCCTACTCGTTCGCGCACGTTATTGTGCTCCGCGATGACGCCGCTGTATTGCACGGGCATATCCCAGCCGGCGAACTCGACGATTTTGCCGCCTAAACGGACGTGTTCATCGTATAGTGGTGTTCTCTTCATGGTTGGATCCCGTTTCTACGTTCGTAGTTCTCTACAGTATTGGACATCAGCATCGCGACCGTCATCGGCCCAACGCCTCCTGGAACTGGTGTAATCGCTGAGGTCTGCGATGCGACCGCGTCATAATCAACGTCACCAACGAGCTTTCCATCTTCCGTGCGGTTAATGCCCACGTCGATGACAATCGCGCCTGGCTTTATCCACTCTCTTTTCACAAGGAGTGGCACACCAACAGCGGCGACCACGATATCTGCCGCTCGGCACACCGCGGGTAGAT
>OMII01000229.1 GCA_900299055.1 Pseudomonadota bacterium | reverse complement strand
GGTCAGGGCTGTTGAGCTGCTTCCAACTGCACCACTACCTTAACGGCAAGGACAAAAAAAAGGGGCGACACATCAGTGTGTCGCCCCAGGGGTGGCAACGGGATGAAGCTGACTACCGCACTCGGATCCGTCGGGACCTCGTGCCCATGTCATCTTCAACCCAACAGGTCATTACTTTCTTCGGACGTCTGAGAGAGAACTCATAGTATCCCTCATCGTCACTCGTCTGCGTGGCGATCTCTGTCTTTCGACACACAAGAGTAACGTTTTCGTCCGCTAGTAAATTTTCGCTTGAATCTCTGATCTCACCGAAGATATACACTTTACGTCTCGAGCGCTCGAGCGATATCGAAAGCGAGTTTGGTTCGCCATATCCCGGTTCGTCAGGCTCACCTGGGTCTGATGGATCTGGAGTCGGGCTTGGCTCAGGAGTAGCGGTAGGCTCAGGCGTCGGTGTTTCATCTGGCGCCTGAGTTGGGGTCGCTGTCGGTGTTGGATAGACGAGCGTGAGCGCCCTATACAAGTTAGCTCGCCCACCTGAGACCGTCTTCCCACTAAAAGCAGGCAGTGGATCTACTCCTTGCAGCAACGCGGCTTTGATTTCTGAGTACGACAAACCGGGATTTACAGATTTGAGAATCGCGGCCATTCCCGCGACGTGCGGCGTTGCCATTGAGGTTCCACTCGCATACCCATATCCTTGGGCTAGAGTTGTGCTCAGAATACTAACTCCCGGAGCTGCCAAGTCCACTGACGTTGCGCCAAAATTCGAGAACGATGCTAGGCCATCCGTCTGAGTGCTCGCCGCCACAGAGATGACATTATCTTGCGTCGAAGCGGCTGGGTAGAGCGGGTAGAGGTCAGAATTCTGTCCAGAGTTCCCTGCTGCCGCTACGATAAGAACACCTTGCTGTTTGGCATTTTCAATCGCGCTCTCCAGCGTCTGGCTATACGAGGAGGTCCCTAGCGACATACTTATAATCTTAACACCACGGTGCACTGCATAGTTAATTCCAGCTACCACTGATGCTATCGACCCAGACCCTGTACTGCTCAGGACTTTAACCGGCATTAGCTGCACATTCCACGCGACCCCCGCGACCCCAAGTCCGTTATCTCCTACGGCACCTATGGTTCCTGCGCAGTGCGTTCCATGAAAATGGTCGTCCATGGGATTGGCGTCATTGTTGATAAAATCGTATCCATATACGTCATCAACAAAACCATTCTGATCGTCATCTATACCATTGGCCGGAACCTCCCCTGTATTGACGGCGATGTTGGTAGCTAAATCTGGGTGTGTGTACTCGATACCCGTGTCTACTACTGCAACGGTTACTGCTGCCGAGCCAGTCGTCACATCCCATGCTGCAGGTGCTTGGATCACCGACATACCCCAGAGCGAACCCAGATAAGGATCATCGGCTCCCCGAGTGGTCTCGACTATATAGTTAGGTTCGCAGGTAAGATCGTATGTCGGGTTTTGATCCTTGAGCTCCTGACAAGCCTGGCGAATCGCCTCCTCATTTGCGTCTACAGCATCATTAGTACCCAAACTAGTAGTAGTGGTGGAGAATACGCCGAGAGTTCCTTGGTCTAGGCTCTTTCGAAGTGATAGTTTCTGGGGGCGTTTTAGATGGTCAGCTTTCCGTGATGCTCTCGCGGAGAAGCCTCCTCCATTTTTGGGGAACGATACAAGAATCTCCTGCCCTTTAAAGACACGCTTCGGCTTCACTGTCTGCGCTGATACTTCTATCGTAGAGGAAAGAGTCATAATCCAAAAAATGATCGCTAGTGAATGCCTTCCAGTACTATGTATTTCCATGACCTTCCCATCTCTCCTGTGCCGTCTCAAGCACACGCAAGGCTTAAGGCAAGCATCGGACCACTTTTGAAAGAACGAGGATTTTTAGATGGTTGGACTAACCGCAGAAAGCGAATGGGTAGTTAGCCTCACATGACCGGCCACTTCTTGCATAGCCCAGAGTCACAAGCGTTCGTTGCTACAAGAAACTCGCAGTCGCTCCCACCGCTCAGGACTCCGCCTGAGGATCTCCATAGAGGCGGTGCCGTGCACGACGAAGTAATGGGGCCACATCTTTAAGTGCTGACCGATATGCGGTGCCTATAACCGACGGCCTGAAAATATAACAGTTTGAATGTCGTCGTACTGTGCCCGCCCATAGTGTCTTGTATCGCGCTCGTGCTCCAAGAAGGTCGTAGCGACGGCACCCTCGCATCGCAAGCTCTCGAATACTAGCGCGCGCTAAAAGTTGCCCAGGAGCGCATCGCGAGACCCCTTCGTCATAGGTTATTTTCGGGGAGAAGCATCGCTCACCGATAGTAAATGACATCTCCATAGCCACTCGACGTGCTCCAGCTCGAAGCGCGCACCATCGCAAGTGTCCCCGCGCTGCTGCTCGGGGTAGGAGCTCTCGATAAAACGAGAGCGTTACCGGACAGCACTGAATCGCTCCTCCCCTCTTACCCTTCCAGCCAGCGCCTTCCATCGCAATGAATTCCTCAAAAATCGCTTTGTCATCGTTATCGAAGACATCCAACTGTATCGCCCCAAGCTCACTCAGGCGGGAGTGGTATTTGTCGAGTCGTTTACGGTCTTTTCGGTAACGATGCGGAGAGTTTACAAAGGGATCATCAGCACGTTCTGGTATGACAAGGTAAGGGCTTAAGAGTGTCGGCCAGTACGCCAGTAAATACCCATCATTAGCGGCGTGGCGCATAATGTTCCCGAATGCGCCGTCTTCTGGAACGCCGAGTGCCTCTATCACACTCCACGATCTGTCCTCGCGAAGGGCACGCCAGGCAGCGAGAGAAATGTGCTCTTCTTCACTCTCCTCTGAAATGAAATCGTATCGACACGAGTGTATGCCTGAAAGACTTCGAAGCACACTCCCTGGAACCTTACCAAAGAATGTGCGCCTCCGCATAAGTGGAAGGATGCCGACTAACTTGCCATTTTTCCTCACCACAACGGTAGGACAACTCCGTGTTGCATTGAAGGTTGTCGCGAAGGCACGAAACCAGTACGGCTGATAAAATGGCTCCGCTGCTCTGCCTTGACTGGCTAGTTCACTCCACTGATCACGCAAACCATCGAAATCCGCCGGCGTCGCTTCAATCAATCGGCCCTGGGGATCGGACACCTTCTGACACACCGAATCCTGCCGGGAGCTTGTCTCTAGGTCCATGTGGATATGAGAACTCTTTATAGAATCTGACTTCATGTATGTGCCCAGAGTGATAGATCACTGCTGTCACTATCATGAGTCATTCCTTCCGAGTATGAGCTCGCTAATAATCAAGGCGAACTGGCTTCATCGACTCTCCCTTTCCTCATTCACTTACTTGCGGTATTGCTCTCGCTATGAAGAACAACAGCCTTCCCATACCTTCATTTCCCGATCGAAACAGCTATATGCAGTACTGCTCCTCGGTTGCAAATGATATGCGTCAAGACCTATCAACTCCGTGCTTTGCAGAGCACCGAGAAATCATCAGAGCTGGTGGGCAATCGACAATTCTAACGAACTGGGGTGGCGTGCACGTACTGTCGTATGAGCACCCTGAAGTTGAGAAATTTTTAGTCGTCGATCAGGGAAAGTTTTTAGCTTTCGAGAAGCATAGTGAAAAGATTGAAACTCTTTTTTGCGAAGAAGGGTTGGGCGTGCTCGTCTTCAAATGTACTAGCACTGCTGAACTACGCGCTGAAATAATTGAGCCGGGCTGGACACGCACACTCAATCCAGGCCAAGAACATACGATTATAGCACTTTCAAACCTGCTCGTACGCGAGCGCTCAACCGACCCCCTCGGTATGGATCAAGATCTCATCTTTATCTTCACACCATAGGAAGGGTAGTTACTGGACCGGGGCCAGCGTATCAAGAGTGTGCTGAAGATTTTTACCCGCGCTTACCTCTAAGATATCCGAAAGTGTCGTTGTCTCCAGAACGCGGATCCAGCGCTCGAAAATCCCCTCAAAACGGGGCATATTTTCAATGCCGGTTGGAAATATCTCCCGTTCTTGTTTAAATTTTTCTAGTTGGAGAGCGTCACTCAAGTTGGGGTAACGCGTGCGCCACTTTTCAGCGAGGGGATCTTTTATTTCCTCTTGATATCCTCCCGAAGATGTTGGCTTCCGGGACGTCGTAGTTACCGGTGTGCCCAACTCATCTACTCCTGTGGTAACACACTTGCTCCATACAGCCACTATCAGAGCAAGCGGTACAAGAGCGGCTGTTAGTCGCTCGGCTACCACTTCAGTTGGAGCTTCATCAATCCGGTCCTCCAGCTTCTGAATCACTGAAACTATTCGCTCGCGAATCTTCTCAGTGCCCTTCGTATCTAGTCTATCGATACTGTCTGGAAGCGACCAATTTTCGAATCTAAACAACACACTTTCTACGTACTTTCCAAACTGGAAGCCACGTCTTCCGCCAAGCTCAGCAGGGAACTCAAGAGTAGGCTGAACACTGTGCAGCATCACATCACTCAGTAAACTCTTAACGGCAGGCATTGCCATCAGATCGTGGATGGCAATAACATCCAGTCCCATATATTTTCCCACCCATGCTAAGATTACGTGACCAGCGTTAAGGGTATGAGTCTTTATATTGGCGTGCTCGTTGGGGGTATCATTGACTAAAACCCGATCGCCCTGATGTACCTGCAGCCATCTGGGAGTATGTATCGAATCAAATGTAGCTAAATCTCCGCAGGCACTGTGATTTCCTACGACTAAGGCGTGACGAGGCATATGCTCTGTTGGTGTCACCAACGAGTCTTGTACACCAAACTGCGTAACATCACTGAAATCTTGTTGCGATGGAGTTGGGCAAATACGATCGACCTGAGTATTGGGAATGGCGATGTGCTGGCGAACGAATGCTGCCAAGGCTTCCTGGCCTGAGCTTGAGCAGTAGTCAATGAGAGCCTCTCGCAGAAACGAACCAAGTCCACGCCAGTGGTAAGCCTGGTTCAGCGGAGGAAGGTTGTCACAGGGTATGATAGTGAGCTTCGCTTTAAATAGAGGATCTCCCGATTCTGCGAGTCGCGCTCCTGGTTCACCACAGAATTTTTCGTATCGCCGGCGGATTCCCTCAGCCAGTAGCCCAATTGAGGTACGTGGGTTTCGTGGATCTGCGATGTCATCCCTCACTTTCTCAAGATCGAGGCGATATCCATTAGAGCTATCTAAAGTATACCCCGCTAAGGTAATCGAAAGCGTTACACAGCGAACTGCCTCATCCTCAAATCTCTGCAATATTCTCTCGAGATCGCGCTTCATCGAAAGCGCTTCGACAATAGCTCCAACTACCTCGTAGGTACTCTCACCATGCTGTCGCTGATTGAGGATGAAAAGACCGTTCTGGGCACTAACCTCTTTGCCATCTCCGCGGACATTAATGCTACAAATTCCGCTCGTGCGATCTCCCTCAAGCAGAGCTTGATGATGAAGTGCGCCTATCAAGCCCCGACCAAAATGTCCTGGCCCAATCATGAGTGTTCCAACCGAAATCGTGCTTCGAATCTCTGGCCTCACATAGTTGGGGATAAGGAGTCCATCCGGTACAACTTCCTCCCCAGAACTCCAGCGCTCAACCATAGCATCAGACAGACGGGGAACGTCCTGGGCGTCTGTGCGCACTGGGGTAACCACACGTTTGGAACTACCAATGTCGCGATCGGCTGACATAACACTCCATCTCGAAATAGTTTGGCAGCAGTTCTCACACCGAATCTGCCAACACGCCAGTAGCTATGCCGGCTCGAATCGAGGTCTCTCTCAATGTGGAGTGGAAATAATTTAGGAGCTCGTCCAGCGGTCAAAGAACTCGGCAAAAAAGAAGTGCAACTGCCGTCTCTACGGTGGACTATTTCTCCGAACACTCGTTACTTGTAGACCGTGATTATTCCGGCAGAAAAGAAGCGCCAGAACGCACTGCCTGAGCACGGTACTACGAGCGCACCGGTCGCGCTAGAGGTGATTGTCGGTCCTAAAACAAGCGGCTCCCACTTCTTGACCCATCTCTATCTACGAAACTCACATGAGGACTCCGCAGTCTGTTCTTTGTCACATGTAAATCTCGCCAAGTATGCTCATATACAAAAGTCACATAACAGAATTAGCTTCCAGCTGAAGCTGTGCGAGGGCACTTGTTGGAATCCTGGAGCTCCCTGCTCAGCATCGCTCGGCAGTCTCAAACCAAGCTGACCGCCGAGTTACAGTCCGTTGAAAGGCATCTTGTTATGCGCACGCAAAACTTTATGTGGAGACGTCTATGCCTCAATCACGATCAAGAAAGCCTCAACGTACTTCAAAAACAAACATGAAAAAAACTACTAGTAAGGAACGCACCACACTCGCTGCAGCCTCTCGTAAAATCTCCAGGGTGAGTGCCGCGCGAAAGTCAGCTCCCGCAGCACGTGCTGAATCAGAGTGGCCCGCTACAGCGCAATCAATTGTGAAGACGCGCCCGAGGCTTTCAACAAAGTCAAAGAGACGTTGAGGGTGCGAGGTCTTAAAGCTCGCGCATACGCGTCCGCCTCCGACACTAGGCGCCACACATAGACTGCCCCGACTGTCGGAGGCGCATTGTTCTGGTTCTTCCCCCCACTAGGCTCGCCTACAGGCCGCCTTGCTTCATTACCTGGAGCTGCCTTTTTTCTACTTCTACGAGAATTCCGACTAGCTGCATCTTATCGTTTTTACTCGTCGCGACAAGCGCGCCATACTTTCTTGCGAAGGTATACCTGCGCGCTACGTATGCTTCTGGGACTTGTATTCTCATATCTAATCGTGACAATCGCCATCGGCCTCGTGGCTGCGCGTCGAGTCCACAACGTCGCCGACTTCGCCGTTGCCGGCAGGCATCTTCCCTTACTAATGATCATCACGACAACTTTTGCCACGTGGTTTGGTTCGGAAACGGTACTGGGAGTTCCCGCTAAGTTCATTCGCGGTGGTATGCGGGGTATCGTTGAGGATCCATTTGGCTCTGGGATGTGTCTCGTGTTGGTCGGGGCATTTTTCGCGGCTCGCCTGTACCGCATGAACCTTCTGACGCTAAGTGACTATTATCGCGAGCGCTACGGGCGATCGGTCGAGCTCTGCTGTTCTGCCCTGATTATGCTCAGCTACTTAGGTTGGGTCGCTGCACAGGTAACTGCACTCGGAATCGTTTTTAATACCCTCTCGGCAGGAACAATCTCAATCTCGCTCGGAATGGTGATCGGAGTGATTTCAATACTCGCCTACACTCTTGTCGGTGGTATGTGGTCAGTAGCAGTAACTGATTTTATCCAGATGATAATTCTCGTCGTCGGACTACTGATTCTCGCCGTATATGCCTCGATTCAGGCAGGTGGAGCTGGTCATATTTTCGCGTACGCATCCTCGCAAAATATGTTTCGCTTTCTGCCAGAGCCAAACGTCAAGGAAGTATCCTTTTTTTTCGCGTCAGCAATTACGATGATGCTCGGGTCGATTCCACAACAAGATGTTTTTCAACGTGTCATGTCTGCCAAAGATATCCGCGCTGCCACTCACGGCCCCATAATTGGTGGAGTCTGCTATCTCCTCTTTGCGTTTGTTCCTATATACCTCGTCGTGAGCGCTTTCTCTATTATGCCCGAAGAAGCCTCTCTCCTGCTTCATGACGACCCTCAAAAAATTCTTCCGACACTCATCATGCGCCATATGCCCTTTGCGATGCAGGTTGTTTTTTTTGGTGCGTTGCTCTCGGCAATCAAGAGCTGCGCATCGGCTACGCTATTAGCTCCTAGCGTAACATTTACAGAGAACATTTGGGGCGCTCTAGCGCCTTTCAAAAACGACCGAACTAAGCTATCCGCTATGCGCGTAACTGTGTTGTGCTTCAGCAGCGGTGTTTTGCTCTATGCGATGTCTATGCACGGCACGCCGATCTATGAGCTCGTCTCAAGTGCGTATCAGGTAACTCTAGTCGGTGCTTTTATCCCACTTGTCGCTGGCTTGTATTGGCAGAAAGCCTTAACTTAGGGTGCTATGTGCTCTATCGTATTTGGTGTCGCTGGTTGGCTCGTCTTCATGGGGACCACGTTGGCGGACTCGTTTCCAGCGCAGTTAGTGGGTCTTATATTCGCAGTCTGCGGAATGCTTGCGGGCTCACTGCTCCCCCAAAAGCCAGAATACGCCGCAAGCCTTATTACTCATTCACTCAGAGGGCTATGTCAAAGGCCTCTACCTAGCCAAGCTGAGCCGAAACAGAGCTAAACTGACCCGAGATATTCGAGCCCAGTAATTGCATCGCAGCTATCGCAGCAAGTGCAACCATACAGCACAAAAGAGCATACTCAACTAATGAGGCACCGCGTTCTACTGAGTAACGTCGGGCTACCCCTTCAATTTCAAATCCGCTGTCGTCTCGCTCGAAATCATCAACTCGCTCTTGCATTCTTACCTCGCTTGCCACATTCGCCTTAATTTTATCAAGGGAGAGCCATCCGTCACCCCCTTTTTTGCAACAGGGCGATGAGACTTCGTTTGCATCATGGTCTATCTTGTGCTGCACGATACTGAAGGCGCACCTTAAGGCCTCAGTTTGCCTAAATTTTTTTCGCTATCACGTACGAGGTCTTCCAGCGTCTTCTTATCCCACTCACAGAGTGGATATATAACGGATTCTATGAGCCTTAGAAGCGTAGCGCTGTCGCGGTCAGTAACCGGAATATGGGTAGGCCGCCGATCACTCATGCCACTACTAAGCGACCTCTGTAGTGAAGCCAACTCGTGGCACAAAACAGTCTCGGATCGAAAGTCAGTTTGATTATGCCCTTCGACTCTGGCCTCTAGCGAGGTCTCAAGCTCATGACACCGCTGCCTCAGGAGATGTCGGGCTATAGGCGGTAGCCGGCGATCACCGGAGAGAACTCTGTGAATGCTCTGCGCTATGTCTACCATCTCCTGGTCATTAAAGTTTGCTGCAACCCAGCTGCCATTAATTCGAGAACCATCAGGGGCGATACGAGTTGTGCGATCGATATCTTGATTAAGTCCTTCTGGCCGTAAAACATCACTCTGTTTTCGCTGTACTCCCACCGCTATTGAGAGGCCTGTTAGCGCGGCCGCGGCTACGATATGCACTCTCATTCGGCTTGCTGCATTTGGATTCACACGCATCCTCGGATAGGTTTCCGAGAATCACACCAGAAGAGACGCCGCTAGTAAATACGCCTGAGCTTTCTCGTCTTCCGCTACGAATTACTCGTAGTAGCGAACAAACAGCACATAAACCCCACTCGATAGCATATCACCTAGGAGAGATGGATGGGCCGTATGTCAAATGTCATACAGAAGGCTCTCTATGTTCTCACACCTACGTGGTGCACTCAGCACAGGCCCCGCTTTCAAGCCCCCTGGTCAATCGACCCGCTCCCTCCATCACTATCCAGTAGCTCGATACCTCCTCGCCAGCGCTGTAGTTGTGCTGCTGGGCATAAGCCGCGATTCGATCGGTCAAGCAAAAGAGTGCTCATCACACGGCTGTGTCAACCAGATCGAAGATACCGACCCATTTGGGAATACACCGACTGATCTATTTGGGATGCCGAACACACACGCGCGCGGACGTATGCGCTCCGTTGATGGCTTCGGCGACTCAGGTGACACAACATCGGGATCACCGAGCGGTACATCCGGAATAGGCGGGCTATCGGGCGTTGGATCCACAATTACTGATGGAATCATTCACGGCGGCGGGGGCTCGGGCGCTTCTTCCCATGGCTCAGCAGATCTTAAGGGCCCAATTACTCAGGACCCATGCTCAAAAGCTATTACGTTTGTTTCAAACATAGATATCGATACCGATGGCCGAGGGAACACAGTTCCCTCACGCACGGAATTACCCGCGACAAGCTTTCAAAGCCGCGGTCAGAGCCTTAATTCGGACCGTGTCAATTTCATCGTAATGCCGGGCAATTGCGGTGAATATCTCGGAAGATACGCGTCCGTGACCTACCGGGGTGAGACCGTTTACGGGATTGTTGGTGACTGTGGTCCA
This sequence comes from Pseudomonadota bacterium, assembly GCA_900299055.1. Taxonomy (GTDB): domain Bacteria; phylum Bdellovibrionota_C; class UBA2361; order UBA2361; family OMII01; genus OMII01. The sequence goes on along the minus strand of OMII01000229.1, from coordinate 8,909 downwards.
GCTGGCAAAACTGGGGAGGTCTCAACCGCTATGGCGAAAGAATTAAGCGATAAACTTCACAGCAAGGGCAAGGGACAAGGAGTTCCGCGATTCGTTGGTAACGGAGACCACGATCACTTTAAGGGCTTCGCCGAAGATGGTGCTGTGTATACCATTTACCCGCAGGGAGTTTCTCGCAGCAACTCAGTTAGCAACACGCAGATCGACGCCGGGGCCCAAACTGCCGAATCAATCGCGGCTGGCTGCTCACAGAAGAAAAAGAAAACGTCGCTCGCTGACTCGATGCGCTTTTAGCGTGCGATGATCGCAGTGCGAGAAACTCGTAGAAATAAAGCATCGCGGGCGTGTATGTTAAGAACTCATCCCACGGTACACTCCCTCGCGTATGAATCCAGAACAGAAACCTCAGGACATTCTCCCTTTCAATCCAGCAAAGAGTGTCGATCTAGGTGAGCTTGCCCTCAATACGCCAGCCAATCCACGTCGGCGGCCTCAGCTCTCCGTCCAGGATCTGCGAGTGTTAGTACTCCCCGCCCCCGGTAGCAACAATCGAGTTCAACCATGGGATGGAGTCAAAGAAATCTTCGCCCCCGAGACGTGCGCTCGTCACATACTCGTCTGCACCCCGGATCAGTACACCAAGGTACCCGAGAGTGTTCTCGCGGTTGCTTCTCAGCGACAAGGAAACCACAGTGGGGCTGAAGCCTACCAATTTTTGTTAGAATTCGCGTGTGGACTCCACTCTCACAGCGTCGGTGAATATCAGGTAGTCAGCCAACTCAAGGATGAGCTGCAACGCTATAACCGATCACTGCAGTCTGAACTGGGCTCGCCTGAGCTCACTAATCAGCCACGTTCAATAAGTGTTAGTCGTCTTATCTCCTTTGTGCTTGAGGATCAGAAGGCTATCCGTGAGGAGCTCGTTAATTACCTCCCAAAAGACCTCTCAAATCGCCAGAAGTTTTCCATGGTTCTTGCGAAACAAGCCGCACAGATTACGGGCGGTGAAGATGTTCTTGTTATCGCTAATTCTTCAGCAGGCTCAGGCGACTTTGAAAACTTGGCTCATGTGCTCGGCCGAGATAACACACACACGGTATCCCGAATTAGAGTCACCCACCCCAATCCGAGCGTGCTGCGAGACCGCCATGCGGACTTGCAACTTCTGCGGCGGGACAAAAAAATCTCGTGTGAAATTGAGGCAGTTCCATTCGAACACATAGCACCTGTAATGCAGCTCGTTGATCACGTTTTCTGCCTTTTGCCGATGGCACCATCGGGCACCCCACTTACACTTGAGTCACACCAGATAGACAATTGGATGCGTCTCTGCTGGCGTTTACGCGAACGTGAAGATGGCTTCTTTGTGCACGTCAAAGGAGATCCAACAAATCAGGGGGGCTCGACCGCTGAATGGCAGATAGATGCGCCATGGTTCATTGGGCCTGAGTCTCTCAAGGTTCGATACGCTGAAGCGCGTAATCTCCAAATCAGCATCCTGTCGCGAGCGCGCGCAGCGGCTCAAAATTGCGCCCTTTCTCGCTCTCTCGGAGAGCGCCCCCCATTTGCGATCAAGTTAAAAGAGCAGCCATTTACCTCTGTAGTGTGCGGTCTAACACACTCGGCTTACTCGAAGTTATATGGACAGGCTGCTTAACCTGGAGTGCTATTGTGTACAACCGGTCCCCATCTCCCGATCAGAGACACGATGAGTCTTCTCATAACAGCTCGGCCCTCACCGAACTCTCACATCCGACATTCTCAGTGAGCCTTGAGGCCCGAGCACCCTACCTTCCTGAAGGAAGTGGAGAGACGCATATTCCCGGTAATTTTACGAAGTCGTTGCTGCTAAATCTGCCAGGAATAGCACAAGATGTGTTACTGAGGCGTGAGCGCACTACTCCGCCTCAGGTGGCGCGCATGGGATTGGAGTCCTTGTCATGCGATGTCGACATTCTTCGTTTTAGCGTCACTATACCGAATCTTCCGGAGAGCTTCGCCGGCTTTACCGTTTTACACGCGACCGATCTGCACTTAGCGGCAGAGGATCAAACTCCTCTCTTGCGATTACAGAGTGTTTTTCAAGCACTTACTCGCTCAGGCCAGAGGCCTGACTGCTTGATTGTGACTGGGGACTTCGTCCATCGCTCTTATACCGAATGCTCTCAGGAGCTACTCAGCCATCTACGAGACTGGATACGGGACGGAGTTCCCGTTTTCTACGTCCTCGGTAACCACGATAATAGAGACCAACGAAGAGCCGAGCTCAAAACCGCTCTGGACACGACGGGCGCCCTCGATATCACCAACAGTGAATGGAGCATGAGGCGCGGGGACGAGGAAATTCGGCTACTCGGTCTGGATGACCACACAACCGGGGTGCCACAAGCACCAGCGTCATGTCTTGATAGATCGGTCCCAAGGATTCTCGCTCTTCATAATCCAGAAGGGTTTCCGGATAGTCTAACTCCCTACTTGTCACTTATCTTGGCTGGACACATTCATCAGGGGGAGGTGCGATTTTCATTCTCACGAGATGGAGCTCATTATTTTGATGGGATCTCGATCATGAAGCGTGACCCATCAAGTGGATATACAGACAGGTTCGCGATTCAGGATTGGGCTGTTGTCAACGGCGTTCCGTTGTATGTTTCAGCGGGGCTTGCCAGACGCTGGGAACACAAAGGCTTTCCGTATTCACTCCGAAAGCGCCATCCAGGCTGTTCAGTCGCTTTGCACACTTTGCAGCCAACTTGATAGGCGTCGGAGAAAGAGAGTGGTTGGGTATTCAAGAAACCTAAAAACATTCAAGGCAAAAACCTTCGTGTAAGAAAATACTCCGGCAGAGATGCTTCCCTACCGGAGATAGTACAACGAATTAGTGTTCAGATGGCATCCAGAAGAGCTCTGCATCAGAGGACTTCGCTTTTTCCTCTTGCTGACGCTTTGAGGTTTTTGGAGCGCCGCCTGAAATTCCCAAGTGATACACAAGGAAGAATCCAAGGGTTGCAAACGAAGCAACTGATTGGACCTTGATAGCGTCACGAAGGGTAAATCCAACCGAGAAGCCCTCTCGAAGAGAATGCCCCTCTGGAGCCAATTGATTTGCCCCACCGATGAAACACCATCCAGCAAAGCAGCCGGCAAGGACAAGCCACGGAGATCGAAGAATCTCTCCCCGAGCAGTGAACACGAGCGCCAAAACGCACAGACAACACACTACCAAGGGAGTGGTCGCTTTTTCTCCCAACATGACTATCCACGGCACCATCACCACGATTGCGGCAACGAACATCGTCGCCAGTTTATCGAGCACTAGTTTCATTTTTTTCTTTCACGGTGTCTTTGATTTTCGGCTTTGTATCCGGTTAACACCCTCAACGATCCAACTAGAGTGGACGTTTGAGGGTGCTAACCGGTAGCTTCCCAAACATACAAAACACTACCGGAATCTTGAGACCCAACCACTTTCGTGCTTCGACAGAGGCATCAGTCAAAGTACGGAAGTGGTAGAAGTCGCACGTCTACTCAGATAACAATTTCTACCTAGTGTTATGCGCTCTCATCTGGTCTATGCATCTACGAAACTCTCGTAAATATCGGGTCTTTTTGCATTTTTTACCTCACCTTTGTGGCTTGCAGGGCAGTCAATCAAGTTTCGTCCCCGGCATTCTTGGCTCTTTTCTTTCCGTTCAAAAACTTTACAATGCGCCAGCTGCGTATGGCGGATTTTACTAACCCACATCTTAAGTCAGAGGCCGGCTATTCGGAGGTCACAGTTCCTCAAAGGACACTCGAGCAGCGCCTTGTCATGACGCTCCATCGACTCTTTCATGATCAAGAACCAACCCTAGCGACGTCTCTCACCAAAGCTCAGTTTGATTGCCTTCGATCTCTATACCTACCCAGCGTTCCAGAGCCCTCGTCAACATGGGCAGTTCGAGCGCAGCATATTTCGGATGGACGAACAGCTCTCTACAAAGCACTGAATCCCGCAGGCTTACATAGAACGGACTTCAAAAGAGTTCTAGAAAATGTCCGTTATGTTGACTTCTTAAGCTCAATCGATGCCTGGATTGACGGCCAAACAAACACCGCTCCACGCCCACTACGATTCGATGCCCGAAGCCGAGCTTGTGCTAAAGAGGTACTATCTTCTGTGCTCGAGCACTTGCGTATTCCAGCGAACGTCCTCGAGGTCGGAACTCTCACACCCCTCTATCTGCAGAAGTTCGGATATGCGGTGCGCACCACATTAAACAACACTTCCGTCACTTTCCTTCTTGCTACTCCGAATGGTGAGCGACTTACTGCTCCGATATCTGGTCGAGCCACGTTACAAGGTCTCATGTCCTCGAATAGGCAACTATCCAATCTACTCGAGAGAAAAAGTCCTGTGATACTCGAGCGTGCTTTAGCCCCACGGCCGGTCCTTGACCATGGCATCGCGCGAGTCGCCTTGTTTTGTCCGACGGGGAACGAAGGCCCTTATAAGTATCTTCACTTGCCACCGAGTATTACCGAAAGGCACCTCGTACCAGTGGTAGATATAGAGAGTCTCCAAGCTGGCGCTAAGATAGTTCACTTATACGGCAAACTCTCACGAGACCGCATCGCAACGGTCGATGTAACACCGCGTCCTGGCTCACACAACGAGCCTATAATCCAAATTCTTTTACCAGCCTCTCCGATAAAACAGGGGGCGCCATTCGTAGATTTTGTCGCTAGCACGGCTTCTAGTTGTCCGCCCCCTCTTACCGTAGAGATCAATCGAAGGGCTGTTAGCGAGAAGTATACCCACCTACGCGTGCTCCTGGCCGGACAGATGAGCGCTCCTGCGCACTATCCTCTGCGGCGAATCACCGTTCACGCCCTCACCAGCCCGTCAGGAGTTCGTTTTCTTGGGCTGTATCCACCGGGCGTTTCACCTATCGCAACTCCTCCTCTTAAAACGTTTGTTCGCGATGTAGCACGCGGCGGCTGGACTCCAATTGAAGCAGACGGCTTGTGGCAACCAGATCAAAAGTTTCTGGACGATGTGAAAGAGCTAGCGCGCAAGGTTGCAAATGGCACACAATCCGTCTCACGAGACGCGTGGTACAGTTTACACCGCTTGAGCGCTACAGAGCCTCTCAAGTTTCAGGCCCTCGTGCTTTCCGACATGAATCCCCACTCTCTGCAACTCAGTCCAGAACTCGCGGATCTGCGCGCTTTGCCTGGATGGACCCCTTTTGTTGCCCGAGTCGAAGATCAGGTTCGGGTACTACAAGCCCAGTCGGTTCCATACATCGCCAGACTTCTCAGCCTTATCAGCGCCGATCACGACCTCACCCTTGAGCAGACAGTCGACAGATTGCCGGAGTACGCCTTCTCGTTTCCGACCAATCCCCTCGCAAAAATCACGCGTCTCGCGGTAGTCGCACCTGATGCGCTTCAGCAAACAATAGACGAGTTGCGAGAAAGTCCACACGAACGCTTGGCAAAGCTGGCATCAGGCAAGAAAAAAGCAACTGAGTTTGTAGCGAGCCTATCAAGCACCGCTAGCTACATCTCCGCAAAACCTCCGCACTCAGTTAGTTTTGATGACAACTTCAGTGAGTAACACCCATCCAGATGCACACCCACCACGATAGGGTTCTCGCCGTTCCATCGCGACCGAAACTCCACACGCCTTAGGCTCTACGGCAGCCACAACGACCCCAAGCCAGTCGCCCCGACGCTCACAGACAAAAAGTTGGGTACCCGAGCCGATCGATATCACTCTTCGAGCTGTATGATCAGGGCTGCTCATTAACCCGACTATGCGCTTACCGTCGACCGAGGCTCGCTGTGGGCACGCAGCTAGCTGTCGGCTACCTCCGATGGTAACTGCCACCGAATCATCAGCACTGACACATCGATAGATACTTGTCAGGCCCGAAACGCCTAGCGCGATCATAAGCATGTGTCTTCTGATTCGCGTAGCTGTGTTGCTTCGCTCTAATTCGTTTGCTCGCATTCTCGCCCTTTATTCTGCAATCTCCCACCCTCATATTCGAGCGTTAGTTAAAGGTATCACTCTTCAACGAGCGCTAACACGTATAGAAATCTATGCGCCCGCGAAGTCCTACTCTCAGTATTTTTCCTGGGCGTCCGCGAACTGCAATCCGAGTAGAGCCCCCGATCGTATCCTGTGGGGCGTGGTAGCATTCGGCCCAGGTTCAATCTCCATGCTCTCTACCGCTCGCTCAGTCACTAACGAAAATCATGCGTCTTTATCGTGTCTCGTGTCACTCTGTCTGCACAAACAAACGACTATTATTCCTCTGATTTTATGCGCCAGCCCTCATACACTTCTTACCTCATCACCGCACTGACAATAAGCACCATAACGGTCACAGGGTGCGCCACTCACTCAGAAGTGGCTCACGTAAGAAACGAAGCGCAAGAAGCTCTGCGAAACGCTGATAAAGCAATGGTCCTCGCGCAGGAGGCAAACGCACGCTCGATTCACACCGAAGAAATGGTGGAGCGAAGCTTTCGTCATTCGATGAGAAAGTAATAAATTACGAAAGCGACTCAGCTCCTGCCGGCCAGCAATAATTCGGCGTGATCACAGCAACTACCTCCTGTGCTGCCACCGAAACTGGCACGGACGCCACGTCACACCCACCGACGGGTCGTGAATGTACACATTGTTATAATAACAGCATCTGAGCTTGGTCGAGATGTGAGGCAATTTCAATTAGTTAGCTATCAGCGAACACCCCCTCTTCCCCACGGCATTCAGCGACAAATGCAACAGAAACAAGTGCTTATAACACCGCATCTTAACTAACGAGCGCCCCGCAGTGACAGGGGCGGGTGAGTTTGAAGTGGCATGAAACGGATGGGGGCGCATTTCTTTGGCTGCCATTTATTCGTACGCATTCGCCACACCTCGATAGCACTTCAGTTTTTACGAGAAAACGCCGACGTAAGGAGTTGAGATGGTGTACGCTGTTGGGCCTCCCAACAGAAGAGGCCCGTTACATCACCGCGGGGTGTATAATACGGAATGCGCTTTCAGAGCGCGTGAGGCTGTATTGTCCCCGCGCAGTGAAAAAAATCTGGGATTCTGCGCCCATGTCGTTCCACCGAATTGCCAACCTGCCTCGCAAAACCTCTTACCACAACGACAACGCGTCTGCTGCTACTCGCTACTCTTTCTCATTCCTACGCTCCTTGCTCTCTTCTGCATCCCGTCTCAAGCCCTCGCACTAATTGCCTGCTGCCAGACCGTCGATTACATCGGCGACGGTAGCAACCAAGCTTGCTGGAACGGACCACCTTCGTGTAACCCGAATAATGGAACTCAGCTGTGCGCGACGACCAACTGTATGGTCGGTGGTCCACCAAACGACACACCTATTCCTTCGACTACTGAGAATGCCACGATCACGCCAACACCAACTGCGACAATCACCGTAACTCCTAGTGACACCTCACCGTTACCAGACTCTCCAATACCAACCATTACTCCCTACTACTGTGGCACCGCACTTTGTGCCTACGAACCCGGCACCAGCTGCTATACATCAGATGGCGCCTGCACGCCTCCCGATGGTGTTGGCACAGAATGTAGCGCGTGCCCCCTTCCGACAAATACTCCTACTCCAGTAGCCTGCTCTCAATACACCTGTAACAACGGAGCCGCCTGTTACAACGCAAATGCCCCGTATGGGTGCGCTGCGCCAAGTGATGGAACTCCCGAGTGCGCAACCTGTAACATATGCCCAGCGGGAGTTTGTCAATTCGACGCAAACAAACCCTGCTATACAACCGCAAATGTCAATCAGGAGGCGAATTGCTCGATACCACTCGGTGGCCATTCCTGCCAAACAGGCAACCTACTTGATCCATGGTGTCCCGTCGAGTGCTCTCCCATCTCCACCTGTACTGATGGGAGTGGCAACAGCTGCTACGTTCCAGATCCGCCAGAGACAAATCCTGCGTGCGCAGCTCCTGAGGATGCGCAGGGAAATCCGCTCTCAACCTGTGATGACTGTCGGCCAAATTGTGAAGCAACTCTGTGCTCAGATAACGCCACGGTCAGATGCTGGAATATAAATGAAAACTGCAAGGACCCTGGCGGGGCCCCAGCGTGCGGCTCTGTGGGTGACACAGGCGATAACTGCCCTGCCGTGCCTACAATCACTCCAACACCTCAAGTCTGCCTACTCAAGCGGTGTATGAATGGAGATGGATCCCTCGGTCAACGCTGCACACTCAACGATTGCTCAAGTATGGGGCTTGTGGCGTCGGATGATGGGGTTTCCGTCTACACACCACAGATGTGTTCGATGTGCTCTAACGGATATGGTGGCGGCACATACGAAAACGTTGGAGGTGGTGCCATCGACATGACTTTCACTCCAACTAACACCCCCGATCCATCAAATCCACCTAACACACCCAGCTCTTCAACTCCCACTAACACGCCAGTGGATACTGCGACCAACACGCCAAGCCCCACCCCTACTACGCACATTCCAACTGCTACCGCTACCAACATAACAAACTCAGCTACCCCAACCGACACCCCAGTCGATACAGCAACCAACACGCCAAGCCCTACCCCTACTTCACTCACTCCAACTGCCACTGCAACTGCAACAATAAACTCTGCTACTCCCACTAACACGCCAGTCGATACCGCGACCAACACGCCAAGCCCTACCCCTACTACACTCACGCCAACTGCCACTGCAACTGCAACAATAAACTCTGCTACTCCCACTAACACGCCAGTCGATACAGCAACCAACACGCCAAGCCCTACCCCTACTACACTCACGCCAACTGCCACTGCAACTGACACAATAAACTCTGCTACTCCCACTAACACGCCAGTCGATACTGCGACCAACACGCCAAGCCCTACCCCTACT
>OMII01000228.1 GCA_900299055.1 Pseudomonadota bacterium | reverse complement strand
GCGGTTAGTGAGTATCTGCAAAAAGCTGGTCTGCAAACCTACCTCGATAAGCTTGGATTCCAGATCGTCGGCTACGGTTGTACGACGTGTATCGGAAACTCAGGTCCTCTCGACGCCAAGATCGAGGAGTGTATCACAAAGAACGATCTGGTCGGTTCAGCGGTGCTCTCGGGTAACCGAAACTTTGAGGCGCGAGTACATCAAAACATCAAGGCGAACTTCTTAATGAGCCCGCCGCTCGTAGTCGCGTACGCGCTCGCTGGAAGTGTGCGAGTTGATTTTGAACGTGATCCAATCGGTGTTGATTCGTCAGGGAAGCAGGTGTTCTTGCGCGAGATCTGGCCAAGCGCTGAAGAGGTGCTCGCCGAGATGCCGCAGGCGTTTAACGCTGAGATGTATCGACGACTTTACGGTGATGTTACCGCTCAGAATCCGCTCTGGGATCGAGTGCCATCGAGTGCAGGCGCCGTGTACGAGTGGGATACGACGTCAACGTACATTCAAGAGCCACCGTATTTTGAGGGTTTCGCGCTCACTCCAGAGAAGCCACAGGCTATCTCGGGCGCGCGTTCGCTCGCTATCTTCGGTGATTCTGTGACGACTGATCACATCAGTCCAGCGGGAGCTTTTAAGAAGGACTCTCCAGCCGGAAAGTACCTCATTGGTCGAGGCGTTGAGTTTAAGGACTTCAATAGCTACGGCGCGCGCCGTGGTTCGCATGATGTGATGGTGCGAGGAACGTTCGCTAACGTGCGCATCAAGAACCTTATGGTTCCAGGTGTCGAAGGTGGCGTGACGGTACATCAACCGACTGGCGAGAAGCTGTCGATCTACGACGCGGCGGTAAAATACTCCGAGACGAAGACGCCGCTTGTGATCTTTGCTGGCCAGGAGTATGGCACGGGTAGCTCACGAGACTGGGCAGCCAAGGGAACTCGACTGCTTGGTGTGAAGGCGGTCATCGCGGAGAGCTTTGAGCGTATCCACCGAAGCAACCTCATAGGCATGGGCGTGTTACCGTGTCAGTTTAAAGCTGGTCAGAACGCCAGCACGCTTGGACTCACCGGAACTGAGGAGTTCGCCATCACGGGTACAGAAGGCGGAATTACACCGGGTCAGGACGTTACTTTGGTGATCACCAAGAGTGATGGAACAAAGAGTGAGGTGAAAGTCACTCTACGAGTCGATACGTCCATCGAAGTCGAATACTACAAGCACGGTGGTATTTTGCCGTACGTACTCAGGTCGATAGTTTCAGCAAATTAAGGAGATTTGAGATATGAAAAATCTTTACTACAGCGTGGTCGTGTCGATGGCTCTCGGTATTACGGGAGCGGCGGCTGATTCGCATGAGTCCGTGACGGTTACTGTGAATGCAGTAGATGCGAATGGAGTGGGCGCGTCACTCGGTACAATCGAGTTTAAAGATGTTCCTCACGGTGTTGAAGTGAAGCCAAATCTTCATGGTCTCACTCCTGGCGAGCACGGGTTTCATATCCATGAAAACCCTAGCTGCCAACCGAAAGAGAAAGATGGAAAGATGACCGCAGCACAGGCGGCAGGCGGTCACTTTGATCCTCACGCCACTGGTAAGCATGGGGGACCTGATGGTGGTGGTCACCAAGGAGATCTTCCAAAGTTAGAGGTAGCGGCTGATGGAACAGCGACGAAAGCCGCTCATATCCACGGGCTCACGCTGAAAGACATTCGCGATCGCAGTGTGATGATCCACGCAGGTGGAGACAACTATTCTGATAGTCCAGCTCCGCTTGGTGGCGGAGGACCGCGTGTTGCCTGTGGTGTTATTTCGAAATAGCTCGGCGCACATCTCGGGGGAGGGCGGGTGTCTCACCCGCCCCAAATGGATCGTATTCCCGTGAAGGGATTCGCGTTGCGTAGCAGGGCGCGTCAGAGGCACGCCTCCCGTTTGTTATTCGCACATACGTATGGGAGGGCGGGTGTCTCACCCGCCCTAAATGAATCGTATTCCCGTGAAAGGAATCGCATTGCGGAGCAGGTCGCGTCAGAGGCTCTCCCTCCCTGTTGTAATCGTACGTACATCACGGCAGGGCGGGCGCCATCCGCACAGCCTTATATCGACCAATGATATCAGGAGGTTGGGCTTGCGCTGCAAGACTCTCAATAAACTACGCCTTTCTGCCGATTGATCTAATGCGGCGTATCGGTTCGACATGAATGACGCGCCGCGGAGGGTCATGGAACCAATACTGCTTGTCGAAGATAACGATTCCCTGCGAGATGTGCTCGTGACGGTGCTCGAGCGCGAGGGATTCTCTGTGGTGGCTGTTCCTACAGCTGAGGACGCGATGCACGCGTTTCAGGCGCAGGGGTTTTCGTGCGTACTCGCCGACTTTAAGCTTCCGCGTATGAACGGTATCGATCTAGCCAAGCGTATTCGTGAATCCGCTCCGCACCTACCGTTTCTGATCATGACAGCGTACGGTTCGATTGATGTCGCAGTAGAGGCGATGAAGAGCGGCGCTAATGACTTTATTACCAAGCCCTTTGAGCCGTCGACGCTAGCACCTATTATCCGCCAGGTCATGCAGCACCACCGCATAGTCGATCGCTCGTGCTCCTCGCGGAAGAAATCTAAGCACGGGCTTATCACGGAGTCTCCGAGGTTTGAAAAATTATTAGAACAAGCGAGGCGAGTTGCGATTGTTGATACGCCTGTTCTCATTCTTGGCGAGAGTGGGAGTGGTAAAGAAGTTATGGCTCGGTACATACACGACCACAGCAAGCGCCATGACAAGCCGTTTCTCGCGGTAAACTGCGGTGCAATTCCAGCAGAGCTCCTAGAGAGTGAGTTTTTTGGGCACGAGGCGGGCTCGTTTACGGGTGCAACTCAGAGCCGAGTTGGCATATTTGAGCTCGCGAGCTATGGCACGGTGTTTCTAGACGAAGTAGGTGAGATGCCTCCGCACCTGCAAGTAAAGCTGCTTCGAGTCTTGCAAGAGCATGAAATTCGAAAGGTCGGAGGTTCAAAAACTATCAAGGTTAACCCGCGGATTATCGCAGCCACGAATCGCTCAATGCAGGATGCGATCACGACCGGCTTAATGAGAGAAGATTTCTACTACCGCATTGCAGTTGTGACGCTTGCTCTTCCACCGCTACGTGATCGCAAAGAAGATATTCCTCATCTCGTCGATGGGCTGGTGCATCACTATGCCGCGATAGCCGGCAAGGAAGTTCCACAGATAGATCCGCTCGCCCAGGATATTTTAGAGACCTATAGTTGGCCCGGTAATGTGAGAGAGCTTGAAAACGTTCTTGAGCGGGCTGTTTTGCTCACAGAGGGTGTTATCAAGCCTGAGCATCTTGGGATCCAGATATGTCTCAATATCTCTGCGCTTGAGGAAGCAACGCGAACTCTCTCAGAGGTCACTTCAGCGGCGGTAAAACAAGCAGAAGGAGAGGCGATTGCGCGAGCTCTTTCACTTACCGATGGAAACAAATCAAGGGCGGCCGAGCTTCTTGGTGTCAGCTATAAGACACTTCTCATAAAGGTCAAGGACTATAACCTGGGTGGCGGTGAGGCCGAGTGAGGCTCTCTCGGTAATTACTGCAAGTCGAGAAAGCTGAGAATTTCTTGCTGCATTTTTTGCCAGCTCTCTGTTCCCAATGATCGCTCGTCTATGAGAAGGTGCTCGGCGAGTCGAGGATCTGGCGTATGAGGTCGAATGATGGACAGCTTCCAACGTTCCGAAAGTTGGTTGTCGGAGATCCAAGACGTGATTCCCTCATGTGATACGAGTTCATCTCGGGGATTTACGAATAGGAGCGTGGGTATCGAGCGGGCGCGTGCGGGGGATGTGAGCGATTGGACATGAAGGTACATCTCGGCGACATTTTGGTACCAGAAGAGTGGAGTGCGGGGATATCGACGATATGCCTGTGGGGCGAGATTCCGAACGGAGAGTGTGGTCGCAGGTAGCCACCGTACAAAGCGAGCTGATTCGATGATTGTTCGTAGTGAGATAGCTGGCGCGATAAGAATCATTTGATTCGGGGAAAAGTCGGATGCGCTCTCTATAGCCTGAATCGCAGCAAGGCCGCTCATGGAGTATCCAAGATACAGAACCGGCAGGTGTGGGTACCGAGAGTGTAGTGCCTGAAAAGCGCTTCTAATTTGCGTGGGCCATACTGATGAGGGGAAGGGTTCGTTGGTCGGTGTGTCGTGCCCGGCAAGAGTGAGCCGGAGGGTGTGGTACCCGTGAGCACGAAAGAAGCTAGCAAGAGGTTCCATCGAGCTCGGTCTTTGATTGAGGCCGTGGGCAATAACAATGGCGCCACGAGGGTGAGAGAGGTTCGTTTCTTCTAGTCGGGTCTGTTCATTTGGCGATACATTTGTTTTCTCGGCGGGCGCGATGAAGCAGCAGCCGGCTAGTAAGATCAGTAGTAGAAAAGCCCGGGAGTGTAGCATCCTTTATCTCCGCATCGGCTTGCTTCACGTACGCACCCGATTTTTCCTTAATGAAATCAGGCTAGATAGCTAGAAAGCTCAAGTGCTAAGCATAAAAACGAGGTAAAGCCTCAAGTCTTATTCCGAGTATACCGAACTACAGCTCGGGACAATAGGAAGCTCTTTAAGCTGATGTGTATAGCTGTGAGCTCTGACCATGGATGGTTCTCCAGGAAGTGACATTGTAGACGAGGGGTCGCTACAAGGATGATCTCTCGTGCCATGGACAGAGGATATGGGCATATCAAAGATAGGAAGCTTGTTCGCGTCAAGCGTTGACTCGGTATACGGGTCGTCTCAATCGAAACCAACCCAAACTGCGCAGCAACAACCAGCCACTAAAGCAAACCCCCTTGGCACTGATGCAGTTGTATTTTCGAGGTCGATGAGGCCTCCCCAGGCGGCACCTACTAGCTCGGAGGATGTGCGAGCGTCGCGAGTGCAGTCCCTCAAAAAAGAGGTGGAGAAGGGCGGCTATCGTCCAGACTCTGAGAAGGTAGCGGTGGCGGTTCTCAAAGAGCTGTCGTAGGGCGCGTGAAAGCGATTTCCAGTGTTACGTTTGAATGATAGCGTACAAGCGCATCGGAGCCTTGTCTCAATCACTTGTGTGCAGCGGTCAGTGCGCAGCCGAGCGCTCTGGTATCCCGGGAGCGCGGCTATGGTAACGGACGCCTCTTTATTCACTACTGACCTGACGGTAGAGTCGAAGATGTCATGAAGATAACGATTCTTAACGTAGGTAAAGTTCGCCAGTCCTTTGTGAAAGAGGGAGAGGCCGAGTACCTCAAACGCCTCAAGAGCGCCTTGCCGATCGAATTAGTTGAGCTTGGCTGCGAAGCTCCAGATTCAATGGGGCCTGAAGCAGTAAAGGAACGGGAGGCGGGAGAGCTGCTGAAGAAGTTAGCTGCGTATGACTTTGTTGTAGCTCTTGATGAGCGAGGTGAGCAACTTTCTTCGGAGCAATTTCGCTTTTTTCTCGAAAAGCGGATGACATCAGGTAAGCGGTCGATCGCTTTTGTAATTGGCGGTGCCTTTGGGTTTAGCGAAAAAGTTAGACAGCGCGCTGACGCCGTTTTATCGTTGTCGGCGTTAACATTTCCTCACCAAGTGACTCGACTGCTCCTTGTAGAGCAGATCTACCGGGCGCATACGATGATGAAGGGAATAGCGTATCACAAGTGATAGGGCGGGGTCGTCTCCTGTCTCTTATACACATCTGACGCTGCCGACGATACTCCTTGTGTAGATCTCGGTG
>OMII01000227.1 GCA_900299055.1 Pseudomonadota bacterium | reverse complement strand
TGTCATTAGCACGGGTGTCGAGAGACAAGAGTGCGTGGGCGAGGATGGAGAGCGCCACTTAAAAATTGTGGATAGCTCACGGGCCGACGAGACTCAGAAACGGGGTCGCGCTGGGAGATTAAAGGACGGCGAGTTCTCGTATCGTGGTGGAACACCATTCGGTGAGCTTGAGCATGAAAGCCCGCATGAGATAGAGAACTGCCAGCTTGAGTCTCTTGTGCTTCAAACTATGGCGGCAGGTAGAGACTTTTCAGAGTTGAACAGCAAGCTCCCCTACAAGGCTAAACAGGCTCATATCGACCGAGCAATGGGCGCGCTGTACCAACTTGGACTCATTGGACCAACAGGCTATCTCACCCACGTCGGTAAGCTCGTAGCCGAACTACCTACCGAAGTTCGTCCAGGGAAAGCTCTCGCACTGGCGATAAAGCAATCCAGCGACCTGGGGCTTTCGCCCGATCAGCTTATTATCCCGGCGATTGACATGGTTTCGTGTATCGAGGCGAGAGGCATCGTTACATGGGAATCTATCAACGCCTCTCGGGGTGGAGAGATTCCGAATTTCCACGCGCGTCACGGCCGCTGGACGAAGCTACTTGATCATACATACAACTCTGATCCGATAGCTCAGATGAAGCTGTTTCAGCGACTACTTACGCTAACTCCGGATCAGTTCTCCGATTGGGGCATACACACCAATCACTTCCAATCCGCAGTGAACATCAGAGAATTATTGTGCGAGCGGCTCAACATCGATCCATCACAGCGGGCCGACAAAGACCTGTCGCCGCATAGAATACGACAATTAAAAGAGCTGCACTGGGCAGGGTCCATAGACCGCCTGTACCGCTTTATCGGCCAAGATCCAAGTGACGCCCATGACCGAGAGTTCAAGCCGGTGGTGAACGATGGCCACAACCGTATTCTCTCCCGTGATTCCGTGGTCAAGGGCAGCAGCTTTGTTGTCGCGGAGCCGATCACGATTGATCGTGAGTATGGCGATGAAGACCCGGCCCGACTACTCGTTATGTGTTCCGCGGTCGATACCAAGTGGCTCAAAGACAACACACCTCCTCAAATCAAGAACGCAGTCGTTGAGGCAAGAGATAAAGCGTGGGAGCACAAACCAAAGGGAAGTGACAAACAGCGATTTCATCGCCCCGGCCCGAATGGAAGGCGACGGTAGCCCTTCGACCCAACCCACTCATGCAGCTCACACAGGTGTGGCACAAAGGCGACCTCCAAACTCTTTTCGTAGCGCTGCGGTAGTGTCAGTCATATACTTGACCACCTGACGGTCTCTGTTGCTTATTGCGTCCATGAAAGGTTTTAAACACCACTTGCCCACCAAAACCTGCCCAGCGTGTGGCAGGCTATTTTCATGGCGTAAAAAGTGGAAGCGCACCTGGGATCGAGTGATCTACTGTAGTGAGCGATGCAGGCGTCAAAAAATCTCAGACACGGGGCGCTATGAGTAACAGAACCCTGCGCCTAGTGCTGGGTGACCAGCTTTCAATCAATCACTCATGGTTCAAGGAGCCTACGCCTTACGTCGATTACGTTCTGATGGAGGTCCACAGTGAGGCCTCGTACGTCCCACACCACATTCAAAAGATTGTCGCGTTTTTCTGCGCAATGCGTGAATTCGCCAGCAGCCTCGAAAAGCTGGGCTTCTCCGTGCGCTATATCAAGCTTAATGACCCCTCCAATCGCCAATCACTGGCGGCAAACATCGAGAGCCTAGTCTCAGCTCATGGGTACTCACGATTTGAATATCAACAACCTGACGAGTACAGAGTTAGTCTCGAGCTAGAGACGATCTCAAAGAAAGTATCCTGCAAAACGGCCGCTGTTCCGTCTGAGCACTTCCTCACCAGTCCAGAGTTTTTTCGATCGGTCTTTGAGGGACACAAGCGGTACGTGATGGAACTTTTTTACCGGAAGGTCCGCGAGCGCTACAACCTTTTGATGGATGGAGATAAGCCTCTTGGCGGCCGCTGGAACTTTGATGCCGAAAATCGCAAGAAGCTCCCCGCCAACCACACTCCTCCAAGGCCAATCGAATTTGCAAGGAACGTGTCGGATATCGTCGAGATGCTGCATACTGAGGCGATTCGTTCGATAGGCACACTCGACTCATCTCGCTTTACCTGGCCAGTGACTCGAGAGGAGTCACTTCAGACGCTCGACTACTTTTGCGCGGAGCTACTTCCTCTTTTCGGTACCTATCAGGATGCGATGCATTCTGAGCATCGCTTTCTGTACCACTCAAAACTCTCGTTTGCGCTCAATACACACCTGATTTCACCTCTTGAAGTAATCAACGCTGCCATCCATGCCTTTGAACATTCAAAAGGGGCAATATCTCTGGCACAAATCGAGGGATTTGTTCGGCAGATTGCGGGATGGCGCGAGTTCATGCGCGGCATCTATTGGACGCATATGCCTGATTTTAAGAAGCTAAACTTCTTTAGGAACACTCGGCGGCTACCGGGATATTTTTGGACCGGTCAAACAAAAATGAACTGCCTCAAGCAAGCGATCACTCAATCGCTTGAGGAGGGGTACGCACATCACATTCAGCGGTTGATGGTCACGGGCAACTTCGCCCTTCTCGCAGGAATCAATCCTGATGAGATCGATGAATGGTACCTAGGCATTTACATCGACGCCATCGAATGGGTACAGCTTCCCAACACGCGCGGCATGAGCCAGTTCGCTGACGGAGGAATAGTTGGCACGAAACCATACTGTTCTAGCGCCCAGTATATCAACAAGATGTCCAACTACTGCTCAAGCTGCTTCTACAACTACAAAGAAAAGTTCGGTGATCGTGGGTGTCCTTTTAACACTCTTTACTGGGATTTCTTAATGCGCAACAAGGAACTCCTTGAACGAAATCCCCGGATCGGTATGGGGTATCAGCTCCTGGCAAAGATGCCTGAGAAAGACAAGAAATCCATCGCTCAAAAGGCGAGTGAGGTGTTAGATAACATCGAGGACTTATAACTAGTATGGCAACCTACACGCGTGCGCTACACATCTTCAGAAGAGATCTCCGGATTTCGGACAACACTGCGCTCCGAGAAGCACTCGCTTTGGCAACAGAGGTCGTTACTTGCTTTATCTTTAACGACGCACAGGTGAAGGATCACCGTTATCGCTCGGTGAATGGCTTAGCGTTCATGATCGAGAGTCTCGAGGAACTCGCTGCAGAGGTTAGTGCAGTTGGTGGACGATTGGTGTTTATGCACGGAGACCACGCAGCGGTGGTCGAACGCATGGTGAGTGAGCTCGGCATCGACGCTGTATTCTTCAACAAGGACTATACCCCGTTTAGTCGTCAACGAGACGCTGCCATCGAATCAGTATGTAAGCGTCATAAGGTGACCTGTCACCAGTGCTTCGACGCTCTTTTGTGTGATCCCGAGACGTTTGGAAAGCAAGACGGCAAGCCGTACACGGTGTATACGCCCTTCTTTAAAAAGGCGTCACAGTTAGCGATTCCCCAACCAACAAAAAGTCGCGGAACATTTGCCCAGGTCAAAAAGCTGTCTGGCGAGGTCTCACCACAGAGCTTTATGCCAAGTGACGCCGCTTCGGCACGGGTTAGTGTTGGAGGACGGAAAGCCGCGAAGACGATCTTGGCGAGCATAGCGTCGTACACGAGCTACGAGGAGGAACGCAATCTTCCCGCAGTCAAGGGCACGACGCTTCTGGCACCACACAACAAGTTCGGGACTATTTCGATTCGTGAAGTGTACCATGCCATCGAGAAAGCGCTTGGAGCTTCGCATACGTTAATTCGTGAACTGTACTGGAGAGATTTTTTCACGCATATCGCGTGGCATTTTCCGCACGTCTTTAAAGGCTCATTCAACGCGGCCTACGACGCTATCGAGTGGAATGAAGACGAGGAACTTTTTGAGAAGTGGTGCATGGGCCAGACCGGTTTTCCGATCGTCGACGCTGGGATGCGGGAGCTCGTCGCGACAGGGTTTATGCACAATAGAGTCCGCATGATAGTCGCGTCATTTTTAGTCAAAGACCTTCATATCAGTTGGCGTCAGGGAGAGGCGTTTTTTGCTCGGCACCTAACTGATTACGACCCCGCCGTGAATAACGGTAGCTGGCAATGGGCAGCATCTACTGGTTGCGATGCTCAGCCATATTTCAGAATCTTCAACCCCTGGCTACAACAGAAGCGCTTTGACCCTGATTGCGTTTACATCAAGAAGTGGCTGCCGGAGCTTCGGCAGCTGTCAGCGAAGTACATTCATACCATGAACGATGAGGATATCACGCGGACGGTCGATTATCCTCGCCCAATCGTTGAGCACTCACGACAGAAGATTCACGCGGAAGATATGTTCAGGAAGTGTTTACGGTAGTTAAGCGTCGATGATGACGGGATGTGTGGCTTAAAGTCGTAATCTAGCTCTCAAACCGATCGGGAGGACCGAGGCTGTAGCCGGCCCAAAACGCGACGACGCCTTGACGACATTCTCTACTCGCGGCAGGGCGCGTAGGGAGACACGCCCCTACCTAAGACAACGGATGTCGCCGTCGCCAGTCGATTATCTCAACTGCTGCCTGAGCAGCCTCGATCCCTTTATTTTTGTCGTCGTTGCCTGCGCGTGCCGCGGCGTCTTCGATGCGAGTCACTGGAAGGATCTCATTAATAATCGGCGTGTCGAACTCGAACATGACCTTCTCAAGCCCACTCATGGAGAGATCTTTGACCATATCGAAGTGATACGTATCGCCCTTCAGGATGATCCCGAACGCTATGACCGCCTCTAGTGCTGAATCACGCTTTAAGAGCCTTCTGATGGCAAGTGGTATCTCAAGGCATCCGGGAAGCACATGAACCGTCGGTTCTTCACAGCCCGCAGCTCGCAGAACGTCGACGCAGACACTCGCCATCGACTTGTTGTACTCGCCGTACCATTTCGACATTACGATAGCCACGCGTGCACCCGCGACGCGAGGCAGGTTGTCCAGCGAATACGATATCTGTGCCATAACGTTGGGGATAGATTAGGGAAGAGAGAAATACCGGAGAAGGGACTTGAACCCCCACACCCTCGCAGGTAGCGGATTTTGAATCCGCCGCGTCTACCATTCCGCCACTCCGGCTAACGTGGACCTCTTTATTACGCTGAAACCGGCGACTTTTCAAGCGCCGCCCGAATTCTAGCTTCCACCTCTCCCGTAAGTTCCCGTTCTGAGTAGGCAGACGGGTCGATTGGGTCGAGGAACTCAAGCATAATGTGGGTCCCAAACGGCACTGGCCAGAAATTATAGCGCAGCAGCTCCCAATTGCCATGAATAGCTACTGGCTGCAGGACTGCCCCCGGCATAGAGCGTGCAAGGGCTTGGAGCCCCGTCGCCTTGAAGCGCTTTACCTTGCCGTCTCGTGCCCGCGTCCCTTCGGGAAATATCGCAGCAACTTGACGCGCCTCGTGCTGCGTTCGCCCAAATGTCTCGATATCTCGCACCGCTCGCGCCGCATCTCCACGATCGATTAATACGGACCCGAGCCTTCGTAGCGCTAGGGAGATACTAGGAATCCAACGACCGAGTTCTCGCTTGGCGATAAAGCCTACGTGGCGACTTCGACAAGCCCACATGATCATGGGGATATCGTACATACTTTGATGGTTCGAAACGATTATTATGGATCGATCCAACGGAAGGCATGGCACCCCACGCACCTCATAGCGGGCACCCGCCAGAACTCGTATGTTTGTTACGATCATCCAATTCATGATATCGAGCGCCCATTTGTGCGCACCAGTGCCACATAACGCCGCAAGCAGATGCAGCGGATGCGAAATGACAAGTATGAGCACAAACACAATCGTGTACGGCACAGTACAGAGCCAGCTGAGAATCGGAAGTTTTAAGCTCTCGCAGGCAACAGGTTTGTCGCTGGTTCCCTCCATCACTTCCACCTACTCCGAAACCACATTATCGAGTTCTAGTCTGCGTCGCTGCAGCGTTATGGCATGCATAACTTTCTGAAAAAGCGCGGGGCTGCCCGTACCTAGGCGCGCAAGGAGTGTCGACTCTGCCCGCTCTGTGAGTAGCTTCTGCCGGTCTTCAGCTGAGTAGGTGGTCATATGAAGGTGCCGAATAAAATCAAGCTCGAGCGCTAACTGAATCGTGTTCGGTACTGACTCCGTCGACAAGAGATTGCGTACTTCACTCCCGAGCGGCTCTAAATCCTCAGGCGGCATTAATCGGGGCGCGCAGGCGTACATGGCGCTTCTCATCGAGTCTTGGTCGTGCACCATTCCATCTTGCGCTACTATTGAGAGGATGCGGCCAACTCGAGGATTATACGAGACTCCCTCCTCACGTACGACCGCTGGTTCATAGTTTCCGTCATGCTCAACGACGAGGTCGTAGTCCTGTGCGAGCAGCCGCATCGCCTCCTCACTGAGTAGTCGTGATAAGAACCCAAAAGCACCGGGACATTCTGATTGAAACTTTGTGGTCGACACGCTCATAAACAACGTTTGCCTTCTAAAGCCCTCCCCGCTAAACTATCACTGCTTGAGATAAGTGACGAGGGGTGCCACGTACTGCGGGCACTATCTGGCGCTACAATGAATGGGCCGTTACTATCAAAAGAGTACAGCCAAGAAGCAATTAGAGCGGTGAAAAAAGGTTTACTCCCCATCATCTTCTTTCTTGGCGTTAATCTCGTAACGCCCCTAGGTAGTAGTAACTCCGTGCACGCTGACGATTACATATCCCCTGACCTGGTCAAGGTCACCACCCCCCTTTACAGACCCAACAAGCACATATTTCGCCCGAAGCTCGGTGTATACGAATACTCGGTAGGATGGGAGGGAATTACCGCGGCATCATGCGCCGTTACCATCACCAAGAAAGAAGGCACCTACGTCGTTGATGCTGCTGCACGCACATACACAGGGGTAGATTTGCTCTACAAGCTACGCTACGAGGCGATCGGAACAATTTCAGCTGACGATTTTTCCTCAATATCTCTCTCCATAGACCACCGCGAGAACTCGCGACGCAAGAACATTGAGATGTCATTTCAGCCAGAGCAAGGAGCGATTACCGCAACACGCGGAAAAGGTGCAGACGACCCTGAGAAGAAAACTGTCTCCTTCACGCCAAACAACCTAACACTCGACCCGATAGGAGCAGTTTTTTTAGCCCGCGGCCTTGAGTGGCAGATCGGAGACACCAAACACTTCGATGTTTTTAATGGAAAGTCTCGTTATTTTATCTCTCTTTCCGCGGTTGAACGCACCACGATCAATTACAAAGGCGAAAAACGTCCCGTCATCGTGATATCCCCGCAGGTACGAAACCTTACCACCACAAAACCGCGCGCAAAGCTACGCGAGGCTGCCATCTATGTATCCGACGATGAGAATCGTGATGTGCTACGTATCGTAAGCTCTGTCTTCATAGGAAGTGTTATCACCGAACTAGAGTCGTTTACACCAGAGACTGCACTTACCAACCCGCTTGAGCTCGTTAAAGCAAACGCAGACACGGAAGCTCGAGCCCAGATGCGCTAGTGCTTCTACAAAGAAATTGAACCAGGACAAGCACTGCAACTCGCCGACAGCGTATACCGTGCGCGATTGGACCTCCCAGTTGTGGTTGGAACGGCTGGTTCTTTATTAACCTAGCGACGAGAGCGCCGAGGAAAGCGATGACTGCTGACTTTGCAACTTACTCATCAACGACTCAAGACGAGCATAGCGTTGTCGCAGGGCGTCAGCCTGCTGCTGAATCTGTTTTTCTGCTTCAGCAATACGCTGATTAAGATCAGAAATTGTGGTTTTGTTGGCGTCACTCGTCACCCCGAGCAGTCCGTTAAATCGGGTATACTGGTCGATCGTTCCACCAGTCAAAGCAGTAGTGTCGGCGAACGAGTTAAGAATTGCTCCCACACTTGTCGATTCGGAGGAAACTGCTTCCTGAAACTTGGTGGTATCAAACTTTAGAGTTCCATCCCTCTCTGTTGTAATACCCATATCAGCGAAGATGACAACCGATGTCCCGCCACTCGCCTGGGTTGATGCGAGTGCGTCTCGTAGATTCTGAAGAACTCCATCATCAACTCGGGTGCTTGCAAGTGGCGAGAAAGTATTTGTGACTTCCTTCCCTGTTTCATCTCGTGTTACCTGGTTGTTCTCGGTAACAAACTTCACAATATCGTTAAAGTTATCCACGACCTCTTGGACTTTCGTAATTGATCCCGCTGTGTCCTCTGCGATCTTTACCGTGGAAGTGCCAAGAGAGTTAAGACTTAGCGTCACACCGGGAATGATGTCAGAGATACTATTCGACGCACGCGAGATCGTTCCGATACCAGTAATCGTAACCGAGGAGTTTGTGGCCGCGTTTTCCGCATAGCCAGTCAGGTTGCCCAGTGAGGCGCCGAGTGACGTCCTCGCTATCAAGCCCTTCTCCGTGCCTTCATACGCGGACGTGAGAACTATTTTGTATGCTGGACTGCCCGCTGTCCCAGTGTTTACTAATGAAGCGCGCGCCTTTGTGCTCGAGGTGTTGAAATCGTCGACAAAGTCCTGAATTGTGTATGCGCCGTCGGTGACTTCGACGTTAACCGTCTCTTGCTCAGTTCCAGTACCAACCGTGAAAGTAACGGTACGATCGCCTGCCGATTCAGCTCCTGTCAGGTCGCTCTGAAGCGGACTGTCTGCAGCGCTATAGGTGTTGTCGAAACTGAATGTATGATTACTGGCGAGAGCGCCAACAGTTACAGAGTAGCTTCCATTTGAGGCAGCACTACTTGCCGTCGCCGAAACCACCGATTCCTTACTGCTCGTACCAGTTTTATTAACGCCACCACCAAACAATGTGGTGAAGCCTCGCAAATTAGATCTCAAGGTCTCGAGCTTCGTTGATAGCTCTGCGATTGCGGTGTTCGTTTCTTCGAGCTGTGTGACTCTTTTCTGGTCGGGCTTGACGCGCGTGGTACGGCTAGCCTCTGTAGAGGCGTCTATTAAGCCCTGTGTATCGAGACCAGACGCTAATCCGGAAAATGTGACGCCTGCCATCTATATGCCCAGTATAAATAAGTGCGCGGGCCAGCGTAACAACGTAGCGCTCTCTCCGCCCCCTTGCATCGCTGTGCGCCGACTCGTTCTCTGTACGAGAGGGGCCGCACAAGCTTCTTTAACCGACTGGTATCACACGGCAAATAATGCCTAGCTGCAAGCGTTAGCGACGTCTACGCTGCGGCTTATCTGATACCTTGAGGCATTTCTTGCCTGTACTAGCTTGTCCTCCTTGGACACCTATCCAAGCTTGCAAGATCGGATCCAGAGCAGGAGTAGCTGAGGGTGACGTCTGCTTCGCGGAGGACTTTGACTTACTAGATACGCGCTTCACAAACTCCACGACCAATTGTGGATTGAGAGTCCAAAACCCCTCACAGCGGGCCGCGCCGATAGAAACAGGTTGCGCTCCTAACCCGCGCGCTACCAACACCGCTAGTAACCCCAGAGCAGCACCGCTGTCGCTTATACCCGCCACGAGCATACGACTGATGTGAGAAACACGAACTCCTGGCCCCTGTAGCAGTGCAGTCAGAAGACCCCGTCGTTCATCACCCAGAGCACCATGTACAAAATTAGTAAGCTTTCGCTCAAGCTCTTCGGATAGTGGTTTTGCAAGACTGATATCAATTAACTCTTTCGGAGCAAAACAATTGATAACTCCGCGTATGAGGTCTCCTAATTCCTGATATCGCATATCAGTCGCGGCGAGCGAAAACACCTCAACAATCGCCATATCAGTGGGCTGCATAACATCATCACTCATCGACCAACTGGCGCTGCCCGATACTGGCAGTACTGGTGATTGAGCGCTTTGCAGCGGCACACCGGCTGCTATCCTCGCCATTTCGCTAGCAGGAGTAGCTACTGGAGCAAGCGCATCCAGCACTTTTTCGAGCGCGTTACATATAGATTGTATACGCTTGTCATTAACTGAGCGCTTTTTAAACAGAACTGAGAGATCCATTCCCGCTAGCTGCTCCACCCGAAGAGCTTCTTCAAACGGCGCAGGGGTCCATCGACTGTCCCAAAACTCACCCAGCGTTCGTGATCGCACCTTAGAGTAATCGGGATGAACACATATGGCGCGGAGACGCTCACGAAGCGTAACCTCTATTTGGACACTACTGACAACCTGTTCAGACTCTCCAGCCACACTATCATCTGAGTGTGAGAGCATTATATCCTCATCGCTACAAAGCGAGTGTAGGAGCTGCACAAGAGAGCCCTCCTGCATCAGTGTAAGGTGTGGCAGCTTTGCAATCCGTTCACTACCGAGCTCTACGATAGTTTCAAGGGTCATTTCGGCAAGTTCGCCCAAGGAACCACACTCTTCAGGCATCAGTCGCCCGACCTGCAACCGTTTAAGCACATTGTACCGTGGAGACGCCGCGAAAGTTTCAATAGCCACACGTAGTTCATTGGTTTTTGATATCTCTTTCGGCATTTCAAACTCCTATACACCTGATTGACCAATCCCCTCGTTTTCTACCAGCCCGTCGGATACGTCAACTAGGCTTTAGCCCCTCTCCGTGACAAGCATTCCGTGTGTTTACCCCAAAAGGCACCCTCACTACGAGAATCCTTGGTGCGAACTCAGGGATGAGAGAGTACAATAGGATTATAGAGCATGAATAGATTGTCACCCGTCGTAGCTGACAAGGATCGTAGTAGTGCTCCGACCGCGCCTGAGCATTCTCTGGGCAATCAAGCGGTCGAAGACTCGGCACTACAAGGCAACGAAGCACTCCTCGCTTCGAGCCTTCCTTGCGCTCTGGACGATGGTCCTCAAGATACAGACCAGAACTCAAGCGCCACATCACGTTCTGCCGTATCCGATATAATCAGCGCGCTATCCAATCTATACCATCGATCACAATCTTCGGGCGCTAACCCAGAAACGACTGTCTCTGAGATCGCTGTTCGGCTCCCTCCGCTAGCACACCAGCCACTGCCTCAGTATAGCCTCCGCGCACCAACGCCTTCGGCTCCTCCCACACCGATACCTGATCGGCCACACGAGCAGCTATCCTTTAAGAGACCATCTAAGCCTCGCATCCTGTCACCACAGCAGGTCATTGAGGCACTACACCGAGAACTTCCAGTAGGCCTCGAGTTGCACCGCGCATACCACTACCAAGTACCTTTTTCTAAAAAGGCTCGGCTGGACGTCGTAGTACTCAAGCTCTATTGCCCCGTAGAGCTCGAGCAAAAGCTGGCTGAATGGCGACTTCGTATGGACGAGCGATTTGATCCAGTAACTATTTTGGTTCGACGGGTCACCGTTGACCAGAACATGATCAATCACCTTCGCAATCGGTTCCGGGAAACCTCCGTACTCACGCGCGCAGCAGTACCAACACTTCGCGAAATGATTTCGTCCATATGTGGCTCACGGCCTACCCCCTCCGTTGTCCTCAACCCACGACAGCAATGTCGGGAAGACCTCACCGCTATTCCATTTGTAGGCATTGATAGGCCTGGGACCCGCGACGTAGAAGACCTGCTACACGCGGAACGTAAGCCGAATGGCGAGCTGATTTGGCGCGCTGCGTTCATAGACGCCACGGGCTATGTAGAGCCAGGTAGTAGTCTAGACCGATACGCGCTACGGGTGGGCTCTACAATCTATGGGCGCTCTACGACCATTCCAACCCTCGGAGAGCATCTTTCTCACGACCTCCTTTCTTTTCATGTGGGAGTTGCGCGTCCTGCCTGGATCATTGAAGGTCGACTTACCCCCACGCATATCACCTCAAACTCTGGCCGCACCCGAGTTGAGTACTCTCTGCGGTACAAGGTTCGTTCAGGAGTGGTTATCAATCGTAAGAGCATCGACCCGGATACTCCGATCGACACAAGCGCTGAAGATAACGGAGTGACGAGGTCCCTCTCAGCACTCTCTGAAGTGTGTCGCATCCTTGAGCAACGACGGACCTCGCATCCAGCGCTGTTACGTATTGAAGGAGAAAGTGCCGCCAATAAGATCGTTGCAGAGACCATGATTGAGTCGAAGCGAATCATTTCTCAATTCCTTGGGAGCCGTCATGGCGTACCAACTATTTATCGCGTGCATCAGAAGCCATCTACAGATGTCGTTAATTCCTTTGTGAAGGATCTTGCGGCTCTTGGGGTCCCAGCGGCGCCGACAGATTTTGAGAAGCCTGGAGAGTTTGCGGGAATTTTACGCAGTCTGGAAAGCGCGGGCAGCGCGGAGGCACAAGCGCTCCTCAACAGTTTGATTGATACCTACCTTCTACGATCAATGTACTCAACAAAGAATGAAGGTCACTTTGGACTCCGACTTGACGGCTATCTCGAAATTAAACCTCGTGACGCATCTGGGTTGGCAAATCAGTTCCAGTTAAGCGCGCTTTTTGACGGCCAGCAGCCGCTTTCTGAGCGAGAGATGTCGAGGCGTGCCGCCCTTCTGAATGAAAAACGGTGGCGGCGTGACGAGCTGCATTACAAGCTCCGCTTCCTTGAGATGCTACACGAGCATTTAGCTGACGCAGACTCCAAAACATTTCTCGCGACTGTTGTAAAAACGAAGCGAACCACGCCATATCTGGAGGTGGAGGGATTTTCCAAGTGGGGCGTTCTCGATGGTGTTCCAGACGGGGAATACCTCGAAAAAGGCGCTCCGGTGGCCGTCAAGCTAAAAGGCTTCGATCTGAATCGAATGCGCTTTCGGTTTGAGTATGTTCGATGATGTGGCGAGCATCATATTGATCAGACAACCCAGCTCGATTTATCAGCCCACAACAACCCGCTAACTTTGGACGCTTCGCTCCAAAGACTAGCACTACGCTTACTCACAGGTCATCCCGGGGCTAGGATATTGCTGGAGGGTACTAGCCAAACGCTTTGAGTACAATTTGACTGACTGCTTCAAGCTAGCGCGACGCTGTCTCATTGCCGCCCGAGCTCGATTAGTTCTCATGCAGCAACTATCGAGTATATCAAGAGCGTCATTCATCATCGCGCGCCCTGCCCCCTCTATCGAATCCTTTGGCGTCGCTACATCAACCAATGAGCAGGTCTTATAACTAGAGCAGATAAGCGTCCACACCTGATCAAAAAACTCCGCATTAATCGTATTAAGCGATTGGTCATGCGAGTCCGCAGCTCGTTTCTCAATCTTTGCGTCTTCTTTCGCGGATGGCGCTCGGCAAGTATTGATGCACTTGCTACGATTTCCGCAGGTATAGCAGCCGTTATCGACCGCCTTGCAGTATCCAGCACGAGCAAACTCGTTCCGAAGGGCGATAGCCTTATTTACATTTCTTTTCATGGTGAGAAGGCGTGCCTTCATCTGGCTTATCGTGGAGCTTAGGTCTGAGGATGTGCAATCAGGATGATTACTGG
Organism: Pseudomonadota bacterium; assembly: GCA_900299055.1. Taxonomy (GTDB): domain Bacteria; phylum Bdellovibrionota_C; class UBA2361; order UBA2361; family OMII01; genus OMII01. Next base: position 9,385 of record OMII01000227.1, on the reverse strand, counting down.
CTGTCTCGAGACGAACTTCTCCACACCGAATGTCAACATAGGTCTCAGTCGCCGCTGTTGTCGTAGAGGTTGTGGCATAGCTCTGCAGTTCAGCCGAGTTTGGAATTGTGATTGAGGCAGCCCTCAGAGTGCTTAATACAGGCACTTTGTACGTAACGACGTAGGTGTCTCCAACATCGAGTCGTGGTTCGTTTGACACGTTGCGAACCGCAATGGTGACTACCTGCCCTGACTGAGAAAAGGAGAACCCCCCAACGCCTGTTACACTCGTCGCGTTGTGTGTTGCGCTCACTAAGGATGCAGTACCTGTCCCCTTTGCCAACGTATCTGTGATATCAGAAACTTGGAAGGCCGGATAATTACCTACGTTTTCTAGAGTGAGGGTATACGTAATTTCGTCACCAGGATTTACAGGTCCAACCGTTGAGGTCGTTTTCAACAACGTTATCCGTGGACGCGCCTGAAACACAACATTTCTGGAGTCAGAATTAGTTACGGTAACACTTTGTTCGCTCAACACGTCCCCAAAAGAGGAGGTCGCACGTACCGTGTATGTGCCGTCTGGAACACCAGATATCGTGAACACTCCATTAGAGTCGGTGGTTGCCGTAAAGGCCGTTCCAACGAGCACCACCGTAGTGGACGAGACTCCATTCTGCTGTCCGGAACCAGCGGTTTCTTTGGAGAAGATAACTCGTCCTGAGATGATATTACTGTCGACTGCAACTGTAGCGCTGGCAGGAGGCACATTCGTGATCGTCTCCCTCGGGCCGCCATCGATTGGTCCAGTAGAGTAGTTCGCCACAGATGCCGTATTTACGAGCGAAGCGATGCCCCCGTGTATGTCCGATGTGAGAGGCACCGAGTACCTCACCACATACGAATCACCCGCAGCTAATCGCGCTTGACCACTCAAGTTCCGGACCGCTACTGAAATTTGCTGGCCAGTTTGAGAGAAGCTAAACCCTGACACGCCAGTAACACTAGAGCCATTAAGGGTCGCACTCACCAGACTCGCCGAACCAAGACCGGTGGGAAGTACGTCTACTATGTTGGCAACGTCATACGCCGTAGACGTTCCGGTGTTGGTGAGTGTCAGTTGATACTCTGCGTTTTGCCCAAATCTCAGGGGCGGGGTTGATAGTGAAACTTTAGCCAGAGACAGGCTTGGCCGAACAACAGTGATCCCCGCAGTAGCCGTGAGGGAGGTCTTCTGACTCGTGGTCTGGCCGGCAATGGATGAGTTTCGCGTCACCCACTCAACGTCAGCTCGGTTTGTGTAGGCTCCTGCCACTAACCCCGAGCGAACTGTCGCTCGATAGCGAAACGTGAAGGACTGATTTGTGGCTGAAGAATTCGTAAGAGTGCCTAAGTTGACTCTATGAATCGTTGAACTTGACTGTGTCTGAGTGCTGTTTGGATTGAGCTCGAAACACACATTTGTGTTCCCAACGAAATTGAAGAGACCTCCACAGGCAGCATTAGTCTCGATACTGGGGAAGGTGATCGTCCCTGTTGTAAAATTCTCGAAGAAATTACTCGAGGTGCCGCCACTGGCAATATCACGCTCTCGCACCGTAAACGACTCGGCTGTCCCAGGGGGTACAGTTATGGTCACATCGAATTCAGCGCTCTCTCCTGGCCGCAGATTTGTGCCACTTGTCGATGAGTCTGAAGAGCTTCCGGTTACAAATGCTTTAGTAAGCGAGGGCGCCAGGGATGTTGTCGTTGCAGTATCCGACTCCGGCGAAAAGAGTGGCCCACCTGGAACGGACGAATATCGACTGGTGGCCGTGTTTGTTATCGTCCCGCCATACGGAGCAGTGGCGTCAAGAATTACGTCATAGCGGATTGTACACGTCTGCCCCATGGGTATATCCATGCCAGTCGCACTCACTATCACGCCTGTCGAAGTGTCACTCGGCGCCCCGCTTGTCGTACAATTAGTAAAGCTCAAGGAGCTTGCAACTGGGGTCAGACCGGTTGGAACTTCATCGATCAATGAGACATCAAATGCGTCATAGTCACCCACATTTTCTATCTCCACCTGAAAACGCAATCGTGAGCCCGGAGCAACATCAGTAAAGTTCGCAGCAGATCCAGTGCCTGAGACCGATCCTGTTCCACTCACCACTGACTGCGCGGACTTCCGAACGGTCAACTTTGGTTCATCAGTCAACAGTGAGGCCACCGCTGAGAGTTGATTTATTGGGGTGAGACTTTGACTACTATTTTGGCCAATGTACGCCACATTCACGAGCAGAAGATCGTTAGCGGCCGGATTGTTAGTTGCCGTGACAGTAAATAACAACTCAACATCAGCAGTCACACTAGTTGCTGCACTCTCCTCAGTGAACGAGAAGCTAATCGCATTTTGCGAAGAGTCCGTTGAAAGGCTAGGCGTTACTGGTGCGCTTGAGGTGGTCAAATGGATATGCCCTGCCGCAGGGGCGGAATCACTGGCCGTAGCATCAAAAATAAAACTCGAAGGCGTTGTCGCTGTCGGATTTGTCACATCAAAGAGCGGTGAAGGAAGAAAGTCTTTTAGTAAAAGCCCCTCTACATCTCCCGTTGGAATCGTGAATGAGATTCTAAATGTAACGTTGTCACCGGGGCTCACCGAAATCGGAAGTGTCGCAACAGCTACGCCATTCTTGAAAGCAACTTGCTTGGCAGCATTGGTGATAGGAGTTATCGTGATAGATGCTGTCGGGCCGCTCGGCGCGACTCGATTTGATGTTCCAGCGATTCGGAAGTCGGCGCTCATTGTGTCTGTGAGCACATCACCGCCATCCACTGTCTGTGTACCAACAACAGTACCCGAGAAGCTCTCATCCACCGTCGTGTCATACGTGATAACAACTCGAGTCGGCGCACCTGCCCCTAAATCGTCAGCTCCGGTTAGGGTGCCATCAGTACCGTATCCGTTCGGAGCACTCGCTGTTAGGGCAAGCGATAAATCGAGCGAGACCGACCACGTTCCGGTGACTGGATCACGAGTAATCGGGGCCAGAGGTGTACCTGTGGCAGCCTGCAATTGGGCCTGTGTACGAGTAGTGCCTGAGCTCGACCCTTCAAATACGGTGACTTGCAATGAATTGCTCACGTAGGTCTGCCCATCTCCGATCACATCAGAGATACGTAGATCATCAAATGAAAAGTAGTCAGAGATGTCATAGATCAGAGTGTGCGTGAGGGTATCGCCTGGCTTTGCGGTCGTTCCCCCAGTCGTTGCGTTAATGATGGTCTTGGTGGTGTATAGTGAGCGCTGCTCAAGAGTTGCTGTTGCAGGTCCTGCGGTGAGTGCCACATTCCCACTACCGGGGTCGTACTGATAATCGGCGCCCGCTGAATTACTCGACGTGGTAGTCGAGCCCGTCGTTGGAGGCACTATCGATGCTCCTGTGCCCCCTACAAACTCTTGCACGTAGCCTGTGTATGAAATCTCTCTATCAATGCCGGGATGTCCAGTAATCGTGGCAAATGAGATTGTGAGCGTACCACCTCCAGAGGCTCCTCCTGTGAAAGAACAGGTATCGCTTGCACCAAGAGAGGGACTAAACGTGAGGCTGCCGGGGCTTGCTTTACAGTCGCTACCAGGAAGCGCTGTCATGACGAAGGTATCGGGTAGAGTATCCGTGACGACAACCGACGTGGTGGTGCGTGTGTCCGCGACCGTTACTTCAAGCTTAAAGCGTCTCGGATAATTGGGTCCTGTCGCGGTGGAGCCATCGACTAAAGCTTCAACAGTCTTGTCCAACGTGAGCACTGCGGGAGTAACGTTAGCCGGCGTCGCGGCCGCACACAGCGTGTCTGCTCCACCTCCACACGCGCCTCGAGTACCGTTAGGGAGCGCTCCCAAGGCAAATACTCCGGTAGCGTTCACCGGAAGTCCTACCGCGAGTGTCGCGGTCGCACTCAGCTTAGCGGGTATCGAATATGTTATTGCGGGCTCATTGGCGGCCACACTCCCGACCGGCAAACTCAAGAATAATACCGATTGGCCCGCTGTAACTGATACACCATTTCCCGTAACTGGATTTGTGTAGGTCTGATTACCGGGAGCTGGACCAAACGCAGTAACCGTGACTGGAGCTCCACTGAGGGACGTGATAACGATTCCATTCCTGCAGGTTACGTCACACTCAACTCCTGCTGGTAATTTTACCTCCATCATCGGGTAGTAGCCGATTTGATCTCCGGAATTAGAAAAAGAAACCTGCAGATTCACCGTATCGTTGAGCAGTGTCTGCGGCTCAGAGGTGATAGTGACCGCAGGTACCGGAGCGGCATACGCCGGGACAGTGGTGAGGCCAGCAACGCCCAACGCGAGTGTGCATACAACTAAACGAGCTAGACTTTTGAGGCGCATACCGGGCTCCTTCTTTGTACTAAAGTGGTCTCCAACTATCAGCAGATGTCCTCAGAATCAACTCCCGCCGAAGCCTAAAACGAACACCATCTCGCCAATTCCTCAACGTGCTCGTTTTATTACTATTGTTACTTGCTGTCAGATCGCTGAATCACCTCGATACGGTCCTGGCAGAATATAAGCCCCTTAGTAGGTGGCGGTTTCAATGCCCGACTCCCTAAGGGCATCGGCACTCGTAAATACACGCACCTTGACGTTGTCCTTGTAGTCAGCGAACAGCTCAGCGACCTGTCGTATATCGCTAACGGTGCATGACACGATTTGCCGGTACACCTCTCGACGGGCTTCGTCAGAGACTCCTAGTAGGAAGCGCGCGAAGTCGGCGCCAGACGCCGTACCTGGATGCTCATAGGGCACATACTCCGCGGCGGCACCGACGGCGAGCTTACCAACATCACTCTCACTTACAGCCAGTCGAGAAAGAAATGCGCCGCTATCGAGTAGCGTCTGAACATCCTCTCGAATAAGCGCCTTCTTCGATCGATACGTTGACGCACCGAACACTCCGGTTGCGCCGTGATAAAAACTAGTTGCTCCGTAGGCACCGTGCTTTTGACGAATCTCTGGTATGAGATAGTCATAGGAGATCGCCCGTTTTGCGACTAGCATCTTTCCACCGAGGCTACGCACCTCATAAGGCAGCGGTCCTGCTGCTGCAATGAATGCGACGTCCATACTGGATTCTACACCCAGAGTCGTTGGACTCACTGGCAAGTCCCATAGGTCAGGAAAGAGCGGCGTAGAGAATCGTGGTGACCGCTCCAAAACGTGCTCGGCAAAGAATCCGAGCCTGCCAAGATTGTGACCCTCTCCACACAGAGCCGTAGTCATATTGTTGACGTTAAATATCTTTGAGAACTCCTCGATCTCTTGCTTTACCAGCTCCCACTCACTCTCGATTCGCTTTTCGAGAATTTTCAGAAATCGAAGCTGCCCGTAGCCGTCAAGCAGTGAGCTTGAGCGGTACATTGGACTGAGAGCCGCGAGCGCCTCTTCAACGGCATACGACGACCCACTTTCTATAAGATCGAGCTCTGTCGCTGCGATCTCTTCTCTAACTACTTCACGCAGTCGAGTCGGGTCTGTCATGTGCGAGAAGAATGACACCTCCCTCATCAAGTGAAACAGATCCTCCATTCGCTCGCTTACAGCCGATCCGGTGACAACCAGATAGGCTCCCTCATCGAGGCCATTCGCAAGCGGAGACACCATTACATGAGAATTAATGCCGCCAGTTCTCTGCCGAATGCTTCGATCTACCTCGATAAAACCCCGGGTATCGGTGTCGACATTCGCAATCATACTAGAAACAATCGGCGCGTAACCCAACAGGCTCGCCGGCAGATGCGCAAGATTGAACGCCAGTCGTGTGTAGACGATACCTGCTGTCTTCGCGGACTGTAACACCACAGGCCGACCTTGAATCTGCTCTACAGAGCGCGTTATCGAGAGAAACGAATCAATCTCTGCTGGCAAGTCAGAGGGTCGAAGACGTGGCATTCGCGCCAGCACCGCGGAATCATCGCGTCGAGCTCTCTCCTCTAGCATCTCTTTGTTGAGCGCGGCCTCACGAGCAACTCCATCAGGACCTATAGAGCTTACGTATGCCTCCACCTGGGCTTTTTCCGCGAGTTGTGCGCGCTCATATGCCTCATGAGATGGTCGAAGCTTGAGAAAAACACGGTCTGGATTGTCTAAGAGATATTTGCGAACGACGTCCTCTAAGTAGCGAGGATTGGCTGCCAAGAGATCACGGACCTTAGAAAGAGTCACTGCTGGGTCCATATACTCAAATGGCTCCTTGCCATGCATCCAGGGCCGGAGAACGGAATACGCGAATCGTAACCCCTGTGTTGACGAACCGACATCTCTCTTGAGAGAGAAGTCTAGCTCGTGGAGCGTTGCCGCAACTTCATCCTGCGGGAAACCCTCCTGAACCAATTGCGTTAATGACTCGATAATATGTCGCTCGAAACCATCGACGCGATCTAGGGAAACATCTTGGCCGCCAATTGAAAAGAATGCGTCGAGAGAGCTCGCTGAGACCCCACTCATCACAAGCCCAGATGCCAAGCCTGACTCAAGAATCTCTCGTCTAAGAGGCGCGGAAGAGCTGCCCACGACAACATTCTCGATGATGTTCCATATCAGCAATTCTTCCGGCGAGGCCATCGGCCCGATTGCCCATCCGACACACGTGAAGGGAAGACCAAGCTTGCTACTGGCTTCAACTGGAAACTCTCGCTCTACAACTCGAGGAGTAGACTGGGGCGTGTGCTGTTTTAATGCCGGAACGATCGGTCGTGGCTCAAACCCGGCCACCTTCTCCCCAATGAGGTCAAGAAATTCCTGGATCCCCTCCTCTCCGATATTACCATGTACGACGACGAACGCTTGCGACGGGTGGTAATGATCGCGATGGAACTCACGCAATCTCTCGGCTGTGAGCAAGGGAATCGAGGCGGGATCTCCACCTGAAGACTGGCCTCGCTGGGTGTCTCGGAAGAGCTCCGCACAGAGCGAATAGTACAAGGCACTCTCTGGATCAGAATAGGCACCCTTCATCTCATTAAAGACGACTCCGTTAAAAACCGGTGCTCCATCTTTGTTCGACTCTAGTCGCCATCCCTCTCGGCGAAAAGCTGAGGTTGTCAGCAGTGGATGAAAGATAGCGTCAAGGTATATGCGACAGAGATGAAACAGCTCTCGCTCAACCGTCGACGCAACTGGATAGTATGTTTCCTCGGGATAGGTAGTCGCGTTCAGGTATGTTTTAAAGGATCCCTTAGCTGTCGAAAAAAATGGATCCGCAATCGGAAACTCTTTTGAGCCTGCCAGGACGATATGCTCTAGCACGTGAGGTAGACCATCTGCCGCGTGGTGGGGGGTCTGAAAGCCGGCACAGAAAAACTTATTGTTATCGGCGCAGCGATGCGCAAGGACCGGAAACCCGAGCCTCTCGTGCCGATAAATCTCAACAACTCCATCACCCGTTGGGCTTGGAGCACTTCGTTCGAGAGAAAACTCCTGTCTGTACTGGGTGAGATTTACATGAGCTGGGGTAGCAAACATCGAGGGGCCTCATGTTATTCGGAAGACTGCTAGAGCAAAGACACGTAGCAGGTGCAATCTCGTAACTCAAGAAAATACGCGCTGCCTGTTACGACTCAGGTACTAAGACAGACACGTACGATCTAAAACGGCCCAATTCACTTTACCGCAAGCGCTGGCCGCTGTCGTCGTGACAGTGCGGCGGGGTAAAAACTGGTGCCTATCTTCTCAGGAGCACCTTTATGACCGAAATGGTGGCTCTAGTCCCGTTAGCACGGGGTCGTCCTCTATGCGCGCAGAGCCTCCAAGCCACGAGCGATATATCGTCTCGTATACGCGTGCACGCTGATTAAAGAGATCAAATCGTTCAGGGGAGCTCGTGTAGAAGGAGAATCCTGCGGCGTGAAGGTCTCCTGTTATCACCAACAGCTTTCGGTTTGGGTTAGCTCGTAGCCACTTCTCCACTTCCTTGAGCATAATCACCGTCCGCCCGTCTAGTGTGTAGGAGGTATCCGAAACGGGGTACTCGCTGTGTCCCTCAATAAACTCGCGCGCGGATAGGCCAGGAGAGAATATGTGCTGATTGAGCCCTACCAGTGCAGTTGTGGCTGCGCGTGGCAAAGAGGAATTTCTCGCAGTCTCTGCAGGCCGCTGAACATCACGTTTCTCTGAAGTTGAAGCAGGGTCAACGCTCGGCGCGGAGCTTTTCTCCTGACGACATCCTTTTCTCACTCGATCGGACAGATAGAGTGCATTTGAGGTAGTCATATACCCCGCCGTGAAAAGTACGGATTGCATTCCTACACTGTGAAGTAGCGACTTTCCGGACTCGAGTCGCACGACAACTTTCTTAAACTCATGCGCAAAAGCAGCCAGAAAATCAAAATAGTCTTGTCCAGCAAAACCCTCGAGCATCACGACATCACTGTGCCGAATCGCGTTTACAATAGTGCCACGGTCGATCTCAAACCTCTTTCCGGTGTGGCAAACACCCAGGTTATGGAACGACTCTCCTGAGGGAAGTGTTGTCATCTCGTTGGTGTTAGGATAGGTCCGCACCTTCGGCTCTTCAGATGTCGGCGGCGCTTTTTGGAGTCGCGGGGCATCAGCGAGTAGTGAGCGCCCGATATGAACGGTACCACATGCGGTAAGCGAATCGCCGATCACGGTCTCTAAGAAAGCTCTTCTGCTCGGCGAAAATGTTGCGCGAGGTAGGGATGGGTCTTCGTGCTTTGTCGAGTTGGAGGGCGCCGGATTGGTGTTCGCGGCCTGGTGTGGCTGCGCCTCTGTCCGGGATCGATGCGAAGAAAAGAGCCCCATACTCCTACTTGCCTTTTCGAGGAAAAAACAACAACGCTCAACAGAGCGTGCCGCAAAGTAGCATGGGCTACTCGTAGAGTAAAAAGATTCCGCGTTCGTCCATACAACAGCTGTAGCAACCTGGCGCGCTACGAGGCGCAGCAATCAGCTAGACGCGCTCGATAGACACAGAAGAGTTCACAAGCATACTAGTCGTGATCAATCTGCATTCAGCCCGCGAATGACACCGTAGGCAGATATCACCTTGGTTAGACAAAGGACCGAGGGAAATGGGCGTGTACGCCCACCGCAGGATGTAAACGCAGCACCGCGCCGCCGCACATGAAAGCGTGATTGGGAGGGTTGGGGTTTAATCCGGCGCCTTCTGCGGCGGATCTTTTTATCACGGCGATCTCAACCCATTGAAATCACACAGCAAACGCTGCGCACGCCCCCAGCATCTCAGGCACCAACCCTAATAGTTTCATCATCTTATCCGTTATTACATCTACCCGAGGAGTGTGCCTTGGGTACTGCAAACGGAGAAACGCGTTACGAACGCGACAAGAAGTCGTGCGCATGGACTCACCCGTGATTGCCTCA
>OMII01000226.1 GCA_900299055.1 Pseudomonadota bacterium | reverse complement strand
GTCGGGTCGAGTCTATCGAACGAAGTGCAGGGGGAATGAATGAGTGAGTGAGTGAAATGGTGCGCCAGCAGGGATTCGAACCCCGGACCAAGAGATTAAGAGTCTCCTGCTCTACCAGCTGAGCTACTAGCGCAACTTCTTTTGGAACCGGGCGATACTAAGCTAAGTGGCAACCCAGATCAAGCCACCCGACCCATTCCATACTCCCCCAGAACCTGAAATACCGGGGCATCACCAACTTTTATATCCGGACGTCTACGTTTTTTTATTTACTCGAGCCACTTCCGGGCGTTACGGTTCGGGGTATATGCAATCACAAGAGATTCTTAAGTTTTTTTTCGAAATGGGACAGCTATCTCGAGTCAAGCGGGAGGGGTGGCGCCTCCTGGGCATCGAACACCCCGAAAGTATCGCCGACCACACCCTACGAGCAGCTCAGATCGGCTGGGTTCTTGCCAAGCTCGAGGGTTATGAGAATCCACATGAGGTAGCCGCAATCCTCATGTTTCACGACATAGGCGAGGCGCGTATCGGCGACATCCACAAGATGGCCAACAGATACATAAATGCGGACGAGACCCGAGCCGTTGAGGAGCAGACCTCACGACTGGGAGATATGGGAGCACAAGTACTGGGCCTCTGGCATCAAATCGAGGAGCGCTCCTCTACGGCCGGAATCATCGCCAAAGACGCAGACCTTCTTGAACTCGCAGTGCGAGCTCGAGAATATATAGCACAAGGATTCTCGGACGCTGAGGAGTGGTTCCAAGCCGCCGCGCAACGCATACAAACGAAGTCAGCAAAAGCGCTGATGGCTGAGCTGCCGAACATTTCCCCCACCGCTTGGTGGCATGGATTAAAGAAAATAGACTAACGCCTCGGTAAGAAAAGCGGCACGTGACGCCCTGTAGAACATTCTCGACAGTATTTTTAACCTCCCGCCAACAATGAAAGAATCCACGGAAGTTGAGGTCGTACGAGGTACAGTTGATCGTGTCACATTTCGAAACGCGGCCAATGGCTACTCCGTGCTACAAGTACTGGTAGACAGTTCAAGTGAACGAATAACAGCCGTCGGAGTATGTCCGCATGCAAAAGTCGGTTCCTACGTAACGATGACGGGGTCATTTATCGCGCACCCCAAGTTTGGAAAGCAATTCACCCTCCAAAGCATCCTCGAAACACCACCATCAACCTCTCAGGGCATCGAACGGTACCTATCAAGCGGCCTAATCACCGGCATTGGAAAGAAAACCGCTGAACGGATCGTGCGAGAGTTCGGCGAGCAGTCACTGGAAACCATCCGTACCAACCCCGAGCGTGTCGCCAAACTATCGGGAGTTGGGAAAAAGAAAGCTGACCTCCTCAACCTAGCGCTCGCACAGCAGTCTGAGTTCGACCAGATTCTGAGGTTCCTCGTAGAGCACCAGATCTCACCAAATCTTTCGGCCAGAATATATGAGTGCTTCAAGGGCAAAACACTCGATGTGCTCCGTTCTGACCCATACGATCTAGCACGCAAAGTACGTGGCATAGGATTTCACACGGCGGATACAATCGCTCTTAATCTAGGCTGGGAACCTGATTCTCCGAAACGACTCAAGGCTGGGCTTTACTTTGCGCTTGATGCAGCTTCAGATGAAGGACACTGCTACCTATCGCGAAAGTCTCTACTTGAGCGGGCAAGAATGCTACTTGGTATTGAGGATGGTTCCCTCCTTCATGAGCACATCGACGATCTTCTCTCAAATGGCGTACTCGTCTCGTTGGATGGAGCTCTCTTCCTCGAAAAAATGGACCGCGCGGAACAGGAGGTTGCGCAATTCATCGCCTCAAGACTCACCCCACTCCCTCGCACAGACGAAGCTCGACAAGCTATCGTTACAGCTATCGCTGAAGCTGAAAGCACTTTGGGGGTTACCTTATCCTCTGAGCAACGATTTGCAGTTGAGCTGGCGGCGCTCTATCCCCTCATGATCATCACTGGAGGCCCGGGGTGCGGAAAGACCACGATCATCAAAGCTCTAACTCTTCTTTTCGAGCGAAGTGGCCTGTCATTTGCACTGGCTGCGCCGACGGGCCGCGCAGCACAACGTATGTCTCAGGTATGCTCGACACCAGCGAGCACTATCCATAGGTTACTTAAGTTCGACCCGATTTCATCCCAGTTTACCTTTAATGCCAGGAATCCTCTCCCATACGAGGCAATCATCATCGATGAAGCCTCAATGGTTGACCTACCTCTGGCCCGAGATCTATTCGCAGCCGTTTCGCCAAAGTGCGCTCTTATTCTCGTAGGGGACAAGGATCAGCTACCGTCTGTTGGGCCAGGTAGGGTATTTGGAGATCTTGTCGCCTCACCCTCTCTTAAAGTTGTCGCGCTCTCAAAACTCTTCCGCCGGGGCGAGGAATCGCACATCAACTCCGTCGCTCACATGATCAACACAGGAGAAGTCCCTCAGATTCCGACTCCCGACGGAATTACGAAAACTGACGCGTATTTCATTCAACGTGAGGATACAACGGAATGCGCGCGACTCATTGAAAGCCTTGTTTCGGAACAGATCCCCCGAAAGTTTGGATTCTCAGGCGCTGATATAGCCGTCCTGACACCAACAAACCGGGGTCCACTCGGCACTCTTGAGCTGAACAAGCGCGTTCAAGAGAAGCTCAATCCGCGAGCCTCCCACTCAGATGCGGAAATTTTTGAGGTCGGAGACTTTGAGCTCCGGGTACATGACCGTGTTTGCCAACGAGTTAATAACTATAAAATCGATCCTTCGGGAGTGTTCAACGGAGACATGGGTACCGTTGTCCAGGTAAACCAGGAAGACCAAAAAGTCATTGTTGAGCTCTGGGACGGGCGCCTCATTGAGTATCCACGCAGTGAGATAAGTCAGCTATCTTTGGCGTATGCAGTTACAGTTCACCGTTCTCAGGGCATGGAAGTTCCGTGTGTCGTGCTCGCGCTTGACGACTCCCACTTTACCCTGCTTGAACGGCAACTTGTTTACACCGGAGTCACAAGAGCAAAAAAACTTCTCGTTATCGTTGGTTCAAAGCGTGCACTAGCGATCGCTTCCAAGCGCGCGCAGACAAAAAAGCGTGGGACGATGCTGCGCGAGCGGATCGCCCGACTTCTGGATCCATCCCAGCGGTACTCCCTTTCGTTTGATTACAGCGAGTAAAGGGCAGCCTCCTCGTGTGAGAGCTAGTCTACGAAGGTGGCGACGCACCTACGGAATAAACTATTGGGGTCATCCGCTTGGGCAGGCGCAATTCCCCTCCTAAAGCTTGGTAAAAAGCCAACTTGCCATAAGCTGTAGCACGTTGCATGATCTCTGATGAAGTTCACCTAGACTTCCGAATTTACAGCTATTTTCGCATTACACGAGTCACATGGGGTCAGCATCGAGCGAGCCGTCGCGGTCATCTGAAGATGTCTATAATGAAGCGTCAGCGACGGGTCATTCTGCGTCCCGTGAGAGCGCCTCTTCTCGCCCACGAGGTACGCGAGCAGGTCGTTGGTTAAGCGTGACGATCGTTTGGAGCGTTGTTTGCTTTTTCTTATACTCCGCCTGGAACATCCCGAAGGCGCCAACTGGTCCATTCGGTGTTTCTTTTCTCCATATCGCGCTAGAGGCCTCAGCGTGCACCCTGCTCTTCCGACGATTCTTAGGTTCGTCACTGCTTACCCATCGGATCCCCCTTAGTGCTTTTTTCGCCCTCCTCGCCGCGCTCTCCCTGTCACGCCTTATCTTTGCCATTAACAGCAACTCGCTCAATAATCCTCAGCTGTTTTCGTTATGGGGCTCGGGTGCAATATGTCTACTCATGCTCGGCTTAACCCTCGACTACAAAGCATCCACAGCGCGCAACTTAAACAGATTTGCTCCCCTCGTGGACGCAGGCATAGCTGCAGCTCTCTTGACGATCGCCCTTGTATTACGACTACAGGGGCCCATAACCGCTGCGGTGGACGAAATAATTATTTACTCAGAGATGCTCAGCCTACAGCGTTTTCCGGATATCAAGTTCTGGGATACCTCGACGACTTCAAATCCATTCTTCGTGCACTGGCTGGTGTACCTTACCGCATCACGCCTGAAAAACGTTATTGATTCATTTGTTCTAGAGAAGTTCGTCACCGCCCTCTTTGCCTCGCTTTCTATCCCCATCTGGTACTTTGCGGTAAAGCTTCTGTGCAATCGTCGAATTGCTCTCACTGCGGCGGTCTTACTGTCTGTATTTGGGTGGCACTGGGTTAACTCTCGCTTTATATACGTCTATCCCTACGAGCTCACTGTAATTTCGCTCGCTACACTGTGCTCACTGTTGGCTTTTGGCAGCGGTAGCTTTGCGGCAGCTGCTGGCCTAGGCCTTCTGTGGACCTTCGCCATCCTAGCAAAAAAAATATCAATTATTGGCATTCCATTTTCTGCGTATCTCTTCCTAGATTTTCTAGTAGTGAGGCCCCCGACAACTCGCAAGCGGATACTCAGCGCATTTCTCCTATGCGCTACAGTATTCCTTCTAACGTACCTGCCATTTCTCTATGCCGACGGGAGTCTAAGTACTCACATCTCAGGCTCAGATCGCTTCTTCCGCTACAATCAAGCCAGTGAAGCTCGGCAAATGCGCCTAGCTGCGATGGGGCTTTCGCCGATTGGGGCATACCTGCACATTTCGCTGGACGCGATTCACCAACTTTTTGTGGCATCATCGGATGCGTTCCGGCATTACTTTCGTCCCTCGGGGCCACTCCTCGATCCGGTCTTAGCAGTGCTCAGTATCATTGGCTTCGGATATGCCCTGACATTTTCCGTATGGAAGAGAGAATGTCGTATCGCTATAGCTGGCCTCGTTATGTTCACGCTCCCGATGATCCTGTCCTTTCCGCTGGATAGTTTAGAGCCTCACGGCATAGCCCGCCGCATGGTGGGGAACACGTTCTTTATCGTCCTCCTTGGAGCAATGGGCGCAGACCTGATCTCACGGCCTGTCGCAAGATATTTGCCGCGCTGGATTATACCAGGCGTAGTCTGTATTGCCTCAGCGATGGCAAACTTTCACTTTTACAAAACAGAATATCTTACGCAGCGAAGCACGGTGTGGTTCACAGACCATGGCCTGCGTCGAGCAGCTGTCGTCCTTGCCGCTCGGAGCGCTGCTCAGCAAGGAATTGCAGTACTGGTACTCAACGATCCAACGTACGATTCACCTGAGGGAATGCTGGACCTTCCAAACGTTCGATTTCTCGCCTCTCGTCAAGAACTTCGAAAAGCTATCAGCGAGACAAAAGGCGCCAAAGCATTGGTTATCATTCCGGGCCCATCGGATGAGTACAACTTTCCAGTTGATGAGCTCGCAAGGGATTTTTCCGACTTGGTGCCCACATACCTGTGGACTCCCGGACGTAAGAGCCCACGCGGGTACCCTCTCATCGTGACCGCGACTATCGAATCCAGGACGTAGCGTATTAAAGAGCTCTCATCCGCCATCTAGCAGGGAGTTACTCCCACGTTATCAAAGAGTTACATTCACGGAGAGAATGTTATCATCTTGTGATCTCTTTGAGCGTACCGGCTTTTGCATCTTCACCATATCACAGTAGTAGAGCTCTGGTGGAAAGCTCGTTGAGTACTGGTTCGGAGCATGGTTCCAAAATTAGCTATAACAATCGCAGGATGTATAACAGTCGCGACTGCGCTAGCGACACTCTCAAGCTTTGACGGTGTTGTAACTGCGCATGAGGCTCAGTCTGCTCTCCTAGTCCATTCGGATGGCGTTGCACGACTACGGCGCAGAGTCGCCCACTTACAACAACGCCTGAGACATCAAAGCAACCAGCCAATTAGTAACATAAAGGGTCAAACAAACTCCTGCTATGCAACCTCTGAGAGTGAGGCTCAGGCAAAAATGCTTGCCCGTCTTAGCGCCGAAGAGGATGCTGATTTTGAGCAGAAATTACGGACTGGTGAAGCAGCCGAACTGCAGAGATATCCAGTATCTATAAACACAGCCCTCTGCAGCGAGGGCATATCAGAGCGGGAACAACTCGAGATCGCAGCCGACTTGATGAAATATGAACGCTACAAGCT
>OMII01000225.1 GCA_900299055.1 Pseudomonadota bacterium | reverse complement strand
CGCGCCGGGAACATCTTCAGAAGATCGCTGGCGATCATCGGATACTGCTGCTCGATCTGGCGAGCAGACGCCATCTCAAAATCTCGAAAATCAAAGCCTGGGCTCACGGTGCAGCCCACAAGAGAGTACTCACTGTCGGCATGAGGCCGCGCTGCGAACCACACCCCTGCCGGCACCACCGCCTGAAGCAGCTGCCCTTTCGTCACCTCTTGTCCCAAGGTAACCGCTCGATGCCCCGCCTGGTCGAGGATATGAACCTCGAGGGGGCCGCCTGCGTAGAAATGCCACATCTCGTCCGACTTGATCCGATGAAACGCAGAGTAGTCCCCTCGTCCGAGCAGGTAGTAGATCGCCGTGCTGCACGACCGAACCCCGCCGAAGCGAGCCAGATCTCCGTCGGGAGCGATGTCATCTTGCGAGCGGTACGTCTCTCGGAAGAAGCCGCCCTCAGGGTGAGGCGCTAGCTTGAGGGCGTCGACCCAAAACTGCTGTGAGTGGTGCTCTGGTGCCATTTGCAAAGGGTAGCCGAGTCGGGGCGACGCGGGAAGCGGGGATAAAAGTGGATACAAATGGAACGCTTCCCCTTACATCGGCTGCCCGGCTACACGCCCCTCACCAGAGGCGACAAAACGCGAAGCGTCCCCGTTTTAACGAGTCGGCGCCTTATTGAGCAAGGTTGGCTTTCCGTTGCGAATCTCCTTGACCACACACTTGGTCTCAATGTTGCGCCTGTCATTAGCCGAGATCTCCCCTGTCGCCCCCTTAAACGCTCTCAGGGTGTTGTAATGCTGTAGGATCTCAGCCTCAGTCGGCTGTCGGCCCAGCTTCAGGATGAGATCTCCTAACACCGAGACAAGGTCATAGCCGAACGCGGCCCGCATCGGCACTTCGCCGGGATAACGCTGATGAAACTTCTCAAGAAACCACGGCTGGCTCTCAAACTGCGCGATAAATGGGCGGCCCTCGGCGAACGGCAGGTCCTCTGTCCCTTCAAAGTATCCGATTATCGGAGTAGTAACGTGGCGCTCCTGTAAGATGCCCATGACATCTCGAAGCAGTCCCCCCATCTGCAGCAACACGATGTAGTCTGTTGGCTTAGAGAGAAGCCTGGTTACGGCAGTGTTCACCTCGCTGTCCTTGGCCATGACCTCAACGTCAGTAACAACTGACAGCCCCTTCTCCTTGGCCTGCGCCAACAGATTCTCGTGCGCCAAGACCCAGCCTGCCCCCGACGCGTCGGTCATGACGCTAATGCGAGACGCCCCCGACCTCTTCACAAGGTCGAGAGTCTCTCCTATCCAGGTCACATAAGTGCTCTCGAAGGTAAAGGTGTGGGCAAACTCCTCAGCAACGCGAGGATTCCATCGTATGCTGATATGTGGCACCTTCGCCCGCTCCGCTATCGGCGCGACTGCCTCGGCAGTGTCCCACATGCTCACCAGGAGCTGAACTTTATCCTGATTGATCAGTTTTTGAGCGGCGCTCACCGCCAACCGAGGAACAAGCTGGGTGTCCTCGAAGAACAGCCTGCTCCGAACTCCCTTCGCCGCCAAATCTTCCACAGCCAACTCCATGCCACGCTTGACGTCGACTCCGAACGTAGCTGTTTCGCCGGTCAGCGGGAGCGCAGCTCCAATCCGGAACTCAGCCTCCTCCGCCGCTGCCACGTGCGAGGAGAAGAGCAAAAGCACGAGCACCCCTACCACTCGGACGATCCGCCTGAAAAGCGCACTACGGATCATGCCTATCAAGAAGCAACCCTGCTCCAGTCGACTGGAAATCTCGCGAGCGGTAGTCTCTCGGAAGAAGCCGCCCTGCGGGTGAGGCGCTAGCTTGAGGGCGTCGACCCAAAACTGCTGTGAGTGGTGCTGTGGTGCCATTTGCAAAGGGTAGCCGAGTCGGGGCGACGCGGGAAGCGGGGATAAAAGTGGATACAAATGGAACGCTTCCCCTTACATCAGCTGCCCGGCTACACGCCGCTCACCAGAGGCGACAAAACGCTCAGGTGACGCAATCGAATAACCTCCCGCACAACATCAAGTAACATCCTAGGGGGCTGCGTTGAACTCATGCCCTTTCATCGGATTTTAGCAAAAGAAGTTGTGCAGAGCCCTTGCGGGCCATAGATGGGCATATCTGCACATCTACCTAAAAGAGATAGATGTACCCTGTACAAGGATTCGGTCCAGGCGCTTGATAATATGGATATGATTGATTTATTTGACTGGTCAAAAGGGTCGAACGTACCATGGATGGTGGCGGAACTGGCTTAGATGGGCAGATCTGCACAATACTATGTTATCCAATGAGGGACATGGACATGAGCTTAATATTCGTCACGGGCTCTCCTGGAGTGGGCAAATCTTCGGTCTGTCGAGAGCTCAAAATACGCGGTGAGCAGGCGTATGATACAGATGGAGATGGTTTGGCTGGCTGGTACGACAAGAGCTCTGGACAGTCAGTTGCGATGCCGTCTAGAGAAGTGTGGGCAACCCCGGAGTGGCAGAACCGACACGATTGGCACATGGATAGGAACAAGGTTGAGGCAATAGCTAATACAAGCCAGAGAGATCCTGTCTTTATCTGTGGATCAGTTGCTAATGAGGTCCAGGTCTGGGATTTGTTTTCCAAGGTCTTCTATCTACTTGCCGACGAGGCAACAGTGCGCACTCGGCTATTAAGCCGTGCGGATAACGATTTTGGGAGAGAAGAACATGAATTAGCGGCTATACTGGGCTGGCTTAGAAACGCTGAGGAGGACTACAAACGATTTGGAGCTGAAGTCATTGACGCTACTCGACCATTAAAGCAAGTAGTTGATGACATTGTCACCCTATCCCATCGCGAAGGCAAATAAACTGTATATTCGGATAACAAAATATTCGAGCGGATCGCCACGGCGCCCGCTCACTGAAGCGTTATCCTCTAAAATCATGAAGACGATCAGCTACAGAGATATTAACCTCGATGTAGATTTCGAATTTTGCCGCAATGTTCATCATGCCGCATATCGGGATGTGGTCATCAGACAATTCGGTTCGTGGGACGAATCGATGCAGGATGGCTTTTTCCGAGAGGGTTTGAATCGAGCGCCCCACAAAATTGTGGAGATCGATGGGGTCCCGATAGGCGTCGTGAGCACAGAGATCAAAACGGATTGTTTGTATTTGAGTGAGCTTCAGCTTCTTCCGGAATATCAGGGGCGAGGAATTGGTAGTGTCATCGTGAAAAAACAGATGGAGATTGCCAAAAGCTTGAACCTGCCGCTGCGGCTAGTTGTTCTGCGAGAAAACAGAGCTCAGGATCTGTATCGTCGGCTTGGTTTTAGGACTACCAGCACGACGGAAATTCACGTCAAAATGGAGTGGAGTGAATAACAAACTATTCGAGCGGATCGCCAAGGCGCCCGCTCACTGAAACGTTATCCGAGATCATGAGCATACTGATTAAACGAGCCACACATTCAGATCTTGGTGACATTTTGCCCATACAACGACAAGTGCAGGAGCTGCACGTATCGCTCGAACCGGAACGCTATAAACCAGTCAACGACGCCGCCCTAAGAGCGTATCTGAGTGATTGCATCAGTAGCCAAGCCAAACTGGTTCTAGTGGCTCGAGGTACTCCGGTCCGGGGTTACTTTAGCTGCCAGCAATACAGGACCCCTAAGGTCCCATGACTGGCCTGTCACCAAGCCGAGTGGATCAT
>OMII01000224.1 GCA_900299055.1 Pseudomonadota bacterium | reverse complement strand
TCTGGTGACTCTACCTGAGAGGTCACACCCGTTCCCATACCGAACACGGTAGTTAAGCTCTCAAAGGCCGATGATACTGGGATCTCCCGGGAAAGTAGGTCGTTGCCAGATTTATGCCCCGATAAGCGAAAGCTTGTCGGGGCTTTTTTTTTGCTCGCGGCACGCTTGTAGCCTTTTCAGGTGCGAAGTCGCGGCGTTCTAATGTCTTCGAGTGGAGTTCGTAGATCGTCTTTCTCGAAGCTGCTCCATGATGCTCGCCCATTCCGGAGTTTGGGCCAATCCGGGCATCGATTCGAGGTCTCTCACTATTGCAGGAATATCGGTGCAGCAGCTGACTGCCGTGCGTAGTTCAAGAATAGCTGCCTGGTTCTGGCCAGCTGCGTGTAGATATTCTACAAGCTCCATATGTCCGCCAGACCAGTTGACGCATTGGCCGAGCATAGCTCGATACAGCTGCACTGTGTCTTCTCGATAGGGTAAGTGGCGTAGCGACGGTACAGCTTCGCGCATATGCGGTCCCGGGCCCCGGTGCTGCAGTACTCGATTAAAAGTTGATGTTGCGTCAGCGATCATCCCAAAACGGAGCTGCTCACGCAGGAGTTCTATGAGGGCAGTAGTGTCCTCTACCCTCTCACGAGAGCGCGGTGAGAACGCGGCGGCAATAGAATGGGATGACCGCAGTGTCGCTTCAGCGCGCTCTGCCAGGAGTGGTAGTATCTGTTCCTGTTCGCCGAGGTGAAAAAAGCAGGTTCGCATGAGTGCTAATTGCTCTTTGGGATATCCCGTAGTGTGTAGTGCGGATCGCATTGAGGGGAGAGCTTCTCGCAGCACCTGCGTGCCAAACTCCTTGGTGTATTCTCCGATGAAACTCGACAGGCTCGTGAGGTACGGCATTAGTCGACTTGACCCCTTGATGTCTAGCTGTAGAGCTTTGAGGCAGTGATGGATCGCCTTTGTGAACTCGCGACGCTCAGAATAGAACAGCGACAGTGCTTCCTGGTGAGCAGCAGTGAGAGGTTGAAGAGCGCATAAGTTGATTAATTCTCTTTCGAGCTCTTCGGTCGCGACGCTTGATTGCTCGCGCTTGAGGGCGTTGACGAGCTCGAGACGAAATATCGTTGCGGTGGGATAGCGCTCAATAGCTTCCCTCAAGAAAAGAGTGGTAGTTTCATCTCGATTGAGTTCGTAGGGGCGTAGATAGCCGTATAATTTTACATCAGTCAGCGCTTCTAGTGGCAGGGTGCATTGAGTTCTTTTTGCCAAGTCGGGCAGCATTACATCTATCGTGTCCCCGACTGCATAAGAGAAGCCACTGTCACTACCAAGCCCTCCTTTTTCATATTTTTTCATAAGCGACTGCAGGGCATCTTTGAGCGTTGGCGAGTGAGTGGGAGCCAAGTCTCCTTGTGCGAGGGAGCCGTTCCGGTCATACCCGAAGGTACACAGAGAATGTGCGGTAAATCCTTGTGGCGATGAGTCTACCCATACGCAAATAGCATGCGCGCCCACATTGAGCACGAGCGCTTGCTTCCCTTGCTGTTGAAGGATTGCCTGAGCTAAAAACGCGAGATCGTCACAATCCCCAAGATATTTTCCTTGCTCACATCTACGCAGCGTTTCAGATGGTGTTTGCCAATAATCGTCGTAGTTAGTCTTGCTACCCACCATCAGAGGATGTCGAGGGTTGGGCGTGTCCCATGTGTAGTTGAAATAACATTCAAAAAATCGCTGCAAGGACTCTGGAGAGCAGAACCGCCGCGCGACATCAGCGATGTATGTAGCTTCTGCGACGCGTGCATCAGAGGCCTGCGTGATGTGTAGGGGCGGGCATAAATGACCGTAGTCATCGTATGCCAGTCGATGGGTCCCTTCGGGTGTAGTGAGGTCACGAAACAGTTTTTTTCCTGTCGACGGATCGAGGGTGTCACTCCAGCCGCCTTCACGACATATCTCACGCACGGGGCGTTGTTTGTCGTCAAACTCTATCGTGGTGCTGAACGGCTCGGTCTGCACAATGGGGACTAGTTCGGGCTCACTCGCGGAGACAGTCTTTGGAAAAACCCCTTCTATGCCTGGAACCGTAAGAGCGAGGGCCATAGTAAGGCCCGAAAGGTGTCGAGAGGACGCACTAGTTGGGTGCAATAGAGATGGAGCGGAGCTTCCGCTTGTGAGCCGCATATCTGTACCTTTTGAGGTGTTTAAGGCGCGCCTACAGATACAGAATACCGGCTGACGGGTCCCTAGTCTAATAGGGGGCTGGTCTGGACCTCATTCCTGCGTACGTTGAAGCGGTTGCCAGAGGTAGAATAGGCGCATAAAGTCCCTTTTCGGGTCAGTAGGTAAAGGGGCTTATCAGGGGTCAATAAGATGGCTAAGGTGTTTCCTGTGCGATTCTGGTTGCTGTGCGCCGGGGTGCTGTTGGCGTCATGTACAGGGTGTCTGTCGAAACCTACGGGGCCCGCTCACGAGACGCCTTCCCGAGGCCCAGCTGAGGACTACGAGCGTTCAGACCCTTGGGTGCTTGTTGATAGTGCACAAGACCGAATGGTCGTATACAAAAAAGGGTCTGCGCCCCTCATATTTCAAAATATCGCAGTCGGTGCAGCCGGCGTGAAAGAGAAGATTCGACGTGGTGATGACGTAACTCCGCGTGGCGTGTATCGCGTTGCTTGGATCCGTAATCAAAGTAAGTTTTCTCGCTTTATTGGGCTTAACTATCCATCGAGGGTCGATGCTCAGCGTGGTCTTGAGGCAGGTAGGATTGATAGGCAACTTTATGAGCGTATCCTGCGAGCCCACGTGCTGGGCGAGGTCCCGCCGCAGGATACGCCCTTGGGGGGTTTTATCGGTATCCATGGGGTAGGTCGTGGCAGTCTTGAGGTGCATCGTCTTGCCAATTGGACTGGCGGCTGCATCGCTCTTGAAAACAATCAGATACATCTGCTCTCAGAGCTTGTTACGATAGGAACAATCGTCGAGATTCGTTGAGACGTTGCTCAATTGTTGTGCTAAGAGATAAATCAGGCTACGACTAGCCTGGTACTTTTGATCGTATAGCTGATTGCCAGTGCAATCGAGTGTAAGTGCTTTTTATAGAGGAGTAGTACTATGAAATCTCAATACCTGTTCGCGTTAGCAGCTGTGACTGTTATGTCAACTGGTTGTGCGACAAGCAGTGAGGTTCGGCTTGCCAAGGAAGAAGCGATGGATGCCGCTGGTGAAGCAAGTCGAAAAGCCGATGAGGCTCTTCGTGAGGCGAAAGAGGCGCGGCGTCTTGCGCAGGACGCAGATGCCCGTGCCAGTCGAGCAGAAGAGATGCTCAACAGAAGCTTCAAGCGCTCGATGTACAAGTAGCCTGCAAGCCTTCGTAGGGTGGATTGTATGCACGAGGAGTTTCGTGCGTGCGTGTAGCGCGCAGAGCGTGCATTTGATCTGTTCTTATACATGAGCAGCTACGCGGGAATTAATACCGCTCTTCCAAGTATTGTCTGACAGTACTGTCGTCAGCCTCCTCATACGGTGGGCGAGGTTGGCGGCGGGGCGCTTCAGATGGTTGAGACGTACTCTTGTCTGCAGAGCCCTGTAAATAGTGCGATACCGCCTTTTGGTATTCATCGGTAATAGAGCTTGGTTTTCTTGTCTCTGCTGGCATGGTGGTGTCTCGTGTATAGCTACGTGAGTCGCTTGCCACGGCGATCTCGTGCGGAACTCCATCGCCTACCTCGACGATCGTAGCGATGAGGGCCGAATCAATACTACTATCGGCGCGCATCTGGGTTGAGAGGTGGTGCATCACCTGCCCGAGGGTTACGCGGGGAAGAGGAGGGAGCGATTCATCTTCACCTTCATCAAGTGGTTGATGCACGGACAAAAACACCCGGTCTCCGAGTCGTCCAATCTTAATCGGCTCATCAACGATAGTGACCTGGGTGTTGACTGGAGCTAAGCCAAAGAGCTCTTCGATATCCTCCGGGTACATTCGAATGCATCCGTGAGTCACGCGCATCCCGATTCCAAAAGCTTTGCGCTCATCCACGCCGTGAATCAAATAGCTTGGAATTCCAAGACGCAGGGCGAATCTTCCAAGTGGATTAGTTGGATCTCCGCCGGCGATTGACTCAGGCAGTGCATCCCCCTCACGGGCGTGTTCGGCGCGAATAGATGGCGGTGGACGCCATACTGGATCTCGCTCCTTTTTGACAACACGAGTGATTCCCAGCGGCGTTCGCCAATCCATTCGACCAATACTCACGGGGTATGTAAACACCTCAGGTGTCGATCCTTTGGCGAGAGCGGGATAGTAATAGAGCCGGAGCTCGGCGATGTTGAGTACGAGTCCTTTACGGACTGCTCCCGGAAGGATGTACTGGGAAGGGAGCGTAACAACGGTACCTTCGCCTGGTATCCATCGATTTACGTTGAGATTGGCGCTTACGATCTGATCGTAGCCTAGGTCGAATTCGCGAGCGATATCGATCAGTGTGTCGTCGGAGCGCGCACGAGCCTGCCCAAGGCTCCCTACGACCGAGGTTTGAGGAGATTCGAGCGGAAAGCGCTCACACTGAGCCGTAAGAGGATAGGAGCTAATCAAAAACAGAGTGGCGATCCAGCGTTTCATTGGTGAGGAGATAGCATGAAACTCCTGGATTGGGCTACCTCTCCTTGCTGACATGGCTCAGTGAGGTTCAGTTCGACTAGTGACGTGAATAGCGAGCTTGCCGAGCCGTGAGCTCACTTGCAACGTTGCTGATATTAATAGCGCCCTCAAGCACCATCAAATGAGTTTTACATCCGTAATTATCATCAAATCCAACGTGGTCAGTGAACTGGAACCCGTAGTGTTTCTGGTAGCTTTTGGGGTTCACCCCGAGGTTCCCATCCACCACATCTATGAATAGTCGTTGAGCGCCTTCCATCACAGCGAATCGGAATCCGGCCTCAACGAGCCTTCCGATAGTTTTGCCGCGGCGATGCTCTGGCAGAATGACAAACTTCGATATCTCAGCATCGCCTGGCATAAGAGCTTCTGTAAATGATGGGTAAAAGTGCTGAAATGGCAACGTTGCTACTTCTTTTACCGAAGTCACTCGAATAACACCGAGATCGACACTGTCAACAGTTACGACACCATGTAGGCTGCGGCACTCAAACTCGTCAGTCGATATTCCAGCGATCTGCTCCCGGGTAAAGCGTCCATCCGCAGCCAAGCAATCTATCCTGCACAGGCGCACGCGCTCTGAAAAATCGATGGGCTGAATCAGAGTGGACGTATGAGTTGACTGTGGTAGGTTGCTCTGAGGGCTTGCTCGGAGAGCTATATCTTGTTCTGTCATTCCGTCTGTCATCGGTTTATATGCCTCTCGTTCCCACGTTGGACCTGTAAAGCGCCTCGGCATCATGCCTTTTACTATTGCGGCGCTCAAGCTCTCCGACTTTCATACTACAGTGCCTCAACTAGCGGTTTTTACTACGCGGCCGTCTTATCGGCTCCAAAATTGACAGTATCCGACAGATAGCACCAGTCTGGTGGGTGGTCCTGAAAACAACAAAATTAACTTCATTGGTCCTACTGTGGTAGACAGTACCGTGGGCAAGGTGGTTGCGTACACCACCGGTTTTTTCGAGGTTGTGGGAGGATTCCTCCATGTCTCGCAAAGACGAGCGCAAGCGCAAGAAGCGCGAGGCTCGAAAAAAAGAGCAGCGAAAAGCCGAGGAAGCTCGGCGACTGCAGAGACGCCGAGCTGCTCGCGGAGCAGTCGGTGATGTCGAAGAGATTTTAAGTCGGTTGCGAAGCCTCTTCAACGAGGACGCATCCAGGGCGATCTCATTGGCCCTAAATGACTCGTTGTCTGATGAGGAGATCTCGACTCGGTTAGGGACTTCGCTGGAGAACGTAACAGAGCTTCTCGATCTCGCTGCGAAAATACCGCAGGAGATCGTCGAGCACTTCCGACGATTCCCGGACGTGATGGCTAATCCAGCTGTTTTAGATGCAGTAATCGCCGGTCTGAGGCAGCGCGGTTTTAAGCCAAGCGGTTTTAAGCCAAACTGAAAGGTTTTGGCGTAGCCGAGCGGTGTGTCAGAAAGCACACCGCTCGGCTCGCCACTACCTTGCCTATCATCATAAGCAAGTTTGGATTTATCTGAGTTATTCAACGCCCGTGCTACTGACGCCCAGCGTTTTGTGAGCTGATGTTTTTGACGTGAACCAAAAACAGATAGTGGCGACAGAAGCGAGTATTGCCGATGCAACGAGGGCGCGGAGTAATCCGCGTAACGCATCACTTGTATTCCCGATACCTACCAGGAGTGCTCCGATGGCGGGCCCAATCATTCGAGTTAGCCCCTGATTAATCGTCGTATTGATACTTTGCAGAGAGTGTCGAAATGAGGTGTCGGCGTTTTCCTGCAGAAAGATCGGCACTCCAATAAGGAGTCCTATCGCAAGCGGACCATGAAGGATCTGTGTGGCGATCGCCACCGGCATCGTAGGCCAAGCAACGGTTATAAAGAGCCGTACAGGAAGAGAGAGGAAGCCCAGCATGATTACATTTTTGATTCCGAGGGCCTGGATGATTCGCCCAGAGAAAGGCATTAAAATGATCTCATACACTACTCCCAGATTAATAATTAAGCCGATCGTGGCCGTTGAGCAGCCGATCTCTTGCAGAAAACGTGGGTACATTATGTAGAAGATGGCGAGCGCAGAGCCCGCGAAACAGTTGGCGATGAAAAGCCCTCGAAGAGGCGGCGTGAACGCCGCTGATAGTGCCTGTCCTGATGGTAGCCTTCCTTGATCCGACGAGGGTTGGTTGCCCGGTAGACGTAAGGCGCAAAGGGCAGCGACTAAGCAGGCTGTTACAGAGAGTGCGAGGAGCGTGCTGGCGGGGATGGTGTTGTGTCCATACCACACGGTTAATCCAATTGTAGGAACCATGAAGCCTAGGCTGCCCCAGATGCGATAGGATTCGAAGCGTCGTTTGCGGGAGCCGCCGGAGTTCCGAATCACAAAATCCATGGTGAATGAATCCAGCAGTGTTAGTGCGGGGATGAGAGCGAAGTAGGCGCTAAAAATTACGAAAAAAGTAAGGGAGACTTTGTGCGTCAAATGAAGCAGTACGAGTGCGGCTGCAGAGAGTGCCAAGAGAGAGGGCATCAGCCGTCGAAACGAAAATTTTCTATCGGCCAAGTGGGCAAACAGTAGGGGGGCAACGAGAGCCGCCAGCCCCGTGCCGCTCATCGCAAGTGTTATCTCGGTGTCGGAGAGCCCCTGCGCGCTCAAGACAATGGGGAGAAAGGGGATAAGGACTCCGTATATCGTGAAGCTCACGGCGTAGGTTATGCCAATCGAGATCCCGGACTGAATAGCGTCGTTCATGGTCGTTGGGGTCTGCGTCGGCGCCAATCTCGTCGGCCGCGCTGAGGCGCTGCGCGTCTGGGGTCCTTTTGAAGGCGAGAAACTAGTTCGGTAAGCGGGGCGCGCACCGCGGCGTTGATATCATCGCGCCTCTCAAGTAGGGAAATCGTTTCTCCAACGGTTTCAAGCGTAGAGAGGCACCCTTTTCGGGGCTCTTTGCGAATCTTGTCGTAAAGCGGCGGATGAGTTGGCCTCAATACGATACGAGGCAGCTTCAGAAGCCAGGCGTTTCTCCACCACAGTGTCTTTGCTTGGCTCCAGGTGCCATCTAGCACGACTATCCCCTCAAGATTGCGAAGCGTTTCATCCTGGTTGGCTACAACCTCGCCCTTTTTATCGACGATAAAGAGGTTTCGGTCTTTGGAGAGGTTCTCTACATGAACGCTCCCCATGTAGAGGACTCCCCAGCGCTTGTGGTCGGCTGTACTGCCAAGAGCTTTGCTGAAGTTGGGCCAGGAGAGGCCCGTGCGAACAATGGTGTCAGGAAAGAGAGTGGAAATAATTGGCACAGTGCCGATATCAACACCCGGCTCTTGAGGGTGCTGGAGGATAAGGATTTTAATTGCGGTAGCGGTAGGTGTAGTAAAGGCGCACACGCAGTATCGCTCCTCTCGTTGGCACGTAGCGCAGAGTGATGGGGCGGAATCAGGTAGGAGCGCTGGGTCAGTTGGTATCATTTCGCCCCTCGAGTTTTTTCCTCTAACGCCGCTCTGCGCGAGGCCTCCATTCTTACTGAGGCGTGACAGGTGAGAGTTACGAAATCAGGCCGTAAGATTTTGTAGTCAAAGTGGGGCAAATTAAGGTTGCCAGTGGATATGCTGTCCACAAGGGCTTCTGCCGCAGTCGAGTTAAGCCGCTCGTCGCGGAATGGAGGAGACTGGATCACGAGGTTCCTCACGAGCGTCTCAAGGTTTGTTTTTGTCTCAGGATGGCCGAGCCAGAAGGAAGTCATGGTGTCGAGATGCACCTGGTAGCCGCCAAATACAATTGATGAGAGAGCAGAGTCGCGCGACACACTCGTTAGAGCTGATAATATGGACTTTGATATCTCGCGTCGTAGCGGTTCGAGGCTCTTGGTAAGAGCGCGCTCAAACGGTAGCCAGTCGCCCCCTTTCACTACTGCGTTAAGCTCCATGCCAGAAGCGGTTAAAAGTTCGCGATCGCATCCCTGAATGAATCTCAAAACGTGCTTCGGTGGCCATGGTTTTTCGTCGAGGGTGCGGGCGTACACTGGAGGAGTCGTCAGCAGTTCGAAGAATGGGCTCGCGGGCACTAAGCCGGTGTCGGTTGAGAGGGTGCTGGTGGGTAGAGTAGGGGAAGAGTCGGTGCTTGACATACAACAGGCCGCGTCGAAGGAGGATAGTATCCCCGGTACAGGTAGACTACCCCTGTACAAGGAGGCTGTACGAGGAGGCTACTGTCGGTATTGTGGGCGTGGCAGGAACGTAAGTCAATTTTATGCCCGCAAATGCATACGGCCCCAAGAGGGGCCGTATGGTCGTCGAGATGGAAGCAATTTATCCGTGTTATTTTAGGTATTTGCTAGTGTCTCCGGTAAGTGATCCCAGGAAGGACACGATATCCGATATCTCCTCTTTGGAGAGCTGCTTGCCGAGCTGATGATCCGCCATCAGCGCCACAGCCTGGTCGAGGGTCGCAACGCTTCCATCGTGATAGTAAGGGCCGGTCTTAGCGACGTTTCGTAGCGACGGAACTTTGAAAACCTTTTTATCAGACTCCAACTTGGTGACTTCGAATCTTCCCAAGTCCTTGGTCTGGTATTCCTTAACGAGACCGAGCTTCTGGTACATCTGCCCGCCGATGGTTGCGCCGTTGTGACAGGCGACACAGCCGGTCTTGACGAACAGCTCGCCACCTTTCTTCTCCTGCTCTGAGAGGGCGCTGTTGTTGCCCTTGAGGAAGTCGTCGAAGCGTGACGGTGTCAGGAGAGTTCGCTCGAATGCGCCGATGGCATTGCCAACATTCTTGTACGTGACCGGATCGGACTCTCCTGGAAACGCTGCCTTGAAGGAGGCAACAGTCTTCTGATCCTTCTTGAGCCGCTCCAGCACCGCTGCCTCTGACGGCATCGCCATTTCGATCGGGTTCAAGATCGGCCCGAGCGCTTGAGCCTCTACGTTCGCTGCGCGGCCATCCCAAAACTGGGCCATATGCAGAGCCGCATTGTATACGGTCGGGGAGTTCCGTCCACCTCGTTGCCCTTTGTGTCCAGGCGATGTCGCTTCGTTATCTACGCCGAAGCTATCTAATTTGTGACATGAATTGCACGAGATTTTTTGATCCTTCGAGAGTCGGGTATCGAAGTACAGGGAATGTC
>OMII01000223.1 GCA_900299055.1 Pseudomonadota bacterium | reverse complement strand
TCCAAAGCCGGATGCGAATGCGGCGTTTTGTTGATTTTCAGCGTGGATAGCGAGCGGCGCTTCGTGCGTCATGAGAACCTTCCTTGTTCACCTTTATGCCTCCACTAGCTCCATGCTGGTGGATTACTTCGACTGACTAAAACCGTCCCGACTCCCCACCCTCATACTACTCGTTGAAGGGCTGTCATCGGGCTGTCACGGTGGTGGCAAAGTTTGTACCACTCATCAGCTTCCATGTTAGATTCTTGACAACCCGGGAGGGCTTCAAATGTTTTGTCGAGGAAAAGTTCGGAAAACCAACAGGTTGGAAATCGGTGTCAAAATTTTCACATGATAGGCCAGCCCGACTTGTCCCAAATCTTTCAAGATCATGTCAAAAATATGTACAGTTTTGTGCGGATTGAACCGATGACTTTGCGCACCTAAAAGGCGGAGCAGAGATGCTTGCAATGACACGCGACGCAATTTCTCTCTGCAGAATCTCGATCAAGACATGAAAATACGGAGCGGTCGCCGCCTTACTCTCGGTAGTGCTGTGAACGATTAGCTCAGAGCTAGTTGATGAGAGTCGGGCCATCCGACATGAGCAAGCCTCGCAATGCAAGGCCAAGAGATAGACGAAAGGACTCTCCACGCGACTCGATATGGCCACACGTGGCTTGAATGACGGTCTTGTAGCAGCACTCTCTCTCGCTATACTCAAGCCCCGCATGAAAGAGGACCGCCTGCCGGGCCTCGAACTGCATCAGCATCTGCTCTACTGTTGGCAACCACAGGAACGTGGAGCGAAGTTCGTCTGTCGACATTCCTTGGGGATCTACGAGTATAGCCACCGAAGTTTTATTTTCTCGGTCGGCCACCTCATCGCCAATTTCAGGATTCCAGCACAGCCCCGCTGTCTCTAGGTCGTGAGCTAAAAAGATAAAACGCTCAGGGGATGAAATAACCTTATGCATGAGAAGCCTTTACATACCCTCACTGACTACGGTCGGCAGGCGGCATATAAACTTTATGAACCGGCTTTATTTGCCACCTACAATTCTGATGCCTGAAGGATGACGGACGACTCAGGCAAATTACGCTATAGCTTCGAAGGGGTTAAGCACTCCTCCCAGAAACCACCACGAGGAGCGTACAGCTTGCGGCTAGGCGCTATGTACCCGACTGTTCACTCTCCGCCAACATCTGGATCCCCAGATACGCCAGGATGGCAAGTATCATCAAACACAACGCGAGCTTAAAGAATAAGACAATAAATACCCCTGCGGCGAATCCTAAGACCGCCCCCTGCTCTCCGTGAGCTCGAAGGTAGTCTCGGCACCGAGTCAGACGCTCATGAAAGAAGCTCCGCCACTCAGCCTGAGTTCGGGAGCGTATGACCTTCATAATGTCATCAAAGATCGGCAGCATATCGTTCTATTATTAATAATTTCGCTAGTGGGCACTTACTACTGGCACCGCAATAGAGCTCACTTTTCAAGCGCTCCAGCCATCGCTATAGTGAGCCCTCCTACAGTACAACATAATAGAGTAAAACGTACCACCAGAGGTTTGACATATGAAAAAAACAGCACTCTCCCTAGTTGCCCTACTATCGCTCACTTCAAGTGCTTTTGCGGTTGATATAAACGCCGGCAAGGCGCTTTTCGCTCAGCGATGTGCGATGTGTCACGGTGAAAAAGGCGCCGGAGATGGAGCGCTCGCTGCTACGATGCCCGAGGGACAAAAACCGCGAAACCTCACAGCTGGCGGCTACAAGTACGCCACTGACGACGCTAAATTGAAGGAGACTATCCAAAAAGGTGGTGCCGCAGTTGGGCTAAGCGTAATGATGCCTGGTCAGTCCGACCTCAACGATGGTCAGGTCGCTGACTTGATCGCGTTTATCCACTCACTCAAAAAGTAGGAGCCACAACACCGTGAGTAAGAGCCGCACCGAGAGTTCTGCCTATGCCGCGCTGGGAGCGTCGTCGGCTAAGGCAGGCGTTCTTAACGCAATCGGTGAAGGCTCCACCTCGCGCTATTTCGCGTCGCCGGTCACCGATCCAGTCGGCGACGCAACATATGCCTATTTTTTGCACGCCGACGGAGCTGGCACGAAAAGCATCGTCGCCTACCTTCTTTATCGAGAAACGAATAATGCTTCCTGGTTTCGAACGCTCGCGATCGACAGCCTTGTGATGAACATTGACGATGTAGCGTGTGCAGGTGGCACTCAAGGCTTGGTCTTAAGTAACACAATTGGTAGAAATCGTCTGTTGATTCCAGATGAAGCGGTGGCAGAGATCATCGGTGGCTACCGAGACACGGTAGCCATGATGAGTGAGCTCGGAGTCGATATCACGCTTAGTGGTGGAGAGACGGCCGATGTCGGAGATCTAGTTCGAACGCTGATTGTAGACTCAACACTAAGCGCGCGAGTGCCCAGGCGAGACTTAGTAGACACCTACCGAGTTCGAGGGGGAGACCTCATTGTGGCATTCAGCTCTACAGGTCAGTGCACATTTGAGACCAGACCAAACTCAAGTATCGGCAGCAACGGTCTCTCTCTAGCTCGCAACACGCTACTATCGGGATATCACGTCGATCGCTACCCGGAGGTGTCAGACCCTGGTTTAAGTCGATCCGTGGCTTATCGGGGACCCTACAAGGTAACCGACTCTCTCCCTGAGCTCGGAATGAGCGTGGGCGAAGCCCTTCTCAGTCCCACCAGAACATACGCCCCTCTCATCAAGAAAGCACTCGGCGAGTTCCGTACAGGCATCCATTCCCTCATCCACTGCACAGGCGGGGGACAGACGAAAATAAAGCGATTCGGTCAGGGGGTGCGTTTTGAAAAGGACTCCCTCTTCGAAACCCCTCCCATCTTCTCGTTAATCCAAAACCTTGGTTCGATACCCTGGTCTGAAATGTATGCTGTTTTTAATATGGGGCACCGACTGGAGGCCTGCGTAGAACCCTCAGTCGCTCCTGAACTTATCGCTCTCGCATCTCAATTTGGGATTGCAGCCAAGGTCATCGGACGAGTAACCTCTTTGGATGGAGAGAACGAGGTTGTTATATCCTCTCCGCACGGCACTTTTACGTACTAGCGATCTACCCCGCAAGGTATAGTGATCAGAAGTCTTCTGGTGCCGAGAGCAACGAGCCAACGGGCCTCGATTTTTGGTTGCATGGGCGATCACTAAGCTATGACCAACTCGAACCAATACGACTTCTCTAACGTAACGCACGCAAAGAGCATCGCCGATGCGTTTTGGTCGCGTGCTCTAGCCCACCCCGAGAGCGAGCTTTATCGATATGCGGTCGCTTCAAGCGCATCCGCTACTCGAGTCTGGAGGACAGAGACCTATAGTAGTGCTGGCCAGCAGGTCGCTCGAATCGCTCACTTTCTCGCAGCAAAGGGAGTTACCGCCGGCACCCCCGTTGCCATTCTTTCAAATACACGTCGCGAGTGGATGCTCGCCGATATCGCGATACAAACGCTTGGTGGCATAACGGTCAGCATATACCAGTCGCTACCCGCGCCTGAAGCGGGGTTTATCCTCCACGACTCAGGGGCTTCGATCGTCTTTATCGAGAATGAGGAGCAGGCCCAAAAGATAGCCTGGCTTCAGGCTAACCGGTGTCCGGTACCCGAAAGGGAAGGTTTGCCAGCCACCGAGATTCAGCTCTCTATCTCGTCAGTAATCGCATTTGAGCGCATTTCATCACTCGATGAAGCAGAATCGCTGACGAGGATTATCGAGGACCATTCCCTTTCCGATACTCCACCGCCGATACCACAATCCCTCACCCGAGACTCGATAGCATCGTATGTATACACG
>OMII01000222.1 GCA_900299055.1 Pseudomonadota bacterium | reverse complement strand
GCGGTTGCCAGGCCAAGCTTGTCGTGTGTCAAGAAGGTGCCAGGTGCCAAACTTACCAGTCGGCGACTGGAAAATTGGGAGTAGGGATTCGTATAGCTCAACTACTTCTGGGCAGGACTTTTCTTGTGGTGCGCGCGACAAATGAACCGGGACATGGATTTTTCGACCTGTTAGTTGTCCGTCGTGGAATAAACGCATACCTGGCGAGAGAAATGATATCACGGCGGCGGCGCGATGCTCTGGTAGCGACAGCTTGCTAGCAACGCGTTGCTCGTCATGGTTCTCTAAAAACCGAACCATTTTTCGTTGATATGAGTAGGGAGCTATTAAGTGCCCCCGGAGGTGTGCTCCATCACGATGCATAATTCGGTCGTAGAGGGTTTTGTCGTACGTATAGTCAAAGCCGTGTTGCTGTAGTTTGAACTCGTAGTCCCAGTATACCTCGCCGATGAAGGTAAATCCGTCGACTAGAGAACGAACTGCCTTGATCGCCTCGGGCCAGAACGAAGAAAAAAGCTCCTTCCCTTGAAGGGGCGCAGAGCCCCATGTGGTGGAGAAAATTTCTGGCTCGAGTAGCATAGCCATGTCACAGCGCACGCCGTCACACTGAGCAGCGATTGATGCAAGCTCCGCAGTCATCGCCTCTCGAAGTGCTGGATTGAAGTAGTTGAGTTGAAGAGTGTCGCACCAACCTGGGAAATGGGGGTCACGTCCGTGGGCGAACACTCGGCCTGAGGGAACCCGAACCCAGTTGAGGGGCTCAGTTGTTAGTAGTGTTTCGGTTCCCTCGATGAAAAAGTCTGGATTCGAGGTAACCCACCGATGATCAAATCCAACGTGGTTCGGTACAAAATCGAGGAGAAGTTTGATCCCACGTTGGTGAAGCCGGCCTCGAAGACGCGCAAGAGCGCTCTCCCCGCCGAGGCGTGGGTCGACAGAATACGATTGAAGTGCAAATGGAGAGCCGCAGATATCGGCATCCCGGAGGTCGGGCAGGATACGAGAGAATTCTGATCGCCACATTGTGTTGCCGCGCGAGATGCCCTGGCTCTTTTCTCCGATGGACCAAACCCCAAGCAGCCAAAGCCAGTCGAACCCCCTTAGGGACAGGGAGTCCAGAAAAGTATCAGTGAGGTCGTCGAGCGTAGCATCCCGTCCAAGTGACGAAAGGTAAGAGCGGGGGTTAAGCTGGTAGAGCGATGGGTTCACGTTGTGAGTATATGTGAGGATGGTTCGTGAGTGAAAGTGACCATCGGCCTAGTCTGAGCGGGTTGTCACCCGCCGCCACGTCTTTTGGTAATCTGGGCCAAGCGATCGGGGAGCATGGAGTGGTGGTAAAATCTTGACCCTCTTCGGGTCACGTATGCCAGCGCCGAGTAGTAAGGCCTCGCCCGGCCCTAGTGTGGCCAGGCAGGCGAGGTGGCTGTCGTCCATTGCCCCTGAGGCGTGTTCAATTGCGTTTCTATCAGTCGATGCTATGAGCCGGTGAGCAATAAAGGTTCCGATCTGGCTTAGAACGTCCTCGGGTATGTCGCGAGGTCGCTGCGTTGCGACGCACAGCGTAAGCCCGTATTTTCTCCCCTCTTTGGCGATGACCTGAAAGGCGTCGGCGGGGAGTTCTGCATACTGACCGGATGTAGAGCGCAAGATCTGATGTGCCTCGTCAAGCACCAGAACCAGGGGGCGTCCCGCAAGTATTCCAGCGCGCCCGAGCGAGAGTAAATGTCGTGCGAGCGCGTTGGCGACGATCTCTCTAACTCGGTGGGTTGATGGTAGGAACTCCATAGAGACACGCAGGACTGAGACCGAGTGGTCTGTGATGAGCTTCTCCATCGCCTCAAACGCTGAGTGGCCAGCTGGAGGATGGAAAATGCCGGCAAGCTCGGGCGTCTTGAGAGCATCCTCGACGCGATTAATAAGCGGTAGGCATTCGGATACATCATCACGATTTATCCCGCCCCAACAGTCCATCTCGCTCTGACTTCGAACTGGATCAACACACTCGAGCTCAATCTGGAGCGGTAATCGATGAATGTTGAAGATGCTGTCAGGCCGCTCAAGGACTGCGAGCTTGCTTGCCAGGGCGCGATCGTATGTTGATTTGTTTTTCTGAGCCTTAATAAACGTACCCTGACTCCCCAGGCCGGGTTGAAGCTGAAGCAGCTTGAGGGTCTTTATGGCTGCGCGAAGCTTCATCCATTGGGTGGCAGAAGAGGGTTGAAAAATCGAAAACAGGTCTGCTTCAGATAGTTCGTAATAGGGAATTGTGGCTTCCAGTGACGTGCAGTCGCTGCGGCGGGCCTCCCCAAGATGTATATGAAACGTCCCGTGAGAGAGCGGTTCATATTCTCCTGTGGCGTCGAGCAGTATTATGTTTGAGCGATGCTTGGCGCACTCCTCAACAAGGCGAGCGACTGACCAGCTTTTTCCAGACCCAGAGCTGCCAACTATTGCGCAGTGTCGCCCAAACACGTCCTCTGGCGAGAGTGTGACTGAGGATAAGTCGTCGAGCGATGTGGCGAGAGTTAGCGCTATTTCCTTGTTTCGTCCCATGGCGTCCGCTAGGTCCCGTTTGTCGCTTGGGACACTTAGAGAGACGGCATAAAAGGCGTATATCTTGAGCCCTGGGGGCGAGTTGCTTATGCCACAAGATTAATTTAATCACCTGATATTTTTAGGGTTTCACCTTGGCGGCGGCTCCGATATAACCCACAATGGTGGTGGGGGAACGCCTAGACGCGGTTTGTTTTTATCGCGATATTTGGTTCCCTTGCCTGGAGGGCAATAGTTGAGACGGCGTACTCGCATGGGTAGTATCGCCAGGTTTGTCTCTTTCGTGAACGGAGCGGTATGGGTCTTTTTTGTACGTTTTACGGATCGACCATCGGAAAGAAAATTTCGATGGCAGTCAGCGGGCTGGTGCTCGTGGGGTTCGTGCTTGGGCATATGGCGGGCAACCTCAAGCTCTTCGCCGGAATAGATGCAAGCACCGGGGACTATAAGATTGATGACTATGGCCGATTCTTGAGAGCAATCGGAGCTGAGATGCTTGGTCATTCGGGAGTGCTGTGGTTGGTGCGGGTGGTGCTGCTTGTATGTCTTGTCATTCACGCGGTGTCTGGCATACAGCTCGCGCGACTCAATCGTCGTGCTAAGCCAGTTGGGTATAAGAGCCCGCAGTACAGATCTGCCAATGCAGCGTCGCGTACGATGCTGTACGGGGGCTTGTTCCTCTTGCTGTTCGTTGTTTTTCACATCCTGCATTTCACAACCGGACAGCTTCACTTCCAAGGGTTTGTCGAAGGGCAGGTATACGCGAATGTTTACTCCGCGTTTCGAAGTGGCTCCGTGGCCGCTTTCTATGTTGTAGCGATGGGGTTGCTGGCTGCCCATCTTTATCACGGCACGTGGAGTATGTTTCAGACGCTTGGAGTCGATACTCCCCGCTGGAATAGGGGTATTAGGACGGCGGCGAAAGTGGTTGCGGTCGCACTCTTCGTCGGATTTTCGGCGGTGCCACTAGCGATATCTATCGGCGCCTTGCCGACGCCGATTGAGACATCCAACGCTGGGCATTAATGGTTTTTACGACAGTGAGTTTTTATGCAACTGAAATTAGATTCTAAGATTCCCGCTGGACCGCTTGAGACCAAATGGCAGCGGCACAAGGCTAGTATTCGCCTCGTTAACCCGGCCAATAAACGGAAATATAGCATTATTGTCGTGGGCAGTGGTTTAGCTGGAGCATCAGCCGCTGCGTCACTTGGAGAGCTTGGATACCAGGTTTCCTGTTTCTGTTTTCAAGATTCCCCGCGGCGCGCTCATAGTATAGCAGCGCAGGGAGGTATAAACGCCGCCAAGAACTATCAAAACGACGGCGATAGCGTATATCGGTTGTTTTACGACACGATTAAGGGTGGTGACTTCCGCGCACGAGAGGCCAACGTCTACCGCCTTGCAGAAATGAGCGTGAATATCATCGACCAGTGCGTGGCACAGGGAGTTCCCTTCGCTCGGGAATATTCTGGATTGCTTTCCAATCGCTCGTTCGGTGGCGCCCAAGTGTCACGAACATTCTATGCCAAGGGTCAAACCGGACAACAGTTGCTGCTTGGTGCGTATGCGGCGCTCAATCGCCAGATTCAATTAGGAACGGTGAGAATGCACTCTTCCACAGAGATGATGGATCTGATCATGAGCGATGGGCGCTGTCGTGGGATAGTCACGAGAAATCTCCGCACCGGAGAGATTCAGACTCATGTAGCTGACGCTGTCATTCTAGCGACAGGTGGGTATTCGAACGTATTCTATCTCTCCACAAACGCTAAGGGTTGTAACGTTAGTGCGATTTGGAGGGCGTACCGCCATGGAGCGGGGATGGCGAATCCGTGTTTTACGCAGATCCAT
>OMII01000221.1 GCA_900299055.1 Pseudomonadota bacterium | reverse complement strand
GGTGTTGATAATCATGCGCTCGTGCTTGTGCCTACAGAGTACCCCTCTCTCCTCCGCCGCCTCAAGGAAACAGCATACGGAGCTACGCAAACGGCGGTGTAGCCGCCACCCTCTTAGGATACCAAACTACCAACTCGCTGTCTCACGATGATTCCAGCGAGCCTAACGTAGCGAATAGCTTCTTGGTATACCCGCTCTCTCCCCCCCTTTAGCCAAGCGACTATTCCCGGGGATGCTCTGGGCGCTACCTCACAAACAGGGCCGTTTAGCACCCAACTGGCACCTGAACACCCCTCCTCTGGTGATGAGTTAACAACTCTTAATGAATTGAAATTCTCTCCGCGCTCTCTTGCGACTCGGTTTCCGGGGTTCGCGATCGCCATCCACCCAACCACCGAGGCAGGTATCCACGCACACGAATATATGGCCCACTAGCAGCATATACCGTTGAAAGGGTCAAAAGACCCAGAGCTGGCTTTATCCACACCAGAACGATGATAGCCCCGATGAAGATTCGCATCCGCATCTTCATACCAGTAAACTTGAACTGCTTGATACTCATAAACTCGACGGTAGAAACCATCAAATACGCAATGCACGCGGAGGCAACCATTCCAACACCAGCCATGAGATAGGTATCGTGCTCATATGGAGCGCTATAAACAAGCGCTACTATAAATGCCGCAGCGCCCGGAGTTGGCAATCCTGAGAAGCTTTTCAGATTTTCTGCAGATATGTTGAAACGCGCCAAGCGACTGGCAGCACACAGTGCGTAGAGAAACGAAAATGCGACTCCTATCTCATCCGCAACACGCTGGAACGCCCAGTGGTACATCATAACTGCCGGTGCAAGGCCAAACGACACCACATCAGAGAAAGAATCAAACTCGACGCCAAACTTCGAAGTGGCATTTAAACGGCGAGCAACACGGCCATCGAGCCCATCGAGCAAAATCGCGATCAAAATAGCAACAACGGCTTTCTCAAGGCGCCCAGAAGAGGCGTACATGATAGCGAGAAAACCGCAGAACATATTACCTACGGTAACTGCATTGGGCACTGCATAGCGGCGTCGATAGAGGATCTCTTTTAGCTCTTGCCGAGTCAGTTTTCTCTCAACCATAGTATGCTCCTCGTAACCACTCCACAGCGCCATCGCGTTGGCGACATCAGCTCAGCGCACGTCTCTCTCAATCAGACTTACTCGGGCGAAACGCGAATCAAGGAAAGATCGCCTACTCTGGGCCATCCTCCCCTCGCAATCAACGTGTAAGCGTAGCACAGATGCGCTCATGGATTCGAGCCCCCGGGGAAGATCCGCGCAGATGACCGTTGCTCCGCTATCTACCAGATCACGCAGCAGATCTCGGACTATCTCAAAGTGCTGCCCAATTAATACACGGGGGCCGTCTACAAGAACTAGATCCGAAGCAAGGGGCCTTCCTTGAGCTCGCTTGCGTGGGGAGGCAGATCTGATTCGTAGCAACCTCGCCATAAGAGCGAAATAGCCACGCTGCTCTTGGCTTAACTCTGCAGACGAGGTGGCGAGGCACGCAGCTCCATTCAGTTCACCTGCTACTCGCCCAATAATTTCAGACACTACAGGATCTTGCCACAAGAGCTGGGCACACTCCTTGAGCGGAAGCTTAACGATGTCAGCAACTGTTACTCCCAAGAGCGGCAGATCGGCGACTCGCCAGTCGTACAGACAACCTCCGCAACTGACACATACAATGTCACGCAGGCGCTCCTCGGAAGGAGCTTCAGCATTCGTCCCACTCCCACCGCATTCAGCGCATCGATAACGTCCCGATTCAAGTGAGAGGTCCTCGACGGTGATCCCTTCAAGTTGCGCTGTCCGAGTGCGAGCGATCTCGTGCGCGAGATCACGATCAAGGGAAAGGAGCTTTAAGAGCGACTCCGCACTCGACCCCATCGGCCCGACCAGATGACACCGCTTTAGATCTCCAAACGAAGCGGCATGAGCTGTTTTTTTTCGTCGAGCAAATCGACTGGCTAGCTCAGCTAAAAATAACGATTTACCGGTCCCGGCAACGCCCCCAACGAGCGAAAGCGCTCCAATTGGAAGGGTCACTTCAGCAATCGATAAGCAGCCACTCTCGATCTCAGTTACTCGGATCACTCCTCCCGAACCTTCCAAAACTTGATCCACAGTATCGACTGACTGCCGAGACGGTGCCACGACTCGAAGTGAGCTGCGCGCCCGATCCGAAATGCCCGCCAAAGTCTCGCCACGAAGAAAAGCTTCGTCGACGACATACCGTGCGCCTACCACACAAGAAAGCTCACCAATCAGCGCCGTGAGCATCACCCGCTCACCTTCCGAGAGCGTGCCAACGGGTGATACCAGTGGGTACTCGCCAAACCCAAATTCCTGAACCGCAGCCAACGCGGATAGAAGGCTTTCATTTGACGAGGCTGCATTGTTCTCGACGATCCTTCGCAACTCGTTGAACGAGAGCTCGGCCATACGGCTCAGCGGCACCCCGCCACATTTATAATGACGAATTTCATCGTCGCTGCCGAATCCATCGCACGTTCGACATGGCACAAAGCGACCAGAACGTTCGAGTAGCCATCCCTCTCCACGACACGTGCCACACAGCAGCACATCCGCCAAGCGCAGCCTCGACGGTCGTTCAGCGATATTTCCACAGACGTTACAGGTCCACTGACGTGAAATGCGATCCAGGGCCACTACGTCGCTATCACGTGACACAGCATGGTACACTGCGAGCGCTCCGCCCCCTCGACCAAACCAACTCTCTGCAACTTCACTAAGCTGCTCTCTATCGCTTACCGATATCAAGGCGACGATTGGAGCCCCATCTGCATCGGCTATCTCATTTGCTCTCACAATCCTGCGTTGGATCAGCGCCCTCTCAGAGCCAAGCATTTCGCATTGGTCACGGACCGAAACCTGCTCAGGTACCTCAACTGGCGTTATCACCACGTAACCTTCAGCTGGCAGTGGCAACTCTCCGACGGCACGCGGGCGCTGCATCGAGCACCCACACCGAACACAGCCAGGCACTAACTCCCTCACCACGAAATCGACGAGCTGCTCTGATAACCCAAGGGCATGAATAATCCCTCTAGGCGTTACTCCGAACTCCCAACGAGCAAATGCCGAGACTTTTGCGCCCTCTGTATGCAGCGTTGTAGTCGGAACATATGCAGAGCGCGGGTTGATTGGGACCACTGAGCGCGCACGAGAAAAAGCCGAAGCCTCCACCGCCAACTTCGACATCCAACAGGAGTATGTTGCAGCTGGTAGTGTCACCACAGTACCTGGATCTGCCAGAAGCACCGTAACTATATGGGGTGATGTATCATCAATCATTGAAATCTAGCCTGCCATGAATCGGCTAAAACACACTAACTCTGGTCTGTTAAACCGCGTAAGGCTAATCTTGCTCTGCAGAGTCGAGAAATAAGTCTAAAACAACGCCCGCCAAAATAAAACGTCGTGTTCACACCTCTTTACTGTCAGCGCCCACTCTAATGAAACCCACGACCACCCAGGCGCAATCCTCTATGAGACTCCCCCTGTTTGGGCTACCGGTCCCAGCCGTTAGATCCCGTGGAGCCCGGGTAAGCAGTATAGTGAGACGTGCACCACTCACTTTACGGAGCACTGTCCTGCTCGGACTTGCTATGTACCTACTCTCTGGCCCCGTCGCCAACAGGTCAGACATTGTATCAGCATCGCTCGCCTACGGACTCCTTGCGACCATCGCGTCCCTATTTACGCTCGTTACCATCGGTGCGTATCTCCTGCGCTCACGACCACTCTGCTCCATAACCGCTCCCTCAGAGCGAGCCGTATCAGGAATTACTACAAGACTCATTTTCACCGTTCACCCTATACGGGTTCTACCCGGAACATGGCTCGAGATCTCACCTGAGTTTGCTCATGAACAACCAGCGGCACGGGCGCTTCGGATTTCCGGAGCTTCTACGCACGAACGGAAACTACACTTGGATTATATTTTTCCACACCGCGGAGCGTGGGATATCAGCGCACTTAATTGCTCACTACGAGACATCACCGGATTTGCGAGATACTCTTGGTCTATTCCATGCACTGATGTCGTCACCATATATCCACCATCTGTATCCGATACTACCTTGCCACTTCTTAGCTCTACGCAGAGGCCTGGAGACTCCGTTACAGACAATCTACATCGTCAAGGAGATCCGTTCGACATCAAGCCGTATCACCCATCTGACGGCATAAAGAAGATCGTCTGGAAAGCGTTCGCTAAAAGTGGCGAACTACTATCGCGCCACCCCGAAGCATCTATGACACCAGAGGGCTTTGTCACGATTCTTACTCTCGCGCGCCCTGAAGACGATGACATCTGCTCAAAAGTTGTCGCATACACTCGGGCACTCGAGGAATTGAAACTCGATCTTCTCATCACCTGCGAGGGAGCAAATGGTCGCCCACTCGCGCGAGGCTCTCATGAGTGCGAAGAACTCCTTATTGACTCCGTATGGGATTCAACACGTCTAACCTCAACGCACCTTGAACAGGAGGCGAATGCCTTACTTGATTGGTGCACGCAAGGACCAGGTCACATAACAGTGCGAAAAATGCTGATTTTCGTCTCTGGCACGCGTGTCGCCGACTCTCATGAGGCCACTCGCATCACTGCGCTTGCAACATGGCTAAGCGCACAGGGGATAGAGCCTGTTTTTTGCGTCGCAGAGCCGACACAGCTTCAGAGCGCCTCTCCTACGGCAACCATGCAGAGATTCACGTCTCTCATCGTCGCCCCACGCGAGACGACGGCAAACCTCATCGACGCTCGGGATTACCGGGCGTTTCTCACAAAGTGCCTCTCCAATAACTGGGAGGTTTTTGTATGAGCCACAACTCTTCTATTCCTCTATACAAAACAGTTCTCACGTTCCGCGTTGCATGGGCGATCATTGCTATCTTCGCCATCGATTCCCTCATCCCTCTCGGAACATCTAAAGCGCTCCTCGTAGGCGCGGCAGCAGTCGGAGTCATTATGTTTTCCCGGCTCGCTCATTCGCGGCTAACTAACGTCGGCATTGCCGCTATTTCAATCGCAATTATTGCAACTCACGACATCGCTTTCTGGATAGCACAGTGGATAGCCGCGACTACTGGAGGCACGGGCTTTGGAATCGACATTATCAAGCTCCACTCAGGCACCTGCTTGTTGAGCTTTAGTGTGTGCGGAGTCGCGTCTGCGATATTCTGGAGAGCGCGCTGGGCTATTCTGGCAGAAGTAGCGGCTTTTTTCTCAGTCGCAATTTCTCTCTTTGCTGGCCACAGAGATTTTCATCTCGACAAACCAAAAATACTAAACTCCCTCGCGTGGCAGCTTCGAGTTGACCACGTAACCATGCTGATCATCATCGGCTCCACGCTCCTAGTTACCGGCGCCGTCTATCTTTACTGCGCCTCTCTCGCTATTCGTCCCCGATCCGATCAAGTCACATATCAGCGAGCGGCCGCAACTCGCCAGTGGATCACTTCAACCCTCGTATGCGGAGCACTTGCTGCACTGATCTACTTCATTCAGCAGATGGTCTACGCGCATTTTAGCGCGATGGTACTAGCACGAGCCGCTAACGGCGTAGGCATGGGGAGCAGCGAAGGGGTGAGCCCCTTGAGCTTCCAATCTGCGCTGGGAAGCACCAACCAACCAGCAGGCCTCGTTCGCTTAGAGGGTGACTACGGCAATAATCCTTTTTCTCCGATGATGTATATGCGTGAGAGCGCGCTTTCTTCCTTCAATGGCAAGGAGATGGTATTTGCCGGCCGCGCCTACGATTCAGATCTTCCGCTCGTTACGACGCGAGACTCGTTTTCTCGAACCGAGGATGCCGAGCTCGGTCAACGCACTCCCCTCGTCCAATCAGTATACTTACTCGCTGATCACGACCACGTCTTCGCGGTCGACTATCCAGTGTCGATCGTGCAGCTCAAAAACCCGAGCCCTAAGCGTTTTAAGGGCACCTACCGAGCCTATTCTATAGCTCCTGCGTACGCAGTTTCCTCACTCGACGCTGCACAGGTGGGAGACCCGCGCTGGTCTGATGATATTCGAGGACACTACACTGCTCCCCACCCCGACCCACGCTATACAGAACTGGCAAGAAAGCTTACCGAGGGACTTACTAACCCCATCGAAAAAGTGCGCGCTCTCACAGACCACCTGTCACGGACGGCGATTTACACCCTTACCCCAAACCACAACACCAAGCCACAAGACGATCCAGTATCGCCGTTTCTCTTCGGAGACCACCGCGGCTACTGCGTGCACTTTGCTCACGCAGTGGTGTATATGGCACGTGGAATTGGTATCCCAGCTCGTATTGGGACGGGCTATCTCACCGATCTAAGTCAGGCGAAAGATGGTCACATCCTTCTACGCATGAGCGATCGCCACGCCTGGGCGGAGGTGTTCGTATCGGGAATAGGGTGGGTTCCCTTCGATGTCCAGCCAGATCAAGTCGAAAGCCACGCCGAAACTCAGGTCGACTCGAAGCTGCTTGAGGAGCTCATGGGTGTGCTTGAGCCAGGTGAGGAGATACTTCCTAAAGACAGCGCCAAATCAGAACCCGGCATGGAAGAACCGGAGACCGTCTGGATTCCAACACAAGCAACGCTCCACACCATCTTGCTGTCATGTATCGCCTTTCTCATCGCAGCCAAGCTGCTGCTGCGCAACGGGTGGCGAATAGCACCCACCGCTGCACTACGACTGCGCTTAGGGTATATTGCCCTCGCCTCATATCTGCATGATATCGGATGGAGCAGGCGATACGGAGAAACAAGATCCGAGTTCTCCCAGCGGTGCACACCAGCAGCGCTCTCAGAGGTAACTTCTTTGCTCCTCAAGAAAACGTACGGTAAAGATGCTCTCCCTACTCACCACGAAATCAACTGCGCTATCCTGTCTGGAGAACGCCGATTGAAGCAGCTCTCTGGGTGGACGAAAACAAGAGCCGCGCTGAACCCAGCCTCACTCATCCGCCTCTTTACAGGAGGGAACTGGTAAGATGAGGAACTCTAAATTCAGCAGATGGTGCCTATTCCTGATCACCACACTTAATCTCATAGCCACGCCTGTGCACTCACAGCAAGATGCACCCACAACGGGTTTAAATGGCGACGCTCCTGTCGATCCATTCGATCCATTCGAGATACCGGACCTATGGGATTCAATGTCCACGGAGAAGGATGATTCTAAATCTGCTGATGAGCTACTCCAAG
Organism: Pseudomonadota bacterium; assembly: GCA_900299055.1. GTDB lineage: Bacteria > Bdellovibrionota_C > UBA2361 > UBA2361 > OMII01 > OMII01. Next base: position 5,429 of record OMII01000221.1, on the reverse strand, counting down.
AAGCACTGTACCTACTAGAAACCGAGGAACGCCTGCTTGACGCCCGCACGAAGCTTCTCAAAGCGCTTAAGAAAGACCCACAGATGTGGAAGATCCACTATGTACTATCCGGATACTACTTCAGTCATGTGGGACACTTTCGACTGTCCATGAAGTACATTAAACGTGCCGAAGAACTGTTTACTGAGAAGCATGGCCCGCCGCCTTACCGAGACGAGACGACTCAGTTTGAACACTCAAATATCCTTTACTACATCAGCCAAATTCGACTTAGTCTTGATAACTATCAGGGAGCACTTGATGCCCTCGATGACTACACTCGACTCGGGTACTCTGCCACCTGGTATCCAGGCTCGAGGGCTTGGATCTTGATGAAGCTGGGACGAATCCAAGACGCTATTAAAGTAGCGCGTTCAGGAGTTCTGCTTGGCGCCGATGTTGGCAGAACCCTCAATATGCTAGGCATCCTGCTCTCAATGAACGGCGAGCCTCAGGAAGCGCTAGAGGTGTTTCGTAAAGCCATCGCTGCCGAGTTTTCTGACGGCACACGAGGTCAACCAGCGACTCCGCTCAACAACGCAGGAGAAGTCTATAAAGAGCTTTTCGACGATGATAAAGCTGAATCATTTTTCCTGCGTGCGACCAGCTTACCGGATGGATGCGAGCACGTGCTGCCCGCGCTCAACCTGACCCTCCTCTATATTGATCAACAGAAGACAGATGCAGCCATATCAACACTTGATGGATTCCAAAAGTGCGTAGCGCAGTTTCCACTCCGAAACAACGAAGAGCACGCTGCACTCGTTCACCTGGCTCGTGGGCGAATAGACCTTCACACAGGAAATATCGACCGCGCAATTACTCACTTCCGTGCCGCGATGGATGGTACACAGTGGTTTGGCAAAATAGGTACTAATCAGAACGATCTCATGGTCGCGACAACAATTTCGCTCGCGCAGGCCCTACTCCGCAAAAACAACGCCCTAAGATTTCAAGTTCCAAAGACGTGGGGGGAATGGTTCGAGACAAAGCGAGACCGCGTGTCGAATAGCGTGGAGTCCTGGTGGCTCATGCGGCGCGCACGACAGCTACTTACCGAGGAACTTAACGACCTCGAGGATCTCTCGATTAGAAACACCGACAGCTTGCTTGAATACCCAACACTGGGCGAGGTCCTCCAAGGGCTCTCAAACACCGCCCTAGCCGCAAGACTCGCAGATGAGACTCGCAGGGACCTTCGCGCCCCATCAAAAATGTTTTATCAGTCGTATCTGGCTGAGAGTCAATTGTCACAATGGAGCAAGGGTGACGCGGCGCGCATACTCGACACGATTATCGATCGGTCTCGCCCACGATACGATGATCTTCTCAAGACTCACGCCACACTACTACGACTACGAACGCTTGATCCCTCCAGCACACGATACCGTGAACTGTCATACCGGGTTTTCTATACCACACCAGCTGAGCTTAGAAACTACGGGTACCGGCTACCGGTGCGCATTGAGGCGCCTGCTCACCTCCGTGATTTCATTCTCGCTGGCCCTTTTGTCGAGGACACATCTTCGACAAACCAACATGAGGTGTGTGTCATTACGTCTCAACAGAAACCGATGACGAGTGACGGGAACGTAATACTACGGTTTACGTGTCCCACGAACAGTACAAAAAACCGAATCGTAGAGGATAGTGATCCTCACGAAGTTGTGAATAAACTTAGTGAAGCCCTTTTCAGGGAGGAGATAAAAAATGGCAGCAACATCTGAAGCAATGTCGGCCGCTCATGCAACAGCGACTAAACTGATCACCGCGTTGGAGGGAGTAATTCGCGGACGTTCCGACACCATCAAACTCGTTGTCACGGCGCTGATTGCCGATGGCCACGTCCTCCTGGAAGACTACCCGGGCTCAGGAAAGACCACCCTCTCGAAGACTCTCGGCCGACTCATAGCACCCGACGAGGCAGCATCGTCACGCTTTCCGAGCACTGCCGTCGATCCGATCGTTCCTTTTCGACGCATTCAATTCACTCCAGATATGCTTCCCGGAGATGTGCTGGGCGTGAACATCTTTGATCCAAAAAGCGGTTCTTTTAGCTTCATGCACGGCCCAGTTTTCGCGCACATCGTGTTGGCAGATGAGATTAATCGCACAGGACCTAAAGTGCAGGCCGCGTTCCTAGAATGTATGGCTGAAAAGCAGGTTACAATGGACAACGCTACGAGACCACTCGACCAGCTCTTCTTTGTTCTCGGCACACAGAATCCACTCGACATCGCCGGCACATATCCCCTACCACAAGTTCAGCTCGATCGATTCCTGCTCAAAGTTCCGATGTCATACGTAGATGCGGATACCGAGTGTTCTATCCTTGAAAATCACGCCGCAATCCGCCAAGGCTCCACATCGGTGCAAGCTGTTTGCAAACGAAGCGATATCCTTGCCGCGCGAGGAGTGTGTGAGCAAGTACACATATCGCCAGCTCTGCGAGAGGCAATGGTGGAAATAGTTCAAGCCACTCGCGGTAACCCTCTTATTCAATTTGGCGCCTCCACGCGGGCGGCACTCATGCTCCAAACCGCAACGCGCTCGTGGGCCCTTATTAATGGAAGAGACCACGCGCACGAGGACGATCTGCGAGCGATAGCACCTTTCGTTTTGCTGCACCGACTACGATTTCACGCCGGGGCTGGCGATGCCCATAAGGCCCTGGAATTAATTATGCAGCCGGCTATGGAAAAGCTAGTTCGCCGAGGGCTCTAGGACACTCTAATTCATAGGAGTTGTTCCTAGGGAGGTACCTTTTCAAAAAAAATCACTTCCCTGCGCCGCAAAGCCTTCAGCACCGGCCAGGAGCTGCCGAAGACTCTTCTGTGCAGATTAGTAGTGAAACCCTTCTTTTTGTCGCTGTTGGACTTAGTGCGCTGGCCGGTATCGGTTGGTATGCTAGGCGCATCATCTCTGCGAGTTCGCTCGATCCAATCGAGCAGCAAGCTCGAACACTAGCAGTTTTGTTCCACGAGCGCGTGCACAACTTCAACAGCCACGTACGAACCCTCAATGATCATTCACATGAGTACTGCTCAGTTTTTACCGGTGACACCTGGAACTCGCTAACGCAAACGCTCGAGCGACTTGCCGAAGTCGACAACAAAGTTCAGCGGCATCTCGCCTCACGAGAATTTAGTCAGGCTCGAAGCCTCCTCGGAGATTACTACCAGAATAGCGAGGTACAGCCTCAGCAAGCTCCCGAGTGGGAAAGCTCTCTTCACCTCATGTTGAAAAGTGTAGTGCACAACCTTGAATCCGCGACTCACGAAACAAAGAGACTCGCAGAGCGCCCGCAACGGTCTCGCAAACGGCAGCCGACTCTCGTCACGCTAGCTGACGTCAAAAAGGCCCTACTTGAGGACGAGGCGCTGCGACGTAGAGGATAGGAACCTACTGGGAACAAATTATCACCTGCCAAGCTAGGGCTAAACCGGGTTCGAGCCTACTACGGTAGTCCCTTCCGTTCTGCCGAACGAGTAGCGTTGAGACGCTTTGCTATTTTTGCTTTTCTAGAGAAAGAACGAGAGTAATCCGTGGCGCGGCAGAGGTAACTTCCTCAACTCCGTGTGGTATGTTTCCCGAACTCGCGACCATACAGAAGGGTGATATCAGTGGGAAGCGCTTAAATCCCGATGCATCATAGTCGAAGTATCGACCTCCATAATAGCTAGGCTGAAAATGAATAACCGCAAATCGCGCATCATCGCCATGGCTGTGCTCTAACAGCGATTCGCCGCGAGAAAGTCGATTTACCTGCGCGTGCGCAATATAGACGCGCTCGCCGAAAATACTTTCAAAGAGCTCGGCGAGTTTTGGACTTTTTAGAATATCGCAGATCTCCACTGTATCAGGCCGTAGATTCGCAATAATGCCTCGTGCACGAAGGAGAAAGTAATCTCCCCCACTCCCGACCGACGGCTTGAAAGGCACCGCGAGACAGAGCTGCTCGAGCCTGGCGAGAGTTTGGAGGTCTAAGGGAAGCTGCGTAACCACAACAGCTTCGCCAGGCCGTAGCTGGCGAAGAGGCTGCAGCGGGTCGGAGAATAATGTCATAATTAGGAAGATAGGGGGAACGACAAGCTATTTGCAAGCAGCGCGCCGCAAAGGAGCACTTCTTCTCAGGCACCGCGCGAAAGCCTGCGCCCCGATACGACCGAACTAGCACCTTTCGCTTCAATTCAGTGCCTATACAGCTTCATACCTACTAACGTTGAGGTTAGTCGTATGTATTTTCGAGTGTTAAAGTGATGAAAATAAGGGCCTCGATACACTTGTCCTAGGAATTACAGAATTCCACCTGACCGTACCACTGTGAATGAAGGAGGTTTATAGGTGCCGTCAGGAAACTTGACGCTCTCTTCTCCCTCCCGATAGCGTTTAGACGCCAGTTTATACTCAAAATATATCGAAAAGTACCAGCACAACCCAGCCGACCGCCTCTCCGCATTTTTCGACAGCACCCGTGGGCGGTGATCTAGCGGGCCGCTCGTTTTTGTATTCTTTGGTCGGTCACCAGGCAGAACGTCTTTCAACCGGTCGGCTCCAAGACAAGGCTTGCCGTTACGAGCACGTAGCACCTGACTTGTTCGCTCCGCTAATTTGATGCGCATCAACCTTGCATACTCCTCCTGTGAGACATCTTCATATCCGGGCAGTCTCTCGTAAGTCAGCGCGCATAGTTCAGTAAAATCATCGATAGATACCAAAGGATCCCATCTTCGGGCATCATTGAATTCCTTCCACTTCACAACCTTATACTCACGCACTCTTCCAGTGACGGCATCCTCAAAACAGTTGTAGCCTGGATAGTCTTTGATATCGTCGACAAGCCCGTCATTTACAGGCTGCAATACGGTATAGAAAAACCTATCTTCGATGTCGTCGGGCCCGACCAAATATTCTGATGAATAACGACGTGCCCAGAATCGACCCCCCGAATACTCTGATTGATACCGAGGAACAGCTCGAGCCACTGCGGAGTTAAAATCACGCATAAAGTAGGCACGGTTACCCTTTGGAAACCCTGCTACTTTCTGGATATGATTCCCCTCTACAGCTAAAGCAAACAACTTTATCTCATAACGCGTTGAATAACGGGCAGCATAGCCAAGTATTGCGTTTTCCAGCTCTGGATTGTTCACAAACCAGAGCTCAGAATTTCGGGCTCGGCTAGTCTGAAACGACGGAATCTCCTTGCACTCGATTCGAGGATGGTACGCCATAAACTCTCAGACCAATCGGATTAAAAGCTCCTTGTTCAATAAAAGAGCAGTCTCTGTATTTCGAAAAAAGCAGGAAAAAGTTGCTGCGCGCGGTGTCTGAGACAAATGACTAGGAGCAGTCTCTGTATTTCGAAAAAAGCAGGAAAAAGTTGCTGC
>OMII01000220.1 GCA_900299055.1 Pseudomonadota bacterium | reverse complement strand
TGGCTTTCCTTTTTTTCTACCGATACATCAATTGACATAGACTCCTCCAAGCAGACGAACATGAACCGAACCGATACATGCCTACTAGTGTTATTAAGAGCCTTTACGGGGCGAAGCCAAGAAAGGCATCTGCTATAAAGACCCATTTTAGATGCTAGTACCGGCCAACCCAAACCGTCAACATAGTTTTTAACGCATCTCTGTTTCAGGGCGTCTTCGGAATAAGCGCTGCAACCATCCACGAGATTCCGCTGTGTCTTCTTCGTATGCGTCATCCGCAGAATTCGCACCACTCTGCCCCACCAAAGCTAGCTTGCGCGCTATTTCGTGGAATACTGCTTTTAAGCTTTTCCCTCCGATGCTGTACAGGGTGCTGCCCGTACCTGGCCACTCCGATGCCTTTGCATCGTACGGTATAACGGGCAAGCTCCACGCCGCTTCACTTAACTGATGTACATGATCTAGTTCAGTTGAGATCTGCTTAAAATCAACGGGTTCATCACCGGAGGGGTTAATCACAAATCGAAGACGATCACTGCCTCCTAGTAAGGGCTTAACTGATGTTAGCAATAGATCAAGTGCTGTCAGGCCAAGCTCAGAATCATCCGTAACCATAAGCACAACATCTGCCACACGCAGCAGACCCCCGACAGCGGGCCCCATACGTCCTGCAGTATCAACAATTACCACATCAAACAGTACTCGTGATAACTCAATAATTCTCTGGGATATCTCCATTCCATCCGCATGACAGACGAGATCCATCGACTCCGCAAACCCCGCAGGAGGTGTGAGAACTGAGACATCGCCAGCTATTGGGATGAGCGCATCACGAAACGTTTCTCTATTTATATCGCGACTACCATTGATCCAACCGCTTATAATTTTGGCTTCAGGTCCACTTGCAGCAAGAGCTCGACTCAGATCCTTCGTCTCAACATCCAGGTCCCACAGCATAGTCCGTCGATTTGATGCGCTACACACTTCTCCCAAGGCAGCGGTGACGGAAGTTCCTCCCACGCCGCCTTTGGCGTGCATAACTACAACGATGCGTCCTTCATAGGTTCTGCCGTCTTTACGAAAGTCTGCGTGAATTGCGACCAGTTCTTGTAGAAGGTCAAGCGAGCCCGCGCTATCAGGGAATACCTTGCGAACGCCTACCGAGTGAGCAGAGCGGAACGCGCCACCTCCGTATTCCTTGTCCGAAACAAACATCACTATTTGAATCCACGGAGCTTCCGCCCTGATCTGGCGTGCCAGGGATATTGCCTGGTCTGAAATTCCAGCCCCAAAAATCACCACATCAGCTTCAGATAAGCGATCTACAAATTCGCGATCGTTTACCAGTCGGACCTTCAGGTCCAACATCTCCTTATCAGCCTTGGTGAAGCCTTCGATTCGCTTAGCGCACTGCGCTTGCGTCTCCGTTGAGTTGTCGACGATGAGTATTCTCATAATTGACCACCGAATAAGTTCAATTTATCCAATAAAGATGGGCTAAACATCTTCAAAAAAACGAACCCAAAACCAACTCCAAGCAAGACTGCTATGAATAGAGTAAGCATATCGAGGACACGCAGGCGACGATTACTCGCTTCCAGGAGTCCAACCGGAAAATCCATCGCTGATTGGCCCCTAGTATGCCGACCCCGGAAGCCACTTCGCTCATGATACCCCTCGGGCCCTCGAATAACGGGCTCGCCACCTCTCACTGAGGGCAGCTCACCAACCCCCTCTTCGGGCATACTATAGTCAACGCTCGAGGCACGCAGAACCTCCGTGTCAGCGTTCATGCCCGTTCGAGGCTTAGAGCTTGGCGCCGGATTCATCTTTGGCCGCTCAACCTCCACCGAAGCCACTTCCGACGCCGACCATTGATCGGTATCCACTCTCGAGCGCGACTGACTAATATCGAGTGAACCATCAGAGTTTAGCAGCCTGGTCTCAGCCACCTGAGCTTCCGATGGACTTCGAGACGATTCGCTTAGCGACGGGCCTACATAACGCTGCCCAGCCGCCGGATCACCTGTCGGCATATAAAGACCGGCTGCGCCCGTAGCTTGTATCCCTGCACTCACCGCAGCACGCTGAAGGTCTGAAAAAATTTCCATCGCAGATTGGTATCGAGTCTCCGGATCTCGCTGCAACGCTTTTAGTACGATTGCGTCGATCTCGGGCGGGCAGTCCTTGCGAATCTTACTTGGGGGATCCGCGTCAACCTGGAGACGCTTACTAATCGACTCGTAAGGGCTATCACCCTTAAACGGAGCCTCACCAGTGAGCATCTCAAATGCTAGGATACCAAGCGCGTATATATCCGATCTCCAATCCACTTGAGATCTCAGCATATACTCTGGCGCGACATATTCTATAGTGCCTACTACCCCGCCGTGCTCAGTGAGCTTGGGCCCATTGCGATTACGAGCGATTCCAAAATCAGCGATCTTAACATTCCCCTCGTTTGTCAGGAGAATATTCTCTGGCTTCAAGTCGCGGTGCACGATTCCAGCGTCATGTATCGCCTGAACCCCCGCTGTCATCTGGCCGAGTAATTTAATAAACTCCGCTATACTCATGAGCTGGGAACGACTCATCCGATCCGCCAAATCGCCCCCACCAACGAACTCCATGGTGTAAGCAACCAAATCACCATCAGTGATATACTCGTATGCTCTCACCACATTTGGATGGGATACGCCGTATGATGCCAGCACCTCGTTCTTGAACCGAGCAGCTGCAACCTTATCCGTCGCCACCTCTTGAAATAACACCTTCGCGGCGACCATCTGTCCCTGTAGCTCACGATGTCGACATGCGTACACCATTCCCATCGATCCGGCTCCGAGGCACTTTACGACCTCGTACTTACCGCCGATCACGGTTCCTGGTTGTAAACTAATCAGATGTTGGTCTGACATACAGTGTGCGCTACTCGTTATCGTCTATCTCTATTGAGACTAGACAGACATGAAACTTCCTCTCACCGAAATATACAACATCGCCGTGTCTTGCGATCCCTTTTTCTCCCGCGAGTCTCTCCTCGTGACCTGAGTCTGAATGCCAGATTCGAGTACCAAACTCTGACAATTGATCGAGTATATGGAGAGGCTCCCCACTTACAATTTTCATGATCGCGTGCATCGGAGACACTGAGGAGTCAGCTAAAACCAGACAGGGTGCTGCTCCAACACTCTCCGACGTGACTATCATGCGACCCTCTCGTAGCTCAACAAAGCCACCTCTTGAGTCCGCGTCAAAGGAAACTAGAAATCCCACAAGTGCGTCGCCGCGACTCGGTCGTTGGCGTTTGTGGTGAGAATGAAGCACACGGTCATCGGCTTTTCGGTTCTGCTCCAACACACTTGGAACATCCTTCATATCGAGCGATGTGCTGTCAGTCTCTGCAGCTACTTCGTCCGCAGATGGAGCCACTGTTGCTCCACTTCGAATAATCCTCGAGACGGCTGGCTTCGCATCAGAGCTGTCGGTCGTAGAGCCTGAGTAGTCTTCCTCCACTGGATGCTCCCGCTCTCCTGACTCAAGAGTGTCATCGAACTTTTGCTCATGCA
>OMII01000219.1 GCA_900299055.1 Pseudomonadota bacterium | reverse complement strand
TAACAGCACCAAAACCGGCGCCGATCGCAGCCCCGGGCCCTGTTGCCGCAGTGAATTGTGCCCCCGTAATTGCTCCCGCCCCTGCGCCCTCAAGCGCGCCCAGACTGGTTCCGGCGAACATCTTGTCCGGTCCCTCAACGGGCTGTGAGTGGCAACCCCATAGGAGCGCTCCAAACGCGACCATCACGACAGTGCGCGCCGCAGCGCTCATGCTCATGACTAGATTATCGCTCATCGTTCTGCTCGGTTTATCTCTTCTCATCCTAGACTCAAAGCTCCCGCGCAATAGCAACCGCAAACGACACGGCTCACGCTGTATTCAATCGTATCGCAAAGGAAAGAGCCAAACACGCATTGCTCCCCTTACGAAGTTGGTGTCAGCGCGCCCCCGTAGGCACTCCCTACGGACTCTGCACGTGCTGTACTGGAGGTAGGATGATGAAACCTCGCTTATTGCATCGCGAGCGTTTCACTAAAACGAAGTTTGCTTAGCGGTAGCTTCGCCAGCGGGCTGCCGGGCTTAGCTCGCTCAGTTTCTAGATTCGCATAGGCCTGCTCATTACCTACAATTACTACTAATAGTTTCGATGTGTTCCACCGGTTTTGTGCTATCGCTGAGACCTGTTCCGGGGTGACCGACTCAATTTTTGGCAGATAGCTCTGATCGTAGTCAGCAGGATACTTCAACAACTGTTGTCGAGCGACCCGACCCGCTATCTCGTCCGCAGAACTAAAATTAAAGATATATGAGTTGGCGATTGCAGCTTTGCGCTCAAGAAGCTCCTCGCTAGCAGGCTCCTTTGCCTGAAGCTGCTCTAGGACCTTGATCGACTCGTCTATCGCGGCACCAACAGAGGTAGCCTTCGTCTGCAGAAAAACATAATTCGTCCCTTTTACGACTCCAGGGACGATTGCACCTGACACCCCGTAGGTAAGCCCCAACTCTGTACGCACCCGCTTCATGAGACGCGAACCAAAACCAGACGCACCAAAGATCTCATTGAAGACATCAATCTGGGGATAATCGGGGGTGAATCGCGGAACGCCAAGATGCCCCAGCTTCACTGATGCTTGTTGAAACGGAAGCGTTATAAAGTATATCCCCGGCGTCGGATCATCCTTAATTTCTGGCGGCGCCGACATCGCTGCCCCCCGGGGCTTCCACACTCCGAAGTATTTCGTCGCTAACTCTTCTACTCTTTGGCGATCGATATTGCCGGTTACCACTAGCATCGCGCCGTCAGGCCGTACAAAACGCTCGTGGAGTTCGATCATATCGGAGCGACGTATTGAAGCGATGTCCTTTGATGAGGACACGCGCCCATATGGGGTATCTCCGTACGCGAGTTGCGTAAACGCAATCGAAGCAACGGTGCTGGGATCTTCAACCCGACGGCGTATAGCCTCAAGCGATTGTCCTTTCCATAGTGCGAGGCGCTCGGTGTCAAATCGAGGTCGGAGCGCCACATCAGCGAACAGGCCAAACACTCGATCGACGTCCATACTAAGACAGGAAAATGTGACTCCACCGAATTCCGCCGAGAATGAGCTTGCGATTTCGGCCGCTAGCTTGTCGAGCTCTTTGTCGAGCGAATCAGCAGAGAGCTCACCCGCTCCCCCCATTCGCATCCCGTCTCCCATCGCCGATGTAGTTCCAATAGGGTAGCCGTCTGCCCACAGCGCACCAGCTCGAAGGAACAAGCGCCCCTTCACTAAGGGAAGCTCAGTATCCTTAAGAAAAATCACCTCAAGACCATTCGGCAACGTCCACCGCTCAGGTTGAATAGGCCTAAAATCGGCGACTTCATCAGCCCTTGTTGTCTGTGCCGGCGCGACATAACTCCGCGTCGAGGAACACCCGACTGTTATCACCGCGAATATCGCGACTCCAACCTTACACATCGGTCGTAGCAATTTCATACCTATTTCCTACCGTGCTCGTTCAATCGTCGCGATGGTGCGCTGCCCGGCGACTAGATACTTATCAGATACTCGCTTAACGTCATCAAGCGTCACCTTCATCATCAGATCGTACCACTCGATAGACGCTTTCCAGGTTCCGTATGCTAACTGAGACGTAGCGAAATCAAGCGCTAATGACTGATTTGAACTTAAATGTCCCAGATACTCCATCCCTATCGCACGCTTTGCTATATCGAGCTGCTCCTCTGTAGCGCCTTGCTTGATAAAGCGGTGCAACACCGAATCAAACGCGTCTATGACCGAATTCGTAGAGTGCGGAGACTTCACCGTCATACCAAACATAAGTAAATTGGGGTACGCGATACCGGGGCCCTCCTCTTGCGAAACACCTGCGACGAGCTGTCTCCGTTTCACAAGTTCGACATAGAGCGGTGAAGTCCTACCTCCCGCCAAGATCTCGGCCATGACTGATAGTGGCGGATCGTCCGGGTCTGGATAGTTTGGTTTTCTATATGCGATCACAACCTCTGGGGATGCCTGCGTAGAGAGCTCTACTCTTCGTTGCCCCTCCTGATTGCCTTCCTCTGGAATATCGCGCTTCGTATCAGAGCCTGTGGGGATATCTCCGAAATAATCCTCTACGACCTTGATGTCTGCCTCTGGATCCACACGACCCACAAGACTGATCACGATGTTTTGAGGAATGTAGAATCGCGCACGAAACGACTCGAGCTGCTTGGCCGTAATTCGCCGCAGATCACGCTCGTACCCGATAACTGGAGCTCGATATGGATGACGCTGATAGGCAACTCCAAGTAGCAACTCATAGAGCTTGCCTGCAGGATCGTCCTCGTATCGCATACGACGCTCCTCAAGCACGACATCTCGCTCCTGATAGAATTGCCGCATGACAGGGCTTATCAAGCGATCCGCCTCCATCTTGCACCAAAACTCAAATGCTGAACGCGGCATATTCACAAAATATTTTGTGAATTCCTTGTCGGTTGTTGCGTTTTGCCCCACCGCTCCCTGCTTCTCATAACGAGCGGTAAAATCATCCGAGATCCACAGATTCCTTAACTTCTCATGAATCTCGTCCCACTCCTTTTGCTGCTCTGGGGTAAATTGCTGCGCCGATTGTGAGGACTCGGCCAGTGACTCTACGCGCTCAAGGAGTCGCTTCTCCGCTGCGTAATCTTTTGTACCGACAGTGCGGGTACCCTTAAATGCCATGTGTTCGAAGAGGTGCGAGATTCCAGTTTGTCCGGTTGTCTCATCGCTACCACCAACCCGCACGACGACCGCGCCCGCAAAGATTGGCGCATCTCCTCGCCGATAAAAAATGACCTTAATGCCATTTGACAGCGTATAGGTCTTCACCTTACCAGCCATCTCGTTGAGTAGGCTTGAGGATGACTCCGCCAAACCTACCCCAGACACACCCGCCACGTACGCAAAGACAACGGCGAGCACTGCGAATCTAATTGATGTAAATCGTGTAATCATAGCTAACTTCTCGCAAACAGGTTACGTGCGCGTCGGCAAAGAGACAAGTTGGCTCGTGCCCTCAATTCTCTCCGCCGAGAACTCTTGACTTATCTGTACCGGCCCTCAATTATCACGGCGCATACCACGTTCAAGCGAGGGTCTATATGACTAATATTTTTACTCTTTTTCCAGGGCAAGGATCTCAAAAAGTAGGCATGGGCAAGGAGCTCGCTGATGCCTACCCGACAGCTCAAGAAATTTTTGCACTCGCAGACAAAGCGCTCGGTTTTGAGCTCTCACAGATCTGCTTTGAAGGCCCATCGGATAAGCTCACGCTGACTGAGATAGCTCAGCCGGCGATTCTCACGGTAAGCACTGTCTGCTACCGCCTCTGGAAACAAGGTGCGCCGACCTCGCCACACACTATCGTAGCGGCCGCTGGTCACTCGCTTGGAGAGTACTCAGCGCTTGTCGCAGCTGAAGCCATCTCTTTCGAGGACGCTGTTCGATTGGTGAATAAGCGTGGCAAGTATATGCAAGAGGCCGTTCCAGTCGGCACGGGAAAGATGGTGGCCGTGTTGGGGAAAGAAGTCAGTGAGATAGAAGCTGCGCTGCCTGCCCCAGGTGGTGAGGTCGCTCAGATCGCCAATATCAACGCTCCGGGTCAGATCGTCGTCGCTGGATCCGTCGCCGGCGTGCAGCAGTTCGTCGAGCGTCTCGGCGCGGCTAAGGTTATCGAGCTTACAGTGAGTGCACCGTTCCATTGTGACCTCATGAAACCGGCAGAAGAGAAGCTTCGAAAGGACCTGGCGAATATCGACATCAAGAAGCCTCTATTCCCTGTGTATCAGAACTTCACCGCACAAGCGTCAGATGATCCAGAGGTCATCCGTGAGAACCTTGCTTTGCAGGTATGTGGTCGAGTTCGCTGGGTAGAATGCGTAACAAACGCAGTCAGTGCTCGTTCTCCCGAGGCTGTGTGGGAGTACGGCGCGGGCAATGTTCTTACGGGGCTCGTAAAGCGAATTAATACCTCGCTCACCCGTGTGAATATAGATTCACCGACGGCTTTGAGCGCGGCGGCGTAAGTACGGGACACTCAACTAAAGACGGATCGTTAGGGGGCGTGTTTTTGCGCACGCACCTTCACGCGTCGCGATTCCCTCGAGATCCGCAAAAACCTTACCGCAGGATAGAGGCCCTACACGCATAGTAGGTAT
>OMII01000218.1 GCA_900299055.1 Pseudomonadota bacterium | reverse complement strand
CAGGGAAGACATCCCCCGTCGGCAGCTTTGCCACCTCAACCCCTGTAACCTCACGGCCCGTCTCAAAGCCCACATACCGCCCGGAGAAGAAGCCGATACAATAGGCGCCACAGATGGACCCGAGGGCAAGCCCGAGCCACACCACCACCTGAAGCCTGCCAAGACGAAGCTCCCAACTCTGGGTCTCACCACGTCGCGTCCCCATAGCCGACCTCCCGTTTTCCTCGGATGGCTTTAATTTGTAGCCCATACCAGAGCGTATGGTCGTCTCTGCTCTCGTGTTGGTTTTGCTTCCTCGGTCTTCAGCTATCGATCCTCGCATGGGCCCTCCGCAACAAACCGTAGTATACTAGATAGACCGAACCCTAGACTAGCAACAATCTCACCAACCTCCCCAGAAACCTCCCCCCGCTCCAGGGCACCCCGAATCTGGGGCGTATTGATGAAGATATGGGCGCGGCTACTAAACTCCTCGAACGCTCCGGCCCATTCAGCAACCTCTCCAAGAGCCAGGGCCCTTGCGGTTACTACCGGCATCGCCAGACCTCGCAGCGCCAGTCGTCGTTCCAATCCCATCGTTTGAAGCGTGCGAGCCACTCGATCGGCCGCCACCGGGAGCCCAGCGTACGGCTCAAAGCGCTGATATCGCTCTACCAACAGCCTCGCGCTATAAAGCGGTGAGGCAAACTCATCAAAGAGCGCTACAGCCGGATCAAAGTCTCCCGAAAGAACCGTGGACGCACCATGGAACAGAAATCGCAACCAGGCTTCGTCCGATTGCAACATAGCGACGACACGCTCCAGGGAACCTCGCTCCAGCAATCCCGAGAGAGCCCGGTCTCGACTCAACAACCACGCGTCATTGGGCATCCGCACGTCTATCACTCCTCTTTTGCGAGCCTCAGACAATTCGACTCGCCGAACGCGCGGTAATCGCTCATGGTAGTGATGCGTTGTCCACACACATACTCGACAATTGGACGGGGTATCGTGCGACCCCGACATCTCTAGGCGGCGCTCTGACTCATGCTCAAGGGCATAGAAAACACTCAGCCGAAAAAAGTCGATAACTTCATGCTGAGACCGTAGCTGCCGCGGGGGAAGAGGATCAACAAAGACGTCACAGCCCCCCTCATAAGCGACCACTAAAAGAACTTGCTGCATGACGCGGGCGAGTAGCCTGACGCGCGCATACACTGGCTCGGTAGAGTCAGGCAAAATGCATCGCACGACCCGGACATCTCCACTTCGACGATCTACACCGATAGCACCGAGAGCAGAAACGACATCAGGAACAATTTCCGAAAGCACAAGATCGCGCGGTGTGCTGACTGACACCACATATCCGGAGTCGCAACGGAGCGAGGCAGACACCGTAGCGCTAACCTCTGCAATTAGTTGCGCAGCGATATGTTCCGATCCTTGCTTCGTCAGGCGGGCCAGCTCAAGCGCCGCCGACGAACTAAATTCGCCCCTATCCAATCGCTCCATCGGAAAGAAATCTGCGAGGGGTGATAGTGTTATTTCTGGGAATAGCTTGCGCGCAGCGGCTCGGATAGCAGATGACAAAATGCTCATCGACGAACCTCACGCAGGCAGGCTTCGAGCAGTCGCTGCAAATCCACTCCGCCATGCGCACAGTACGCGGCCGCGACGTCAGGAATCAACCGCAAAGACTCCGCTGTCTGACCAGCAAGTAACACCGCACTAGCTCGTTGGATGATTTTATTGCCTTCATGTACGGCTCTGACTACATCTTCCCGGCCATCTCGCAGCATATTGGCTACTAGCAAAACCCGGCCCGCTTGTTGGAACATTTCGTTGCCGATATGTCCTCGGATAGCCTCCAACCGCTCGAGTGCCTCCAAGAGCCACAGTGGATCACTGGACGAAACTATCGGCAAGTGTCCGAAAAGTCCTCGTTGAACAAACTCTTGTATCACTTCCGATGGAGTTTCTTCATCGAGCGCAACAAGCACCTCATTCCACACGCGCCGAGGAGACAACGTCGCTAAAGCTCCACCCTTTACAGCCTCAACAAAACCCGCCAACGTGGTCATATCGAAATGGAACGACAGTCGCGAAAGATATCGCACCGCTCTGAAAAGTCGCGTCGGATCATCGATAAAACTCTTTGGATGAAGAATCCGCAATGTCGAGCCCTGAATATCGGCTCGCCCACCACATGGATCCGTCACTATTCCCGTCAACTCACCGATGGAGGTTGTGCCAGCTAGAAGTGCTCCGTACGACTCCAACGGAATCGCGATCGCATTCGCCGAAAAATCTCGCCTCCAAAGATCCTCTTCTATGGAAGCCGCACTCACGGTTGGCAACGCTCCTGGTTGTTCATACGTTTCTCGTCGAGCAGTCGCGACATCTACTTCGCTTAGCAAAGTACCCTGCTGATTGAGATCTCCACTGCCAGCAGCTAGCAGCTTTGCGGTAAGAAATGGTCCGTGCTCTCGCACCGAGAACCCCAAGCGCTCTCCAAGATCGCGAGCGAACATGATTCCATCGCCTTCAATCACAAGGTCGAGGTCAAAATCTCCTAGCGGTCTCAACATCACGAGATCGCGGACCATTCCGCCAACAACAAACGCGCGCTCGCGGCGACTGCTCGCAACGTCCAGCGCGGTTGATACCACTGTCGCTATCTGAACGCCGCTGATTGTACCACCTGATGTCACGTTGCCGCCCTACGACCTAATCATCCATGATTTCATTCTTGAATATCGGCAATCCAACCGATTGCTGGTCGCGATACTTGCCCGTATCGTCGTAGCGCGTAGAACTCGGCGTCCGAAGCTCGAAAAGAACTACCCGAGCTATCTTCATTTTAGGATATAACAAGATCGGATTCGGGCCGTGATTTGCGAGCTCAAGGGTCACAGGCCTATCACTGTGACCTGGATAAACCATCATGGCTGTCTGAACGATGGTCAAACCAACTCGCGCAAGCGTACTGCGCCCTTCGATCATAAATCCAAGCGAAGGGCCAACCGTCACACTCTCAAAGGTGTGTCCTAGGAGAAACTCTCCTGACTGAAGAAGATATGGCTTGTCCCTGGTAATCGTAATCAGATCATACGGCGGAGGATCGGACTTGGTGACGTCAACCACATATCCACC
Organism: Pseudomonadota bacterium; assembly: GCA_900299055.1. Taxonomy (GTDB): domain Bacteria; phylum Bdellovibrionota_C; class UBA2361; order UBA2361; family OMII01; genus OMII01. The sequence continues at coordinate 1,029 of OMII01000218.1, read as the reverse complement.
TCGAGGCTTAAGAAGCTGCTCGCCAAGATGCATCGTAATACCAGATGAACGAAGCACCTTATCTGAGAACGGCGTTACCTTGAGCTCACCACTCGCTACAACCCTTTTAATATCCTCATTCGACAACATCATAACGCTTCTCCTTCTCCAATCCCTCAACAGACCTGGGTGGATCAGTTCTACGTTGAGATGCCTTGCATCTCAATAGCCTCAACGAAACACATCCAACCACCTGAAACTACGAGCCTATTATACTTTCTTTCGAAGCACACGCCGCTATAATCGAAGGATGCGACGGCACCTTGCAGGGAGTCGCCTCGCAGGTATACACTCCCCAAGTCACCGTAAAGGGGTTTAAGGATTATGGATCTACGAGACCAAGAGATACGTGGAAGTTACAAGTGGTTACTCTGCGCAGGCACTGCGGCGTTAGTGCTGAGCTGCTTTCTTTTCTACGTAGATAACGTAATCATGGGTGGCGCTATTGACCGAGACAAGAAGCACGCTGAGGAGATGAACACCCTCCGAGTGGCTCAGTCGTCACTACCAAGTGGGGTTACAGACTCCAGACAGACCCTCCCTCTCACTATCGAGCAGGAAGGACACGACTCCAGCGCGCATTAATCGCTCCTCATACAATCGACTCTTAGTATCTCGAACGGAGCCCTACCATGAGGCTAGTTCACAGGTTTATCAGCAGCTTCCTCTCCGTAGGGTGGAAGTGTAGCAGCCGGAAATCGCCTATTGAGAGGGCCGACCTGTTACGTTCACTCTTGCGACGTTTCCCCTATTGGACAGAAGGGCACCTCACTTTTGCCGAAAACGCCCTCGATAGTGACTTGATAGCAGAAGCTTATGCCGCCTCTTGTGCGGCCTTGAATCTGTGCGGCACAAATATCCATCAGCGAGCCTTAGCGGAGTTCACTTTGGGCAGGTGTTTTCTCCGTCGGGGAGACTGGCGATCGGCCATTACTTATCTTTCGCGTAGCCAGGAAACTCTTCCACGCGAGTCGTGTGTTATCTGTCTCT
>OMII01000217.1 GCA_900299055.1 Pseudomonadota bacterium | reverse complement strand
TTTGGTGCTTGGAGCTGCATACCGATTTCTCGATCGCCTGATTTTATTTCTCACCTCCGAGTTTGCTGTTACGTCGAAGCGAGTTCTTGGTAAGACCGGATTTGTTAGACTCAAGACCTTGGATATCGTTCTAGCGAAAGTAGAGGCGATTAGGATTGACCAAAGCATCCTGGGAAGGTTGTTCAATTACGGTGACGTTGAAGTCACCGGCACTGGCGGTACAGAGGAGGTTCTGCGGTTCATTCCCTCGCCAATTGAGTTCAGCAAATCTATTCAAGAGCAGCTGTCGGCGCTTGAGGAGGCGAAGTCAGATGATGCCCCGTCTCATGCGAGCCACTCGCTGCGGTAGTTCCGCTTCGTAAAATCAGGTGACCCACGCAACATTGTTCGCGAAGTTTCGATTAATCGAACGCGAGGCTCGGTTCTCACAAAGAACGCCTCGAGATGATTAGTACAGCGGAGCGGACGTGGACACTGATTCTAAGAATGACTCGGAGGCGAGCACGCTAGTAGCGCTCTCGCTTCTTAGCTTTACCAATACGGACAAGTTAAAGGCGCTAGAGCGCGTCCGCGAAGAGGGGAGTTTCGCCGGTCTTGAGTTACTGCTCAGCGGCCGGCAGCGAGAGATTGGGCGGCGAATATACGATGCGTGCTGTGAAGGTGGCATTGAAGTTATCACAATAGTTAATCCGCGGTACCCAAACGCTTTGAAGCAAACGGATGGCGCTCCGCTTGTGCTTTTCATTCGAAGCGAAAGGCCAGAAGCCATCATACCTGATACAGTCTTGGGAGTTGTTGGAACGAGAGCCGCTAGCGTAGGGGTGTGTCAGTATGCATCGGGTTTGGCCGCAGAGCTCGCGTTCGCTGGGTTTACTGTGGTAAGTGGACTTGCTCTTGGGATCGATGGTGCTGCACACCGTGGAGCTCTTCAGGCAGCGATCGACTGCCCAACGGTCGCAGTGCTCGCACATGGCCTCGACATGATCTATCCATCCTCCCATCAAGCCCTGGCTCGACAAATTCTCGCCGCAGGAGGGGTGCTAGTATCAGAGTACCCACCTAGCACGGAGCCGTTGAAGCACCACTTTCTCGCCAGAAATCGAATTATCGCCGGACTCTCTCGAGGGGTTATTATTGTACAGGCAGGTGCTCGTAGTGGCTCTCTCGTGACTGCACAGTTTGCCGCGGACTTCGGGAGAGATGTGTTTATCGTGTCGCCGGATTCCAGCGATGATCGATTCGCCGGGGGAGGGCTCATGCTAGAGCAGGGAGCACTTGTAATCTCCTCTGCGGCGGATGTTCTGGCGGAGTACGGAGTTGGGCGACCTACGTCGATGTCGTTGGAGACGAGCGAGGATATCTCGCTGACAGATGCGATGTGTCAGTTCGGTTTGTCGTATACGGAGCTCGTAGAAAAAGAATTGCGAGGAGAGTTGGTGCGACTGCAGGGTAACCGAGTGCGCTTCACTCAGGGAATAACGCGGTCTTCGGAGCGGTGGTGTAAGTAAATTGCTGGTGATTAGGTGTCTAGCGATGGACGCGGTGGAAGTATCGCTGATTCTGGTGAGGTCACAATGAGAAGCACGCGAGTGTCCCATTGAATTGCACCGTTCCACTGCTTGCAGGGTGATGAATGCCAGAGTCCCTGAGATGGGTTCTCACAAGTATCATCAGGGCTAAATCGACCGCGCATCGCTAACATCGAACACGGAGGGACCTCAAAGACCTGTTCTGGATGAGGCAGATCTTCTCGAAAAAACGCACCGTCGTGTGACTGAGGTTGATTGTTTGGGTGTATAAAGTGTGGCCCTGGACCTACGAGAGACATTAAGAGTGCTGTTCCAAAGTCTTGGTGAAAGTTTTCAATATAGGCACCAGAGGTCTCAATTCGGAGGTCAATGATCGCTTCAGGCTTTCCCGTCATCGCGTGGATCAGTCGATACATCTCTCGAAACTGGTTTTTGAGAAGATGCACGTGCTGCGCTGACAGTAAATCGTGAGTCACGAGTTGAGATCCGTCTACCGCACGCTCTAGAGCTTTTTCCGCGTCTTCGACTTTTGAGATGGCGGCATAGTTATCTTTTCCATGTTTAAGCCGAGGGAGTATCTCCTGGAGGCTTCGGGCGAGCCCTGCGAGCTCTCGATCATGTTGCCGGTGCCACACGGCGCCGTCTTTATTTTGAAGTTCCCTCCAAATGAGTTGCTCAGCAGCTGCGGTGTCCCGCTGAAAAAGTTCAGAGACAACCGAGGAGACGCTGGGCGGATATATAGGTTGTTGTCTTTCTGTTCTGATGCCGTCGCCTACAATCACAAATCTCTCTCCACGATAGCCGAGTGTGCCCTCTGACCAGTCGATATGCCCTGAAAATAGCCTTGTGGCGCCTAAGCACAAGAAGCGGTCTAAATAGTGAGTTTTTCACGTGTTACCCTGACAGGCGACATGGCCCATCCAAGTAAAATCGGGTCGAATGGGCTCATATAAGGGGAAAACGTTATGCATATTATTTGGACAGTGGTGGTCGGATTTGCCGTTGGACTCATCGCCCGAGCTCTGGTACCGGGGCGAGATGATTTGAATATCGCATGGACGAGTGCGCTCGGAATCGCTGGTGCCCTGGTTGGGGCCGTCATTGGCCGCACCCTGGGGCTGTATGAGCACAACGAGGCAGCTGGATTGCTGGTATCGGTTGTCGGGGCAGTGGCGGTGCTGAGTATTTACCGCTATGTAGTGCCAGGCGCCACGAGCTCAAAGCCAAGCTAGTGCATGGTATGAGCTTCGTCGGTGAATGAACCAACGCTCTCAGCAAGTTCGCAGATGTGCGATCCAGCGCGTGATAGGAGTAGTAGCCTCTGTAAGCCCTTTGAGATCAAGTGAGCAACCCGCTTAACTAACGCGGCAGAGAGCATCTACAAATCTATAATTTTGGATTAGCTAAAAATGTAGATGTACTGCGTAGCGTGCATCCGAATCCCATCCAACTTCTGAAAGCTGAAGAAATGTCTAAGTAGCGGGGCGAAGCCCCGATCAGGGGCGAGAGGGGCGCAGCCCCTTGGCTGGAACGCCGAGTGGGCAGATGGGATGTAGAATCGAGATTCCTCTAGTGCCCAAGA
>OMII01000216.1 GCA_900299055.1 Pseudomonadota bacterium | reverse complement strand
CTCAGAGTTTGGGTAGGTATCATAGTTTTTTGCCAGATCGCCTGCGCTCGGGCCAAGAAAGCGCGCTGTTGCCCTTGGAAATGCACATTCCAAGGGCGTATACCCACTTCATGAAGACACAGCCAACTCCACTAGGTCGCCTGCGTCTGTTCAGTATAAACGACTCACCTCAAGACAACCAACCATAAGAAACGATCGTGGCCAATTCGAGTCGGCTTGACCCGGCATCGTATATTCTTTCAGCGGGTTACTCGACCGCTCAACTACGATACACCCGTATGGCAGCGGGCGCGGGCAAGGTGGCCTCTCGCGAAAACTCATCCAGGGGGCACTACATCATTCGTTTAAACCGAGCTCGAGAGCTTGCGGAGAGTTGTGCTTTGCGGCTGCTGCGGCAGCGAAATCACTATACGTGTCCCCTGTGGGGTATTATCGAAGACGCGCACCTCGCCTTGGTGATCGGAAACAACCGAACTGACAATCGCAAGTCCCAATCCGGTCCCTCCTTTTTTTGTGGTAAAATAGGGCTCGAAAACTCGACTCTTATCCTGGGCAGCGATACCTGGTCCGTTATCAAGCACTTCAATCTTGGCACGCGCCGATGACCGGTCAAAATCGAGATGGACTTCAATCTCTCCACCTGGCGAGGTATACAAACTACGAACAGCTGCGACAGCGTTCGAAATGATGTTTATCAGGACCCCACGTATCTGGTCCGGATCAAGCAACATCTCGGGCACCTTCGTCACCGCCTTGTACGAGATGTGTATGTCAGGGTAGTCAGACTGAAATCCCTTAACTACATTAGAAACCACCGTCTCCAGGTTTGTCGCAACAAAGCGCGCGGTCGGCATTCGCCCATACTCCGAGAACTCATTTGCCAAGCGCTTGATAATCTCCACGTGCTCAACAATCGAGCGTGTAGACTCCATTACAGTGGGAGGAGACTCCTTATCAGAAAAAAAACGTTCAAGGCGCTGCGCTGAAAGTTGAAGAGGAGTAAGCGGGTTCTTAATTTCATGAGCTATGCGTCGCGCTACATCCCTCCATGCGGCCAGATGTTGAGACCGTGACAATTCAGTAACATCGTCAAACAAGAGAACGAAGCCAAGCGCCTGTCCATCACGCCCAGTAATCGGTCCAGCGGTGCACACGATCAGTAGCTCCCGCCCACCAGATTGCAATCGAGATTCAACCTCTACCGCCTCGCGCATCCCCGAACCGAGCGCATCAAGAAGCTGCCCTAGCGCCTTCCTCTGCCCGCTACTTAAAATCTCCGTGAGAAGTAGACCTGACGACGTCTCTCCTTGAGAACCCAACTCAAGTAATGTCCGAGCTGCGCTATTAACAGCTGTCACCCGACGCTCATTATCAAGAGCGATCACACCAACAGCCAAGTTCGTAATAATGGTCTGGATGAGCAGACCTCTCCGTTCAGCCTCAGCGCGCGAGGTCTTAAGCTCCTGGATCATCTGGTTGAACGAGTTCACCAGATAGCCAACTTCATCATCTCGACTGGGCCGAATCTCAAAATCGTAATTACCACGCGCAACTCTTCGAGTGCTCTCCGCAAGAGTCTGAATTGGTCCGGTTATCTGTCGAGAAACGAAAAAGGCGACCCAGACAGCTCCGAAAAGCGTCAGGAGATTAAAGAGGGCAAGGATTAAGAAAAAATTCGTTCGAAGCGGATCCTTGAAGAGCTTCAGCTGATGGTACTCTTCATATGCCTCATTGACGACGCCCTGTGCGTGCGTCATTTCTGGATCCATCCTAAACGAACTCACAACTACTACAGATTCAAGTGGTGCATACACTCGAATAAACTGACTAGCACCACGCTCTTCAACTAAGCTCTGCTTCCCCTCCCGCAGCGCACGCTTAACCGCATCGCGGTCGAGAGGCGGTTCTGCAAACGACTCAACCTCCGCCGTTGCGTGCGCCGACTCAACGACTATGTCCGATTCAGGAGTCACCAACCGAATCGCGTAGAGATCATTTAGATGCCGCAGTGACTCGAGTCTTTCCCCGTGAACCCGCGCCGATGATTGATCTCTCACGCCACTCCGACGTAAATCCTCCCTAACCCTATCCGACGCTGCCTCTACGGATAGTTTCGTATTGCTGACGTACTGACGAGCGAGAGTCAAAGAGCTTGTCACCACCGAGTCTATTTGAGTGCTAAACCACCCCTGAATCGCTTGCCTAATCAGTCCGCTCGCCACAAGAAACGACAGACCCATGGGGATAAGCGCTATGAGCACAAATGAACTCACCAATCGCGAACGTAATTTTGCACCGAGTATTCCCCGACGCCGCTCAAATATCAACTTAACAACGTTCCGAAGGACCACCACTACCAATACAAGCAGCGCGATGATGTTCACGTTTACGAGGGCGAAAAAGAGGATGTTATTGAAGAATGACTCTTCATCCGACTTCCACTGAACAAAGGTTGATACAGACAATATTAGAACTACGGCCGCTACGACGATCGCTGCAATCTGCCACTTTCTTCCTAGAGACAGCCTCACGCTCATCTTGTCTGCCTCGGTCCGCGAGGCTCACCAGCAAGGAATAGTGCGAAGTCAGCCCAACTCGACCTATCCTCGACTGTGTTAACCAAACCAAGGGTCAGAATTCGCGAAAGGTGGGCGAACATTCTCGCTCCACTGCCGCGGCAGGACACGCCAGTTCTCACCTGAATATAGGCTGATTGATCGCCTAGTCTTTCAGGATTATCGCGCGCGAGAAACTCCAGTGGTAAGTGTGGAATTGTCGCAGCGGCTCGAACCGCCTCCGAGCGAGAAGGAATCCCTACGGCCGTGGCCTCTAGCTTATCTCCTATCCTGTCTGAGACTACTCGATAACTTTCAGTCACCTCGTCAAACTGAATCGTGTGGACTTCCACTCGAGAATCCTCACAGCCGTCGAACCAATTATCCCTTCGGTGGCACAGACGAACTTCAAAGCGAAGGCGGGCTAGACGTCCGCTCTCCAAACACTCTCTAACCTCCTCTTGTCGATCGAAGGCTGATATCGCAACGCCTTGTTGCTCCTTAGTGGACCAAGCCACTTGAAGGGCGCCTATCACGCTCAAGCTAACCCCCAACACTAACGACAAGAAAACACCCACCGCTCACTCCCTGCATTCGTGCTAGAATAGGCTTCCCTGGCCATCTTTGCGCGGAGGCTCCTTGCCGAGATGTCGATAGGCCCGCTCTGTAACCTCTCTGCCACGCTTGGTCCTGGCCAAGAAGCCCTCCTGTAGTAAATAGGGCTCAAAAACATCTTCGAGCGTTTCTCGGTCCTCTCCGAGTGCTGCCGCGACCGTCTCTATACCCACCGGCCCACCATCAAACTTATCTATGATCAGACTTAAAAAAGCTCTATCAGTCCTGTCGAGACCAGAGGCATCAATATCCAAGAGCCCGAGAGCTTTCGCTGCGACGTTCTGTGAAATAAGCCCGTCAGCGCACTCCTCGGCGAAGTCCCGCACCCGTTTGAGAAGCCGATTCGCTATTCGCGGCGTGCCTCGCGCCCGAGATGCTATTTCGTTACTAGCATCTTCGTCGATATCAATGCTGAGAATCCCGGCTGAGCGGCGAACAATCTGTGCGAGGTCCTGCTGCGAGTAAAAATCCAATCTATGGATGATGCCAAATCTGTCTCGAAGAGGAGATGTCAGGAGGCCCGACCTCGTCGTCGCTCCGACCAGCGTAAACGGCTGTCTCTTATACACATCTCCG
>OMII01000215.1 GCA_900299055.1 Pseudomonadota bacterium | reverse complement strand
TGAGGCAATCACGGGTGAGTCCATGCGCACGACTTCTTGTCGCGTTCGTAACGCGTTTCTCCGTTTGCAGTACCCAAGGCACACTCCTCGGGTAGATGTAATAACGGATAAGATGATGAAAATATTAGGTTTGGTGCCGGAAATGATAGGTGCGCGCACAGCGTTTTCTATGTAATTTCAATGAGTTGAAAGGGCTAAGGCGGGAGAGACGTGTCGATGGGGGGCCCGGCGCCCCCGCTGAGCTTTGAGAGAGGCGGCGTCTCGTATATGGCCTACGACCAGAGGAGAGACTCATTTGATCGCCCAGGTTACCACCGAGTCGGTGCGCTAGGCCGGAACGTGCCTGTATTTATTTCGGTTTCGGGGGCGTGTAGCCTAGCGGGGATCACTTCAGCATTTTTCCGGCACTAGTTTTCTGATTTCTTAAGTGTCCATGAAGAGTCTTTGGTTTGCTCACAGAGAAGGCCCTACGATCCAGGCTTCAGGTCGCGGCGCATTGCTGGCGCTCGGCACGATCTCGCTCGCTGCACTGACACTTTTTTTAATGTTCTGGAATCTGGGCTCTAATTCAATTTCTCATACCTCTGACGAAGTCATTTACGTCAGAGTAAGTCAGGCAGTACTACACGACGGATCGTACTTCCCGCTGATGCACGGAAACGTGCCGACCTTTGAAAAACCACCGCTCAAGCTTTGGCTCGGAGCGCTCGCGCCACTACTACTAGGAGAGAGTAACTTGAGCTTTCGGCTACTAGATGGCGCGCTTGGTGTATGGGCTGTGCTTTGCTCAGTGCTGCTCTCGTGGAGAATATCGCGAAGTCTCGCTGGAGCGTTAGTTGTAGGGTTTCTTCTGCTAGGAATGCCCGAGTGGATCATCGCGCAGCACGGATTTCGCAAAGCTGTGCTCGATGGACTGCTGACAGTTTTGACGCTTGGGGTTGCCCTCACTACATGGAACGCCTCTGAGCTAGATGAGCGCTCGAAATCGAAGTGGCTGTTCTGGATCGGAGTCTTTTCATCGCTTGCGGTAGTAACGAAGAGCGTAGCAGGCTTTGTGCCGCTCGCCTGCGCGGTGTGTTCGATAGCGATACTCGCGCCACGACGGCTTCTCACCAGACATTCAATATGGCTGCTGTTACCGGTTGTTGTATTCGGCGCGTATGTGCTTGCGGTGTGGCAAGCCGGAGGCGCGCGAGGATTGCGGATGTTTCTGGGTGTCGAGATAGTGGATCGGGCTTTTTCCGGTTTTGAGGGGCATAATACAGGCAGTAGTTGGTTCTATATTTGGTATTTATTTTCACGAGGAGGCGCGGCTCCGCGCTGGCTTTTGTGGATGGGGCTGGCAGGAGCCGCGCTGATAGCGGGCAAGGATCGACGTATGCGCTACCTGCTCGTCTGGAGTGTCCTACCAGTGGGTGCTTATAGCCTCTCTGCCTCTCGCGCGCCGTGGTACATTGCTCCGTTTTTTCCTTTCGTTTGTATGCTCGCAGTGTTTGGGTCATCTGCGTTTGTCACCCTCGTGAGGTCTTGGTCTCCTCTTCGCTGGATGGGATCTATCGTCTGCGTAGGAGCGCTTACTTTGTCAGTGAATGCCTATTCGCGCTCGATTGTGAGAAACATGAGAGAGGTTTCTACCGATACAAGGCGACTCTCTATCGATCTGCTGACCGAGCGCCTCCGAGCCGAGTATAACAAATTTGGAGTTGTTGAGAGCGCTGTTAGTGCTCGCTCAAACCCACGTCAGGGTCGGTTTAACGTGGAGGGCATCTATCGCGAGACACTGAAGCCAGACCTGCTTGTGGTTGCGACTATGGCTGAGCTTCGGCCGGAATCGCGGCGGGTGTATTTCGTCAAGGAGAGTGCGCTGCCCGCTCTTCCGCCTGGATGGTCCGAAGTGGGCCGACTCACACCCGGATTCTCTCGTGAGTGGCAAGTAATAGCAGTGGTGTATCCGTAGCGGCGAGCGCCGTGACTACTGTATGTGCGCCTTATTTTATAGCCGATAGGAACGCTCGGGGTAGAGATTAAAGTGTGGCTCCCCATTCTTTACATAAATCTCACCACTGCCCGCGATCGGAGCGGGATGTGCAGGTAACACCAACTCACTTTTGAAGCGAGGGTCAAATATCTGCAAGGCTGCTCGTAGGCTTGCCATGTTGGATCGCAGGTGTGTGCTCGCTCTATCAAGCTCGTCGTAGCGCAGGTTACACGACAATCCGACAAGGCGCTGTGAGAGATCAGTTAGCAAAGTAGAGGTAAACGTGATCACTAATTCACCGTTCTTATCATCCCTGTGAGGAATCGATGCTATAACGATGCCATTTCCACAAGCTCTATCTCCGAAGCTGATCGCGAGTCGTTGTCGTAAATCTGAGTAGACGTCTCGTACGCCCTCCGAGCCAATTCGGTCACCAGATGTCGAGCTCGCGGCATCTACAAAGAAGCTGTAATTCCCGCAGCGCTTGACTCGTGTGAGGCTGTCAGTGATGCGAGAGGTTTGCGCTGGAATCATGAAGTACGCTCGTGGTCGTAATGTATGATGTAGTCGCCTCCCTCTATGGTAATTGCCCCAGAATCGCTACTCAATAGTCGCGATGCGCCCTGCTTCAACGAACTAAAGATTCCACAAAGAGACAGAAAAGTATCTCTCCTACTCCCCTGGTATCTCGGGAACAGCTAGGTCTTTAAGAACTGAAGTGGCGCGGGAGTAGTCATTTGGCGAGGGAGTTGAAAATGATTGCGGGTACGAGCGTGAGCAGATGGTTGGGAAAAAACTTGAGAGTAGTGAGAGAGCCCAGCCTGCGATGGAAGTTTGATCTGAAGTGCTAGGAGGACCCTCCCAGCTGATAATGACCCCATCTCGTGCTCTGATCGTCGCGCGATACGATATTGAATCAGCGGGCGAGGTACCGAGCGCAAAGAGCTGGTCGCCAAAAACCTCACCGCTTCCGGATAGAGGCCCCGCGGCGCGAGGAGAGTCGACCTCCCAAGATAGTATTCCGATCTCTGGGTAGCGCTGAAATGACACGCGCTTTCCGAGATCGTTTTCACCGGGTGGGAGATGTATATGTGCTGATTCGGGCAGGCTCTGAATGAGAGTCGCGATCTCACGTTGGAACTCCCCAATGACTCGTGCGTTGTAGAGTTGCTGCTCGTTATTCATAGTAGACAGTGGATCATTGCGCACGGGCTCTGCACGTTCTGCTGCCGTCTCACAGATAGTCTATCAGGAGCATACTAGCTAATCGACTAGGGGCGCGCAGCTGTAGCAGGCCCAATTCAAGCCATGATACAAGAGGCGGCTGTCTTGTTCGGAACGAGGTAACATACCGAAGGTATTGCAGTAGTTTAGACAAGGCGGCTAAGTCGCCTACTGTACCAAAGCGTCCATAACTCTTTATGGTGGGGGTCTTCTTCAGGGAACTGCTAATCACGTGATTAGCGCTGAGAGACTATCTGCCATCCGTTCACCAGCACAAAGGAGTATATCATGCTGGAAGTGCGACAGGGAGGTCGCTCGTGCACCATTCTCTTTAAAGAATTCCGCATTGACCAATGCGATGAGTTCTTTTTGGAGGACCTTGGCCTCGTCTCCGTAGGGGATGAGGTTGAGGTCCGTGGTGCAACGTTCCGACTCGAGCAGTCCGGAATCGTCCTTGATCCCGGCCCCAATGTTCTGGCTCTAAAGCCGCATCGGGGTTTGAGGATCATGTGGGACGGTTGTGTCTTCTTCCGTAAGGATGAAGACGACCGGACCTGCTTCGAATTGCTCGCATCGTCTGATGACCGCGCTGCGGCCTAGGATAGCGAGCAAGGGGGAATGGGTGGCTCCGTGCATATTTCATTCGGTTTTTCCGGAGACCACCCACCCTCTTTGAAGGAACCATTCGCTGAGTGGAGAGCGGTTGTAGAGCAGCCTTGTTTACAGCAGATCTCTGTAGGCGGTACTTAACTCAGCCAGGCTTGTCCCTTGAGCCAGGCCCGTTCAGCGAGGGAGAGCATCTTGTGATGCTTGAGGGATTCGACAAGAAGTTGCTGCAACCTGCCCGGCGACACCCCTTCCAGAAGAGGTGCAGCCATTGATATGGTGTTGGCGATCACTAACCACCGATCCTCGATTTCAAGCCCAGCGTCACAGACCTTATCAAAAAAACTCTCAAACCGTTCCTTGATAATCGCCGGAGTAAAAGCGGTAGCGTCTCGCCATTCGCTGGCTAGCTCTGTGCAGATGCGCTCAAGAGCGGAGTTTTTTTCCTCGCTGTCTTTAACTAATTTGCTGAGCTCCGTAGGAAGCGCGCCGCGGTTTGATGCAGCACATTTAATGATCGACAGAAGGAGCCTCTGATCGGCCTCTGCAATCGGCTCTACCGCTCCGGTGTCATACCACACGACTGTTGGTAGACCGTTGCGAGATTCAATGTTTCCGTTCGAGGGGTTGTATACGACACCAAAGTTTCCAAGATTCACGTCTGATTGATATACCGATCCCATCAAAAGGAGCCTCAGAGCCTCTAGCCCAACTTCGTTTCTGAGTGCGAGTGCTGAGTGGCCCTGCGCGTCGATAGCTGGCGAGTCGAGTTCATAACCAGGGAGGAACTCTGCTGCGAGAACCCCTTTTGCGGAAAACCTCTCATCGAGCTTCGCTACTTTAAACCGTGCTACTGGCGTGCGAGCGATTAGATCGGAGGCGAGCGCGCGGTTGCCGTCCGCTTCGCGGGTGGTATTTATCTGATCTCGTAACTGCTGACCAATAACGGCTGCTGTATTGCGGGGCAGGGTCAGGGATCCAAAGGGTTTGTGTTTGTTCAGGTAGGAAATGAGTTCGCTGATGTAGCCACAGTCTTGATCGATCTCTGACTGAATGTAGGGGTGGATTATCTTAATTGCCTTGGGTTCTTGTTCTCCAACAGGGACAGCCAAGAAGGTAGCGGCCATCGACCCCTCCCCTAGCTTGCGACCGCTAATGACCGCATCAAATATTGGTCGTCCGAAAATAGCTTCAGTGTTGTTTTGAAATAAAGTCGAATCGATCTCCTTATTATTACTCGACAATTGCCGAAAGGCGCGTCTGTACTCCTGCGGAATATGTAGTGTGGCCAGTTTCTGTCCAAACTTCACAAAAGCGGGACCGAGCCCTGAAAGGATTCCGGCGAGAATCTCAGGAAGCTGCTCCGCTTCTCCCTTTGTCGCCTCCCATACTCTCATAATTACCACCGGTAATTTGTCCCGCGGACACTTCTCAAATGCATAAGCAACAAATGCCGCGATCGCTTTTCGTTGCTCGAGAGGCACCTTTCGAAGATGCTCGCTGGTTCGAATCAGGGAGGCGCCAGCGAGCTTAAAGAACTCCTTTCTCACCTTGGCGTCAGATACAATGCCGGTTTCACCATAGAGAGCTGTTGTCAGAAAATCTGTTATGGTCCGCTCGTTGAGCAGTGATGACTGAAGATTTTCAGCCGTTGATATTGAGATGCCGAGAGCCTTTTGAGCGCGAACAAGGCAGTCGGGAAGTTCGAATTGGTATGCAGTCTTGGTGCCACGCCAGTCCTCGGTAAAAAATTTACCCTTGGGTGCCTTAAGGGTAAGCTCCTGGCGGATATCAGCGATTGAGGTTTCGGCTGTATATCCATCGAGCAGCCAAGTCGCGGTGGGAGACTCAAAGTTGCGGTAGCCCATGAAGTACAGGAGCGCCTGGGCCTTGTCGTAGGGTGATAGCTCGTCGATGAGCGCGAAGAGTGAAT
>OMII01000214.1 GCA_900299055.1 Pseudomonadota bacterium | reverse complement strand
CCAAGAATGATCAGGAGGCCGCTGATCGCCACCGTAATGTTTGCGAAATCAAGGGCAAAATCGTCGATACTACCGCGACCCGTTACTTTTACAGCCAGGATGAGCAGTGGAACATGGAATAGGTAGAGAGCTGATACAATTTGACTGAGGCGACGTTCACCGAATAGTAGAAATGCTGCGTAGACCAAATTAGCACCGCAGCCGATTGTAAGAGCCGTATCGAGAAGTTGATCGCCTGAGAAAATGAGGTGATAAAGCTTACACCAGACAACAAAGCCGAGATTGAGTCGCGTAATTACCGCAAGACCATATCGCCCAGGCGCGGCGAAGAGTGGTTTTACCCAAAAGTGCAGCGGGAAAGCGCCCAGCATCAACATCATGAGCACGCTACTCGAGATTTTCATGTAGCGGGGCAACTGCTTGGCAGCGAGGGTAAGCTCAGAAAAAGTCGTAAGACCAAAGTTGAGCCTGAGCGCGAGGAAGAAGCCCAGACTTACTAATACGGCTGCGATCGAGCAGAACACCACAACTATATAACCGTCATGCTTGCGGCTTAGTTGATAGACATCACTCTGGCTAACCTTGAGGTGAGCAATTAAGCCCGCGACCAGAAGTAGGGAAAATATCTCCATATTCTCGCATACAAGGGCAACCGAAATAAGGAGCTGAACGATAAGCCAATAGCCAGCGTTCTTGTTGGCGAACACCCGCTGACCAAAAGCCAGAAACACCACGGCGTACACGAAGTTAAATAACACGCCGCCGTAACATGATATCTGATTGAGCTCAAAGACACCTGGAATGAGAATCTTTTCCCCATGATGAGCCTCTGAAGCGGCGAGGGAAGCGAATACGATGAGAAGAGATAGGGGCGACAAAAGACCCATGGCGAACCGGACACGCTGACTCGCGCCTTCTGTCAGGCATAGGGCCGTTGTCGTTAGAGCAAATAGTACGACTGCCATCTCTAAGGCATACGGTATCATATCGATTCCTCCCTGTTGCCCAGACGGCTTAGAACTATTGAGGCCCATTTGCGCGGATGTCTCGTGTAAAACATTCCGTGTCGTACAAGAGAAAGAATTATCTCGCCGAACCACTCCTCGAATACGCGCACCGATCGTGCCATGGACTCAGCCCATGAAAGGAGACTTAACCTTCCAAATGCCCCGTCGATACTCTCCCAGAAAGCATACGCATACTGGGAAAAAGCTCGCGTACCCTCGACTGGGTGAAACGAGACACGCTCCCGCCCAAGAACATGCTCAAAGGCGTACCTATCGTGCATGACAGATGCGGCGTTTAAGAGTTGATATGTTCGTAACATTGCATGGCTGACAAAGTGAAAAATTGCGAGCGAGTGGAGACCGAGAGCGACCTCTACGAACATTAATCCGACCTGTGCCATAGACGCGTAGGCGAGCATACTCTTTGCGTCACTCTGTATGCGGCCCACGATTGTTGCATACCAGACCGAAAACAAACCAATAAGCGCCATGCACAAGGAGATAGAATGCGGGAGTCCATACACGGATGAGACTCGAAGCATAAGATACATTCCGGCATGAACAGAAAGTCCCCCATAGAAGATTGCGCTCGAGGGCGTGGGGCCCTCCATCGCCTTAGGCAGCCACCTTCCGAACGGAAACTGGGCAGATTTTCCAATTGCTGAAATAAGACAGGCCACAACTATCGCTGTGTGAGAGGTGTTGACCTTAAGCGCCGAGCTCGTAAAGCTCTCTATGCCACTATGCATCGCGAGAAGCGTTGCTACTAATATTCCCGTGTCTGTGACGCGATATGCCCAAAACGCTCGGAGAGAATTAGCGACTGTCTGCTTTCGAAAAGAGAAAAATGATATGAGAAGCGCCGAGGTAATTCCGATGAGCTCCCAGCCGATGTAGATGGTCGGTAGCCCCGCACCTAAGAATATGGCGTGAACTCCAACAAGGAAAATGTGATAGAGAACAAAAAATCGAAAATAACCTTGATCTCGGTGCAGGTATCGAGATGCAAAAAGTCCTACGATTCCGCCGAGAAGACAGGTGATGAGTACAAATGCGACCGATAGAGAGTCGATGCGTAGAGCGAATGAGAGGTCTTTAGTAGAGAGGCTGATAAGTCTGAGTGAGCCGATCTCAAGAGGCTTTTGAGAGATGAGGACCCATGCAGAGCAAAGCACACCAGCAGATATCGATATGCTCTGAGAGAGCATCAGATAACGCCTGATTATCATCTCACGCGCCTCGTGGCGTACTACTCGATCCGCGATGATAAGAGCAAGAGCAATCGCGGGTGCTCCGATAATAAGCCTACCAATCATAGGCATGAGCACATTCAAAGCTGCCATTATCCCTCCACTATATCTGCAAACGGCAGGTGGCCCGCACGTCCCTTAAACCACGATTCGTAATCTTTGATTGATGGCACCTCGCTTCGAGATGCATCGAACCGTGTGTAGTCACCAGATTGCGCCCGCATCCACAGCTCGTTGGTCTCGGGATCTCGTAGCGCAACTTTTATCCATCCGCCCGAGAAGCTGCGATTAATTGCCTGGTCTGATGCGATTACTTGTTCTAGTTGCTCGCGCGATGCAACTACCACCACGAGGAGACGTACTGGCTCGTGAATCTCTACCATCTGAGTTGGGAGACCTGTGCGAAGATCGCTTGAAGTTCCGTTCATGATGCCGACAAGAGAGACGATGTTGTGTGGCAATTTGGTACCTGCGCCGTATACCTCGTTATCCATCGCGGAGAATAGGTACTCGAGATTAATACCACCACAAACAGGAACAACGGCTCGTAGAATTCCGAGTAAGATCGAGGCGTCTGTATCGATGGAGGAATCGTATGAAACAAGAAATGACCTCCTGTCGAAGAAGAGCCCTTTCGAGAAGGACCGTGGTCCTATAATGCAAAGGGCGTTTGTAGCGTGGCCGTATTCAGGACGAGCCTCCGCCAGCATATACGAGCGAGCAAGCGCCTCTTCAGCCGCTTGTTCAGCATTTGAGATCTCTGCTTGTACAAATCGCCGGCATCGCTCAAAAGCGTTTTGACGCGCAGCTGCTGCTAGATCGGTGCGTACGTTCAGAAGTGACAATCGGTGTGATTCGGGGCAGCGATTTTCATCGAAGTATTCCATCTGGTCGCTGCACGTGTTGTGAAAGGCTCCCAAAAAAATAGTGGTATCGGGAATTAGGATGCCATGCCGCTCTTTTACAACTTGGCGCACATTTGCATCGTTCGCCATAACACAAAAAGCTCGAGCATTTATGCGGCCAGGACGGCCACCACACGCTCCGCAGTCGTACGCTGATCGAAGTGGGTTGTTGCGACTGGATGATCCATGCCCTATTAAGAAGACGAGTGGTGCGAAGTTCCTGGTAAGACCTATCCCCCGTAGAACACTCGTCACTCGAGCTGCCATTTCCTCAAGAGTGTATCCGGTTTGGCCGGACTGAGCGTTGCTGTCTGCAGCTACTTGTAGCTCGTGTAAGTCGGGAGGAATGGTAGGCTCACTCCCGAAAACTGAGCCCATGAAGCGTAAAGTTCGTGGCGAGATAACCCCGAGAACCATGGGAATCAAGGAGAAGCAGCCCGCTAGTGAAAGAACCATATTGTGTAGCACGGAGCCCGAACCGCGGTTGACGTACCCTGAGAGTCGGAACCACAGGGCCTGTTTTTTGCGATATTTAACAAGATCCTGCTCGTAGCCTTGACGAGGAATCTCTCGAATCGCGTGTTTGGGCTGTATTATGACAGGACAGTAGGGGGCGGACGCTCCACTCATCATCGTATAGTTGGCGTCCACACCGAAAAATCCCGCAGTCCCAAAGGTTTCGTAAGCAGGGTTTCTCGCTTCAAGGTGTCTGCGAATCGACTCCTCCCGGTCATCGATACAAAAAACAAATTGAGCGACAGGTTCTATTGTTGCCTTTGTCCGCGTCGCTGGACGCGCCAATGTGTTTAGTGCACGCTCGTAGAGGTTGTTCTCGTATGCTAAGTGCCACAGAGTGCGCCTTGTTACCTCCGGTATCAGCAAGAGAGACTCTATCATGGGCAAAACTGTACTTGCGTCGTTGAGCAGTAGAGCCCCTTTGTTGAGAGAGGTGAATAACAGTAAGACGTGAAAAGCGGCGCAGTATACTTGGTCGAGAGTGTCGAGCTCGACACTGTCAGACTGCGACTCAACCTTGCGTGAGCGATACGTATTCGATTCTTCGGCACATAGCCGAAGTAAGAGTCGTATTGCTATGTAGTCTTGGAAGCGAGGTTTAATCTCAGACTCCTGCCCATGAAGTAGATCTGGGCGCCGCTCCGTCAAGGCTACATAGCCTGCCCAGCCCTTGAGGGAGAGGGCTTCGCGACATAAAAAATCGTATCGATCCTCATCACGCACTCCAAGATCGTGGAGTAATCGTGATATGAGACTTCCGACCTCTGCTGGCGCGACTCTATAGCGTGAGACGGAGCGTCTAAGTGTTTCTAGCCATCGGGGAATCCCGAAGTGAGCTACGTCTACCATCCGCAAAAAACAGGCAAGCATCCCGTCTTGTCGGTCCGGCATTAGCTGGTTGGAGAAACCAAGATCAAGGTACTCCTCGCAAAAGCGGATTACGAGGGGATTTATCATTTCATCGAGGACGATCCGACTGTGTGTCCCTTGAGAGGGCTCTCGAACCTTCCAGGCTTCAGCCGTATAGAGTAACGCAGCTGCCCATAGCACAGTTTTTTCGTGGTCTTTAATTGTGATGTCCCTAGGTAGGGCTGCGATGATGGCCTCGAGGCTCTCAGCAGCTTCAAAATTAAGCCGATGTAGCGCGTCTCGTCGATTGATGCAGGATCCATGAGTCGTGAGCCACGAAATGAGTGATTCGGAGCTAATCAATTGCGGAGAGATCGCGTCACTGGATTCACGCAGGAGCCACTTGACCTCCTGAAATCGCTCAACCGCAGGTGCGACTACAAGAAATCGCTTCACAACATCATGAAAGTCGATATCTCCGAGAGGCTGTCCGCTGATAGAATGCGATTGTAACGCCCGCTCTAGATCTCGCTCAGTGATTCGACCGCTTCGGAACTCTTCGAGATAGCGTTGTTCAGGGAGAAAGGCCTCCGCGTCATAGATCTTCGCAGCCGATTTTACTGCCTCTTCGAAAGGAAGGTCCTCAAATGCATGGAGCGTGTTGTGATGAATAAACACATCTATAGGGCCCTGTGTTGGCAGGAGATGCGCAACGTGCTCTAGGATTGCGTATATATCGCCCGTGGATGTCTGCGAGTGGTTCATGGCGCCATTCCCTTTCGTGAGTTTCGGCTAAGGAGCTCTCTTCGCGCGAATCGTTGTGCGTACGTTTAGCCGAATACCTGGAGAAGATCGAACTTGCGCTTGCCTGACCGTCGCAGCGACGAACGATGTACCGTGATGGGCTCTAATTTCTCAATCCCGACCAGCTTTGCGCCAATTTCTCTCTCAAGTTCTCGTATCTCGTGCATAAAGGTGTGATCGATGAAAGTGGTTCGGGAGAAGTCGAGCACTAACGGGCTTTGCTCGGCTCGAGCGACTTCGCGTTTGAAACCAATCACATTAACGAACGAGCAGGTGTTTGGAAGAATGATGTAAAAGCTGCCATCTGCACGCTTCTCACCTTTGGGGATCGTCATGAAAATAGCTTTTAGGGGAGCTCCAAGAGCAACGCTGAGGAGGTATTCGGCAATCATGCCAATCATCACACCCATTAGTAGATCCGTTCCGAGAGTGGCTATGATAGTGATAACAAACACCGCTAAGTGCTCCGGGCCGATTTTTTTGCACTCTCGGAAATGTTTAGGGGATGCTAGGCGATATCCCACCACGCACAACACACCCGCGAGGGCGGCACTTGGTATCAAGCGTATGATTGGTGCTAGTGCCACAACGTACAGCAAGAGAAATAGACCGTGGAACGCGTTTGCCCAACGGGTTTTTGCCCCGTAGCTGATGTTTGCGCTCGAACGGACAACTTCAGCTATCATTGGTAGTCCACCTAGTAGTCCGCAGAGCGTGTTTCCGCAGCCGAGAGCTAAGAGGTCCCTGTTCATGTTGGCGCGTCGCTTCCATGGATCCAGGGCATCAATCGCTTTGCAGGTAAGGAGAGACTCAAGCGATCCGATGAGAGCAAACAGAACAACATATTCTATGGAGACGAGGGAGGTTATTTGAGAAAAGTCCGGAAGTGTAATTCCACTGATGAACGACGCGGGCAGGTTTACCAGGAACCGGGAGTCAACCGTGTAGTCAAGCGAGTACCATTTGTAGGCGTGGGCATGATTGAGGTCAAAGTACAGACAAAAGCCGATCCCAGCGAGCACTGCCGCTAAGGGCCCTGGCAGGTATCGTGCAAGCTTGCCGAAAAGTGAAGTAGCAGAGAGAACGATCAGAATACTTGTGAATCCCACCAAGGCTATTTCGGGATTCATAACGACTAAAGAGTGCGGGATTTCTAGCAGCAATGGAATCGGCTCCTTTGCGATGGCTTTAACCCCCAACAATGGATGAATCTGCTTAGAGATGATGATTACTCCTATCGCAGCGAGCATGCCGTGCACGACAGATGCCGGGAAGAAGTCAGCGAACTTTCCGAATCTCATCAGCGCGAATGCTACTTGAATAATGCTCGCTACGACGATCACGGCTAAGGTGAGGCGATAGCCGGTTGAAATATCGCCCTGGCCGAGAGCTTCTACGGCGGCCACTGCGATAGCAATCAGACCTGCTGCCGGGCCTTTAATGGTGAGCTGCGAGCCGCACAGAGGTCCGACGACCATGCCCCCTACGATAGCAGTGATTACTCCACCGAAGGGGGGGAATCCGCTCGCCATAGCGATCGCCAAACAGAGGGGGAGTGCTATGAGGGAGACCAGGAGGCCTGCTACTAGATCGCTCTTCCAGTTCTGCACGAGGCCGGCATATCCGTCCAACGGTTTTTGTGATGGGGGAGATGCGTGCGCAGATGCACTTCTGCCAGCGGGGGAAGCTTCCATATGACTCCTAATTCAAACAGTGAGAGCTAATAATTACTTATCAGGCCTTAAAGTCGAGTCTAGTCGTCGTATAGCGGCAGGCTACGGCTCGGCATCGGTCGATGTAGCCTCAAGGATAAGGCTACTTGAAAGTTTTAGTCAAGTAGTCGCAGACGGACATCTCTACGCTAGTAGAGCGTAGTTAGCATTAATCTCACTACTTGTGCGAATCCGACCACACGATGACCGAGATCAGCTGAGGTAGGGGACTTGTGCTTCGAGAGTGTTAGGCGTAAACCGGCCATTGAATAGACGACAATCAGGGTGCTGCAATGAGAGTAATTTTCGTTTTTATTTGTGGATTGATGCTGCTTGGAAATAGCTATATCTCCGACTGTCATGCGCAGAGAACTGACATCCAAAGCTGGAATCTTGTGACCGCTACGGTCAATCTCGATCCGCAAAAGAATTGGTTTATGTACGGCGAGGTGCAACCTCGCATCGGTGATAATATCTCTCGTTTAGAGCGCTTACTGCTTCGCTCGGCGCTTGGATACAACGTTAACGAACGGCTGGCGCTATATCTCGGATATGGATGGACACCGACGTTCACCAATTCCTCTTACGATGAGGATTTCAGAAATGAAAATCGTATTTGGCAGCAGGCGCTCTATAAACACGACCTATGGGGGCTCCAGTGGCAACATCGACTACGCCAGGAGCAGCGAATTATACAGGATGCTTCAGGCACATCGAATCGCACGCGCTATCTTTTGAGAGGTAGTTATGGACTTTCTAGCAATGGTGATGTTGGTCTCACAGGGTATAACGAGATATTTGTCACAGAGAACGGAACCACTAAGGGGCCAATCGGTGGATTTGATCGAGATAGATTTTTCTTCGGTCCTTATTTGAAGTCAGGTCCGGGACGATATGAGGTTGGTTATCTGGGCGAATATGCGCGACAGTTTGGCAATGACTCGCGCATGATTAACGCTCTAATGCTGAGTGCTAATTATTCGTTCTAGGAAACTATGGGGAACAGAGAAGTTAAGCGATGCGTTATTTGCGGAGCGGAGGATAATGCGGATACTTTTGTGCCGCTTGGATCGGTGCGTCCAAAAATTGCGCAAGAGCTTCGCGCTACAAAGTCAGGACTCATGGATGAGGACTATGTGTGTGGCAACGACATTCAGCGCGCGCGAGGCCAGCACGTTGAAAGACTACTTCGCGATGAAAAAGGTGAGCTTACTGCTCTAGAGAAGGAAGTTCTGTCTGCTTTGTCGGACCACGAGCTTGTCAGTGAGCATCCGCAAATGCCGAATGGGGACAGTCGAACATTTGGCGAGCGTTTCTCAGACCGGCTCGCTACATTTGGGGGGAGTTGGAAGTTCATACTTTTATTTGCAACAATGCTGGTCGTTTGGATTGCGATCAATTCTCTCGTTGCACTTTCGATGCCTTTTGATCCCTACCCGTTTATTCTGCTGAATCTTATTTTGTCTTGTTTAGCGGCGATTCAGGCGCCCATCATTATGATGAGTCAGAATCGGCAAGAAACTAAGGATAGGCAACGCGCTGAATATGACTATCGAATTAACTTAAAAGCTGAGCTAGAGATCCGACATCTTCACGAAAAAGTAGATCATCTTCTGAAGCATCAGTGGGAGCGACTCGTTGAGATCCAGCAGATCCAAATCGAGATCCTTAACGAGCTGATGAAAAAAGGGGAAAAGAGCTAGATCCGCTCTTCGTAGCCACGCCTCTTTCAAAAAGAGTCCTAGCGCGAGCTTAGTACGAGTGTGCTTTGAACAATTCGTACGCACTCTGAAGGTGTGCGGCAAGAAGCTCAGCTGCATTTTCGTCAAGCACACTCTCGCTGGTCTTGCCCTCTTTGTAGGAGAATGAGCGTGCCTCTTTATTAAGACCAAGAACGGTTAGATTCTCTCCTTCGTACCAGGCTATATTGTGGTTGTGGCTAAACATCACCGGCCGACTGGCAGGCACACGTGGGTCCATGACATCAACGCCGAAGAAGGGCGCCTCGTACTCTAGGCCAAGCAGGGCGAGGATCGTTGGGGCTAGATCCATACTAGAGAAGACCTTTTCGTTTATCTGCGGTTGTATTTTGCTAGGCGCATAAACAAAGACCGGAATGCGATAGTGCTCCACTGGGACGTATGCTCTGCCGTAAACTCGAGAGTCATGGTCAGCGATCACAACAAATATGGTGTTAGAAAACCATGATTTTGTCTTTGCGACCTTGAAAAACTCTCCAATTGAGAAGTCCGCATACCGGATACCCGCAAGTCTTCCTCCGCCACTAGTTGGAACGCCTGGCACGCCCTCCCTAAACGTAAAAGGTTTGTGGTTTGATGTGCTTAATACCACGGAGAAGAAGGGTTGATTGCTTTGGGACGATATTGCATCAAAGTAACTAATTGCGTGCGAGTATAGGTCTTCATCACTCACCCCCCAAATATTACCAAATCGAGGATTTGGGACATCCAGCCGGTCGCTGAGGGAGAAGCCGTTGCCGCCGAAAAAGGCGTTCATATTGTCAAATGCTCCGTACCCACCGTAGATAAATGACGTGGAATAGCCGTGCTTTCTCATCGTGTCACCCCATGTGCTGATATTGTCACAACCAGGGCGCTTCACGATCGACTCGCTAGGTATCGGAGGAAAGGACGCAACGATAGCCTCAAGGCCTCTAACGGTGCGCGTACCAGTGGCGTACGCGTTTTTAAACATCAGCGACTCTTTTGAAAATTCGTCTAGAAAAGGCGTGAGGTGGCGAGAGTCGCCATACGCCCCCACAAATTGAGCGCCCAGGGATTCTTGTACGAGCAGGACTACATTTAATTTTCCGAGTCCCTCCGGCTTGGTCGCGTGGTGCTGCTTAAAATTGGTCAAGTCCGGGCTTGCATACTCAGCGCCCCAGCGAGTGTAGTATGCCCGGACCCGTTGATAGGCTAGCTGATCGGGTAATGTCTTGTAGAACTGATGATATTCTATCTCCTGTGAGCGAGCGGCACGAAAGAAGGATGCCATGCCATTCTTTGACAGTTCATTCACAGCTCGGTTCGGCGAAACGGAGAGAGTTTCCGCTGAAAAGAGTAGGCTGATTGGTGCCACAATAGCGCAGTATGTGAACAGGCCCCGGGTGCGAAGAAATCGTGTTTCGGATCCTAGCGAATTGGCTGAAAGTCCTGTCCATGCCCGCTTCCACAGAGGTAGCCATATAGTAATCGTGGCAATTGATAAGCCGGCAAGGAGGAGCGGCATGGGATAAGACTCCCAGATGTTTCCTAGGACTTCCGTCGGATAAATAAGGTAATCCACGGCGATTAGGTTAAAGCGAGACTCGAACTCCTCCCAAAACAAGACTTCCGCTATTGAGACGAAGAGAGCGACTCCCACACCAAGAAGACTCAGGGCGCAGAGGGTGCGTTTAAGACCCTTTGTTTCAAGTGACCATTTTGGAAGACAGAGGAACGCGATGAGAAAGGGGACAGAAAGGTATAAAACCTGAACAGCATCGTTCATCACTCCTAATGCGAGTGCAGTGAAGAGCCCTCGCTCGGATACCTTCGAGTCTGCCCGGAATGCTATCCAAAGACCGACTCGTAGCGCGGCACCTAATACAAGATAGGCTAGGGCAAATGGTCTAAAAAAAATGATTAGCGGACGCAGATTCTTCAACATGAGCAGAGCTTACCGTTTGGAGCTCAGAGGAAGCAAGAAGTCGACAGACAACAGAGGTGGGTCATTCTCAAGAAGGCAATTTTTGGATACTCTCGTTTGTATGAGGATTCGGCGCGCAAATGAACGTGGATTCACCGATTTAGGTTGGTTAAAGAGCAGACATTCGTTCTCTTTTGGCGATTACTACGATCCGCGCCACGTGGGATTTAAGAGCTTGCGTGTCATTAATGATGACTGGGTCGAGGCCGGTGAGGGTTTCGGTATGCACGGGCATCGTGACATGGAGATCCTGACGCTTGTGTTGCGGGGTGAGCTGGAGCATCAAGATAGCCTCGGGCACAAGCAGGTGCTCAGGCCCGGTGAGGTTCAGGTTATGAGCGCAGGCAGGGGGATTCGCCATAGCGAGCGTAACCCGTCAGCAACGGAGCCTGCACATTTTCTGCAGATATGGATAGAGCCGCATACGTTCGGTGTCGCGCCGCGCTATGAGCAGCGCGCGTTCCCGCTTCAGGCGTGCCAGAACTCTTGGTGTGCTTTGGCATCGTCTTGTGCGCGCGACAGTGGGTCGTTTGAGATTCACCAGAACACGACCGTTCTTTACGGAGCAGTTCTGGACGGTGGTACGTTAGAACATGCCGTACGTGTCGGCGAATCTGCGTGGCTTCATGTGATAGACGGTGAGGTAAGAATTAACGAGTGCACTCTGCGGTCAGGCGATGCGGCATCTGTAGAGGAGGTCTGTGTGCTCGAGTGTCGAGGTATATCAGAGAAAAGCTCTCTACTGCTTTTTGCCTTCCACGAGTGGTGATATCCGAGGAGGCGTCCGCGTTAGCGACTCAGCTCTTTTGTAACGATATTGCTCATGATCTCGCTGGTACCTCCACCGATTGGCATGAGTCGTAAGTCTCTCCACCAGCGCTCCGGTATGAACTCGGTTGTGTAGCCGTACCCACCCTGAATTTGAATCGCCTTATCTGCGATCCATACAGCGTCGTCGCACATCATGCGTTTAGCTGCAGCTACGTATACGCGACAGTCTTTCCCCGCAATTAAAAGATCGAGTGCGTGGTGGGCGAGAGCCTCTCCGAGTGCGATCTTACGCTGCATCTCCTGCAAATACCGTAATAGTGTCGGAAAAGCGCCAATTTTCTTTCCAAAGGCTTCGCGCTGCTGGCTGTACACAAGGGCAGCCTCGTAGCACTTGCGGGCGCCAGCAAGTGATGTGAGCGTTAACATGAGGCGTTCCCAGTTGAGATTTGCGGCTGCTTGGGCCCATCCCTCACCGATAGCGCCAAGAATGGCGCTATCGTCAACTTCAACATCCTCAAAAACAAGCTCTGCGGTGTCGGAAGCGTGCCATCCCAGCTTGTCGAGAGTTCGAGATACCTTAAACCCTTTGGATGTGGCGTCGACTACAAATGTCGTAAAGCCGGCGTACCCAGCAGAGGGGTCAGTTTTGGTGAGCACGAGGATGTAGTCAGCGCGCGCACCGTTGGTAATAAAGGTCTTCGAACCATTAATAAGCCAGCGTGAGCCCTTACGTGTCGCTACCGTGCGAATACGAGCCAAGTCACTTCCTGCTCCCGGTTCGGTGAAAGCATAAGCCCCAATGGCCTCGCCTGTCATGGCTCGCGGGAGCCATGTTTTCTTGGCGGTGTCAGATCCGAATTTCTCGAGCCCATGACTAATCACAAGCGAATGCATATTAACCGCGACGGTGAGTCCCACAGACGCGAGCTCGCCGAATGCCTCACACCACGCACCTGCTAATTTGTAGTCTCCTCCGACACCTCCATACTCTTCGGATATAAGAAGGCCGAGATAGCCTTGTTTGCCCAAGAGCGTAAAGACTTCATCTGGAAAGTGACACTGCTTCTCCCAATTGCTGACTTTTGGTGTAAGTTCTGTGGCAACTAGCTTCGAGACCGAGTCGATGAATGCTTCTTGTTCGGCGTAATAAAGGGAAGGACGCATTTATAACCTCTCCGCAATAACCTCAGCGATATCTCTCACGTCGAGACGCGCTTCGTTATTAGTTAGTTTAACGCCGTCTTCCATCATCTGCATACAGAAAGGGCACGCGGTCGCCACGGTAGAAGCTCCCGTGCTGGCCGCTTCGGCTGCTCGAATCGAGTTAACTCGTTCACCTATCTTGAGATCCATCCAGAAATGGCCTCCGCCGGCCCCACAACAAAGACCTTTTTCTTTGTTTCGATCCATTTCGATGATGTTTAGGCCTTTGACCGCCTTAAGAGTTTTTCGTGGAGCGTCGTACTCATCATTGTAACGACCGAGGTAGCATGGATCGTGAAATGTCACATCCTTCATGGAGCCTTCTTTGAGAGGAATCTTGTCGTCTGCGAGAAGGCGCTTGAGCAGTACGGAGTGGTGAATAATCTCAGGCTCCCTTCCTTCGCCAAGATTGCCGAATTGAGGGTACTCATTTTTAATTGTGTTGAAGCAGTGAGGGCAATTTGCCACCAAATACTCGAACGAGACAGATTTCAGCAGCTCGATGTTCTGTTTTGCAAGTGTCTGGAATAGGTTCTCCTCTCCGAGACGACGGGCGGGGTCTCCGGTGCACCCTTCCATGGATCCCAGAACTCCGAAAGAGAGCCCCGCCTTCTGCATAATTGAGACAAGAGCTTTCGCTATTTTTTGCTTGCGTGGATCAAACGCGGAGACGCATCCGACCCAGTAGAGGTAATCGACTTTGTCACCTGGCTGAAGAAGTTGAACTCCAAGACCGTCAAGCCATTTTGTTCTATCTTCCGGCGGGCCGTATGGATTGCCGCGACTCTCAAGCGAACGTAGGGTAGCTTGAGCTTCATGGGGAATCTGTCCCTCCATCATGGTCATGTGGCGTCGGTTTCCGACGATCTGATCCACGTGATTGATACCAACCGGACACGCCTCGACACACGCCAAACAGGTGTTGCACGACCAAAAAGCATTGGGGTCTATGACATCGCCGGCTATTGTAGCATCGGGGCTTCCTCCCAGAGTTCGCACAGAACTTTGCACTCCCATATTATCGGCTCGGTATGAGCCATCAGCCTTGTAGGCAAGACCCTCTTTGCGGACCGAGTTGAAGGGCAGAAGCACTTGTGACGATAAGGTCCGGTCGAGTGATGTGGTGATGTTGTAGGCGCTTTTTGTTTCTCCGATTGCTCCGTTCGAGTGCAGCGCAAAAGCATGGTTGCGGGTATCGAGAATAATCCACTTCGGCGAAAGCGGTTTTCCCGACAGGTACGCCGGACAAACGTCCTGACACCGACCACACTGTGTGCATGCATCCAGATCGAGGAGATTCTTCCAGGAGTAGTTCTTGATTGACCCTAGACCAAGTGAGAGTTCCTCGCCGCTCTCCATGAGCTTCTCCAGGTCTCCGATAAAAGGTAGGGCTCCCTTTGGACGTTTCGTTCGTGAGAAAAACAAGTTGAGTGGACTTGTCATGATGTGGAAGAACTTGGTGTACGGAAATAGCGCTACGAATGTGTATACAGTCAGTGTGTGAAACCACCACACAGCGAAATGAAGCTGGCGAGCGTGGCCTTCGGGAAGGAACCACGATCCTTGAGCTACTAACCACCCCACCGGCGAGTAAAGAGCCCATGGATCATTAGTCACGTGTATTCGCAGCCCCTCAAGCAGGTATCCTTGTACGACCAGTAGCGCGAGCATTCCGAGGATATAGTCATCGTTCGATGTGTTGTGTACGAGGTCCGCTCTTTGCAGATGTCGTCGATACCAAAAAAATAATACTCCACCGAGTAGGAGCACACCGAAGACATCGCTGAGTACAGTTAGCCAGAGATAGAATGTGCCTTGATAGATCTTGATTCCGAGATCGTGGTGAATGAACACCATTGTTGTCGTGAACAACAACACGAGAAATCCGAGATACACCAAGAGATGTGCCATTGCTGACCCGCTCTTTCCACGAGCGACCTTGCGTTGGAACAGCCCGGATTGAATGATGTCATCAATTCGCCAGAGCCAGCTGCCAGTGTATTCGTTTGCTGGCTGCCCGGAGCGCCACAGAGCTATCCGGTGGTAGATCCCGTTGAATCCGATTGCTAAGGCAACTGCCAGTAGGCCGTACAGGCCGATTACATTAGGCAGGGTATTGAGATTCCACATTATTTCGCGTGTCGCATTCATGTTCGGTACGTTATCGGCAACGGCCTTGTGGCACCAGCGGTCTTCGTCATGGAAAGCGGCGTGGGACGCGGCAGATACTAGCCTAGTTAGACGGAGAGTGTGTTGTAACTAGCTGATATTAGGATATTTGCTATATGGTTTTTGACTTTTTGCCCCTTCGGCCCGCAGAATCATAGGTATGGCACCCCATGAACCTGGACCCGACTCGCAGTGGTATCTAACCGGCAGAGTTATCGACCGACCTCTCATCCTCCACGCAGTCCGCACGGGAGCCTCGCTCTGAGATAGCTCCTATGACAGCCCCATCGTCTGACGTTTCATCGTTTCTAGTGTGCGCCTTTGGCCTTTTGGCAGTAGTGGCGCTCTATATGTTTTTTGTAGCGGCCACCCTTGGCCTCGCACGTGGCAAGATTGCTCGACTTGAAGAGATGGAGGATCGCGGAGTTTTTTGTGCTGCGCGTGCGATTGGGCTTCTCAGGGACGCCGATGGTTTTCTGTTGTGCGCTCAATTCGGTCGGGTGCTGACCTCAATAGCGAGTGGTTTCATGTTGGCGGTACTCTCCTTTGTGTTTTCTGACAGAACTCCTGCGGGTGGTTTGCAGATACAATGGCTCGTTGCTATCTCCCTGTACGTACTGTTGGCAGCGACAATTCTTTTAGTGGTTCAGATCGTTAAAGCGATCTCTATGCAATATCCGGAGCGTGTTCTGTGCGCAGTGGCCCTACCACTTGATTTTCATAGTTGGCTATTCCGGCCGTTCCTGCTGTCTGTAAGGGGTGCGCTGAATAGCTTACTTAACCGATTTAATTTAAAAGCGCCAAACGAACGAGACGTTACGATCTCATCAGAGGACTTGGGCGAGATTGTGGAGAAGAGCGCAGCAGCAGGGGCCCTCGAGAAGGAGGATCGGCGTCTTCTTCGAGGTGTAGCTGAGCTCTCTGAGCGGTTCGCGTATGACGTAATGACCCCGCGCAAGGATGTCGTGTGGGTCAGGGACTCCGCTGGTATGGTCGACGTGGTCCAGACTTTTCGACGAGAGTCGGTCTCGCGACTCCTCGTGTGTGGATCGGACCTTGATGATGTTAGAGGGGTAGTGCACGCGAAGGATCTATTGGGCTATATAGGCAAAACTGCAGACGTCTATGGTTGGCGTACGTTGATACGGCCGGTGTACAGAACTCCTGACACCAGGGTCGTTCGTGATCTCCTTGCTGAGATGCGAGCAAAGCAGGTGCATTTCAGTGTTGTCACCAATGAGCACGGAGAAGTGGCCGGCATAGTAACCCTCGAGGATCTTGTAGAGGAGATAGTAGGAGAGATCTTCGATGAGTTTGATAATCCGCAGCACGAGGCTCGACCCGTGGTGCAGGACGGAGAGGATCTTGTCGTTCCAGGGACAATTTCACTGGCGGAGCTCGGTAGTCAGTGCTCTCTGATGCTGCCCGATGGTGAGTATCAAACTGTTGGAGGATTTGTTCAGGACCGCTTGGGGAGAGTGCCGGTGCAGGGTGATTCATTCAGTGAGGATGGAATTACAGTTGTGGTGCTTGAAGTTCGGGAGCGTCGGGTAGAGAAGGTGTCGCTACGGCGACGTCGAGCTAACGCAATCGGGTCCCCGGCCAATCGCTTTCCAGATCGAACCTTAAAGGTCGCGCAATCAAGTTAGTACACGCAGGGTTAGTATTAGAGAGCCGCAACGAGGGCCGAGGTCTTTGTGCTGAGGTAGGGCGGGCAGCTATCGTAACACCTAAACGTTGCTCCCTGGTCTAGGAAGCAACGTTTAGTGCTCGTTATGGAGCCACGCCTACTCCGATGCCGAAGAGCAGCTGGCTTTCGCGTCAAGGGCTACTTCAAGATTTGGTTGCAAAGTCCCTTTGAGCTTCCGTAGCACTTACCAGCATCTGGAACCTTCACGCACAGGCTGCGAGAGATTTTAAAATAGACGGTTGCCGAGCCGGTGTTCCGTACAGCATTTCTTCTTACGCTCGCAGTTTGCATTGTGCATCGAGCGCGTCCCGCTGCACCGTGTGCAGAGGTTACTGGACAGCGCCCAAGCGAGTTCCCTGAGCCATCGAAAATCGTGTGGCTAGAGCCCGTGAAGTTTCTGCGGCCGAAAATAAGCGTTGGCTCCCTTCGGAAATATACAATCGGTGCGGTTAGGGACGAATTCGCCCTCACCGGAGCGGAGTTCTTGTATATCGTTCCGCTTTCAGTTCCAACTTCTTGAACTTTTGGGCACGTTTGGGCCAGGCTTAATCCTCGTACTTGCGCTTCAGCTGTGCCAAAAGAACAGGCGGTGGCTGCAAGCAAAAAAATGTATCGTAGCTTCATAACAATTCCCTCTGTAGAACGTTAACCGTTGTGCGGACCGTACTTCCGACGTGCGCCTCGTAAAGGCGTTTAGCAAAAACCTCCCGAAGGGCTTCGGGGTGAGATCGTTTCAGAAGATTATATCTAAACTGCGCTGATAATCCTCTGAAGCCTTCCTACCGACGTCGAACTGACGCTGAAACCTCTACGCGGGTGGCACTACCTCTTTATTCAAAATAAGGTTACCAGCACCGTCCCGGAGGCACAACTCCTATCAGCGCTGCTAATCCGAGGTCTTCACCAAAAGGCAATGTATATTCAACCGACGTCCTATTGCTCGGGGTTGCTCGTGGAGGGGGCCGGTGAGGAGGGAGCCTCGTCGGCTAAGGTTTCAGAGAGATCGTCGGAAAGGGTTTCTTTCTCGCCCGCGACTACCTGTGTTGTAACTACCTTTGCAGCCTTGGTCCACACTTTGTTCGGTGGTACCGAGCGGCTCTTGAGAGAAGTTCGAGACGTAAAAACCCGAGAGGGCACGTTAGCGTCTGGAACTAGGTGCGAGTCCGCGAGAACGGCTACCAATCGCTCTGCCGCTATTCGGTGTGCGATCTCGTTGGGATGATTATCTACTCCCGGAATAACTTGAAGCCGCTCTGGGGGAATGCGAGTGTAAGCCGCCCTAAGATCTACCGCTCGGACGTCGTTCTCCGCTAAAATCTGCCCGATTATTTCGTGAGTTTCATGGAAGGGGTACCGCTGATCGACCGCAAAATCGAAGAGCGGAAAAACCATCGCAACTAAGGGAACATTCCCACTGCGTGCAGTATTTGCTATGCGACGAATTGAGGTGCTGAAGCGACTGCGGGTTGCCGGTTCTCTAAAAAATTTTGAGTGATATTCGATGTATCTGTTAATCGTTTGGGAGTTGTGAACGCGTTTTGCAATGAGCTCAAGGAGCTTGAACCAAGAGAACGCCTTCCACTTTAGCCAGGGGGCTCCAAATAATTCCGCGCGCTCTTTATCCGATAGGATGTGTGGCTCAGCGTCGTTAAGAGTTATCTCCAAAATGAGAAGATCGGGATGCTCTTGCATCGCCTGCCTCGTTATCTCAACTTCCTGTTCCGTTGAGGCGCCGTTGACTCCTCGGTTGATAACTTCTAGCCGCGCAGCTCCACGGTTCTGGTTTAACATCCCCTCAAGCTTCTTCGAGAAGGTGTCCTCGAGCTGCATATGGGGACCGAATGTGAAGGAGTCTCCGACCACAACTACTCTAAAAACTCCTGGCGGCTTGGGCGTGGGGTCGCTGTCCTGAAGTGAATGCGCATCGCTTGGCAGAAAATACGCATAGGGCCGATCGGTCCATCCTTTCGCGGGCTTTGCCCCAACGGTGACGCGACAGAGTAATTCGAGAGTGACGAAGCTGACGAGTAAACCAAACAGTCCGAGTATGAGCTTTGCCTTTCGGTCCAGTGGTGGGCGTGGATGGTGGGTGTGCATAGCGGGCGGGAGGCTACTACTCCACCGCCCGGGAGTAAAGGTGAAGAGACCCCTCAAGGCCCCGGGGGTGGAAGGGATTGTTGAGCCGGAGTGTTGGCCTAGATTGCTGATATAACGAGTATTTTTCTTGGATTCTGGCTTGAGCGATTCGGAGATGTTGCTGTGGCTGATAGCATTGCAGACGCCACACCCTGTCGATAGAGGGGGGCCTAGCTCTTTTGGAATCCACTCGCTCCGGGGTGACATCTAAACTCTGACGTCGAGGTGTAGGTTTTTAAAGCCTCGAACTTCTCTGAAAGGTTTCGTTTTTCAAAGGTGACCATGGAGTCCGATTCAACAACCACCATGCAAGGTGAGCAGGCGCAGGAAAAGCCCGCTGAGAGGGTAGTTCCGCCAAGTCCAGCCACTGGATCGCTCGCTTCGGCCAGTGCAGCGTCTAATCCGGGGGGTGGTCGCGTTGAGGTGAGTGCGCAGACGATTACTCGGATGATGGGTATCGCATCGACCACCGATCTGAAGCTTCTTGAGGGCAGACTCGATCTTCTTACGTCGAAGGTATCGAGCATGGTTTTAAAACTCGATCGGGCGCTTACCATGCTGGGTTCGGTGCCAACACCCAGTGACATTGGTCGGCTTGAGATCCAGCTTGGCTCTTTAAAATCTATGCTGCGCGAAGCACTGGATTCGGTCAACACGAGTCGGGCTTCTGCGGCAACGGAATCGCCCAAGGCAGCCGATGAGCAGAGCCGCAAGCTGAGTGAGGGAATTCGCTCCAGCTCTGAGTCGTAAGTTATTGCACAGCGTTAGTTTTCATTTGGAGAGAGAATCATGGGAAGAAGAAAGTCGACGGATCGAATCGATGTATTCGCCGAGGCGTCGTCGCCACTTCGCGATAAGATTGAAAAGTCTCGATCCAAAAAAGGGAATTATGTACTCGACCTCAAGGTCAACAGTCCCGCATCGATGAGCTATCTGGGAGTAGAGGGGCTCGATTCAGCGCCTGCTATCGTCCGCCTGTCGAAAGTTAAGGGCCTCGACGTCATCGCGATAACTGACCTCTATAGCGGAGAGTTTATCGATCGCATGATTGCAGCGGCTGAGGGATCTCCTCTCACGGTGATCCCGGGAGTGAGCTTGCGGTGTCGTCTAGGCGCCTGTGATGAGCTAATTTTAACCTGCCTATTTCCAGAATCAACAAGAAGCGCGGACATCCAGTCATTCCTTACCGCTCTTGATGTACCAGCGAGTGCCAAGGGAAGCTCGGAATATATCCTTACACATACGCTCGATAAGGTGCTTCATACGCTAGAGTCGTTTAGTGGTGTAGCCATTCCTAGCAGAATTGATAAGACACCTAACCGAATGTCGACCTTAGGTGAGCTTGTCGAGACGTATGGATTTCGAGGATTTGATCTGGCGTATGTGGACTCTCAACACGTCTTTAAAAAGCGTTGGCCTAAACTTAAATTTCATCTCTTCTCTTTTTCGGACGCGAATGCTCTGGCCCAGATTGGAAGTCGAATCGCGCGGGTTCGGCTTGCTACACCCGGTTTTGCAGGCATTAAAGAGATAATAGCGCGTGACCAACAGGCATAAGCTCTAGTTCAAGGCCTTAAGCGTCGCTAGGGAAGCCTAGGTGGCGTAATAGGACCCTCCCGCAAAGCTCCGAATCGAGGCATACTCTGACTCGCACAGTCCGAACGTCGGACGAGGCTTTTTGTGGAATAAGGGATATGAGAAAGGACCTACTTACGAGCGTGGTGCGCGCGTGCTGTGCGCTTCTGTCTATCACAACACTCGCCTGTCGTGCGTCGGTGGCACCTGATGCGGGATTCATTCAAGATCCGCAGGTTCTCAAGCCTAATGCGAATCTCCCGTTTGACGCTGTGTGGTTTAAAGAAGGCGCCGATATAAGTGCTTATAGCAAAGTGTACATCGCTCCGATTGATACGACACATCTTTTGAAGCTTGATTGGTGGGACCGCGCTAATGCAGCTCCAGGTTCGGAACAAGCGCAGGCGGAAGATCTCACCGGCTACTTTCGTGAAAAGCTGGTGAACGCGTTTACCACGAACGAAAAGAAGAAATTTACCGTAGTAGACAAGCCGAGCCCTGATGCGTTGTCGGTTGAGCTTGCAATTGTAGAGTTGGTACCAACAAAAGAGTGGCTCAATGTGATTGGATACATAGCCATCGGGGCTTTGTCGAGTGGTACGACAGCTTTTGAG
This sequence comes from Pseudomonadota bacterium, assembly GCA_900299055.1. GTDB lineage: Bacteria > Bdellovibrionota_C > UBA2361 > UBA2361 > OMII01 > OMII01. Next base: position 6,359 of record OMII01000214.1, on the reverse strand, counting down.
GGAAGGTTGCGCGATGGGCAAACCAACCAGCTAATAGCCGAGTTCAAAGATCGCGAAGATGGTCAGTTTGATATTGTAAGTATTCGCGACCTGACTTGGTTCAAACACTCTGAGCATACGCTAGGACAGTGGAGCGAAGAGATTGCACATATTTGCTATCGAGCGCCGAATGAGTCGATTGCTCCGATGTCAACGGTGACGCTGCGTCCATGGTAGAATGAGGGCAGACCCATGAACTATTGGTTAGCTAAGACCGAACCAGAGGTGTACTCGATTGATGACCTTGCTCGTGACCGCAGAACCTTGTGGACTGGGGTGCGAAATTACCAAGCACGAAACTTCCTCAGGAGCATGAAGCGAAAAGATGTTGTCTTGATTTATCACTCTAATGCCGAGCCCCCAGGTTTGGTGGGTATTGCAGAAGTTAGTAAGGAAGACGTGGCGGATCCGACGCAGTTTGAGAAGGGCGGTGAGTATCACGACCCGAAGGCTTCGCAGGAACATCCACGCTGGTTTTGCCCAGAGCTATCATTTGTTAAGAAGCTTCCCCGGCTCGTTTCCCTTGATGCGCTCAGGTCCGATAAGGCGCTCGATGGCTTACTTTTATTGCAAAAAGGCTCCAGATTGAGTGTGATCCCTGTATCTGAAAGGCATTTTCATGCGATGCTCACCTTGAGCAAAGTAAAGTGATGGGCAGACAGTAGCGATGCGAGAAACAATATCTATAAAGAGCCCGGCGGATATCGAGCTCATGCGTGAGGCTTGCCAGGTTACCGCGATAATCCTTGATGAGGTTGGCGATATTATACGACCGGGCATGAGTACGGAGGAGATAAACACCTTCGTGCACCGTAGAACGCTAGAGATGGGTGCAATTCCTTCGCCCCTTAATTACAGGGGGTTTCCGAAGTCTGTGTGCGTCTCCCCGAATGACGTCATCTGCCACGGCATCCCATCCCCATTCGTGTTGTTGCAGCGTGGCGACATCGTGAACGTGGATGTTACTTGCTACAAAAATGGATTTCATGGTGATTCAAGTCGGATGTACTTCGTGGGCGGGCTTGCAGCGTGCTCCCCAGAAGCTCAAAACCTGGTAGAGACCGCTAAAAAGGCACTCTTTGCCGGTATATCGGCAGTGAAGCCAGGCAATAGAGTGGGCGATATCGGCGCGGCTATTCAGGATTTTATCGATTCGACGGGAAAGCGCTTTGGGATAGTGCGTGAGTACACAGGCCACGGGCTCGGAAGAGAATTCCATGAGGCTCCGCAGGTTGTTCATACTGCTCGAGCAGGTAGTGGAGCCCCAATAAAGCCTGGGATGACGTTCACGATTGAGCCGATGATTAACGCGGGTTCGGCAAAGACGTCGCTCTCGACGATCGACGGATGGACGGTGCGTACAGCAGATGGCTCGTTGTCGGCCCAATGGGAGCACACGGTGCTCGTCACACAAGATGGCTGTGAATTAATGACGGCAAGCCCAGCAGGGTTATTTTAATCTCGGTGTCTCTTGTCGTGTTATCGATGATAATCGTTTTTGCGATAGGATTCTTGTCTGCGTTTTTGAGCTCCGTGAGCGGGGCAGGAGCAGCTCTCTTCGCTACACCTTTATTAGTCTCGCTTGGTGTAAGTTTGCCGAGTGTTTTAGCGTGTAATCAGCTGTGCGCAGCAATCTGGACCCCGATCGCATCTCGTAATTATAGACGTGGTGACTTGCTTGACCTACCGCTCGTCCTGGCAGTGGCGGCAATGGGCTGCGTCGGCGCCTATTACGGGTATTCAATGGCCATGTGTAGCCCTGTTGAGCGGATGAAGCCCCTCATTGGTGCTCTTATTTTATTGGTTGTGACTGTGGTGTGGTTCCGGCCAGCGATTCAGCGAAGGGTGTCGGAGATATCGCAAAAGTCGCGCGCCCTGGCCATTCTCTTCGGCTTTCCGCTGGGGGCCTACCAGGCGTTTTTTGGCGGCGGTAATACACTTTTTAGCTCTCTCATGTTTTCACATACCCAGGGATTTGATTTTAGGCTTGCCCTTGCGCACTCATATTCCGTGGCGTTTGTGTGGTGCTCGCTGTCGGCGTTTCTTTTTTGGAGAGGCGGATGGGTCGATTGGAACATTGCGATTCCCGCTGTGCCTGGATCCTTAGCTGGAGCATTTCTTGGTTCGATGTGCGGCAGTAATCTATCGAATGCCGCGTTGCGACGTGTGTTTCTTCTTGTGGGTGCAGTGATGGGGAGCAAGCTTCTTTTATTCTCATAGTTGCGTGGGGTTATTGCCCCGGATTTGAAACTGAACCGGAGTTGTAGCTGAGCTTTGTGCGAGCATTTGAGTAGAGGCGTTTGCGTAAGACAACAATCACCATGCGTATATGAGATCTATGCAGTGGTCACATAGGAGGAAGCCTTGCGCCGAGATTCGAGACAAAAATTCACAATTCAGCGGGCGGGCATCGAGAGCAGCAACGCTATCGCCGCAGTACATATTGATTCGTGGCGAGCTACGTATCGTGGGCACATACCCGATGACTATCTTGACCAACTTTCTGTTTCAGCGCGCACAGAGTTCTGGAAAGCTGAGCTTGCCCGCGAAGAAAATAGAGTGTTTATAGCCATGCATAACGACTCCATCTGTGGCTTCATACACACGGGCTTGGCTCGAGATGAAGATCTCGATGATAGAACCGGGGAGGTATACGCTGTCTATCTGTTGTCCGACTTTCAAGGAGTTGGCCTAGGAGTGAAGCTCTGGGAGGAGGCGACCCGGCACTTGCGGAATGGCGGTGCGACTAGGTGCGTAGCGTGGGTCCTCGATACAAACCAGACTGCTATCAGCTTCTACCAGCGCGTTGGATGTCGCCCTGATGGAGCGAGAAAATGCGACGTTATTGGGGGCAGGGAGGTAACGGAGCTGCGATACCAAGTTAGCTTGGTGTAACTTTCGCGGAAGCTCTGTTCCTCCCGGCCTTCGTGAATCCGTACGCCTAATTAATTAAGCGGGGTTGTTGGGCCTGCCAGGCACCATCGGGCCAATGGGTCTGTAGTTGAGTTTGGAACGTCCGAAAGCTTAGCTGTCATCCGAGACACGCGCTTGAAAAGCTTCGAGTACCCCGAGGCTCCTAGGCAATGTACCTCAGCATCTCCGTCCGTGCTCTCAACGGGTATAACCGCTTGAACCTTGAATGCGCTGCACTTGTTGAGTCCGAGAGTATCTCTCTCAAAAGCAGAGCATCCATTGATACCCGAAAGAGGCCACCGGTCTTTGTTTTCACGGTCACGAACTACTACGCTGAAAACATCCTTATACTTGCCTGATAGGATGATAGCAGCCTTGTTTCCGCACTCCTTCACCGCAGGACGGTACTGAACGATGGTGGGGACGTCTTTTGGGCAAACACACGGTTTAAAGAGCCCGCCTTGGCAGTATCGAGGCTTCTTTTTGATGCTCGCAACAAGTCGTTCTGACATCACTTCATCGATAGTCCAGACCCGCTTTGTTGTGGTGGTCTGAGCTACTGCAACAGAGGAACTGCTGGTCGAAATGCTCAATGTCGCAAGAATTGCCAAGATGATACGATTCATAAATCACGCCTCAATAACCAATAAGACAAACGGGAGCATACTTAGGTAAGCCAGCCTAGTCCAGTGCCTCAGCGGGGCAGATTTCTGACAAAGTTCACCCCTGGCTCGGCGGAACTACTCCTCCTCGCCGCCGCTTGAATCCCGAAGGATAGCAAAGCGTTCCATGCCCTGGGACTCTACGACAAAGCGGAATCCCTTTTTGGGGTCTCCCTTCTCTGTGGCAGCCCGGAAGTCGTCGATCGATGAAACGTCCTTGCCATTGATGCTTACAATGATATCACCGACTTGGAGGTCAGCATCACCGGCGAGACCTTGCGGGTCGATCTGAGTGATGATGAGTCCCTTGGTGCGATCGGTACGAGGCTTGCGAGGGGAGCTTTCATCGAACTCCTCTACGGTCATGCCTAGGTCCTCTACGGAACCCTCCTCCTTGGTCTCTGCTTCTACCACCTGGCTTGGCAGCTCTCCGATGGTGACCGAGCGGGTCTCAGACTTGCCGTTTCGGATGAACGTTAAATCAGTTGAAGTGCCCGGCTTGATTGCCGCTACCATATTGCGAAGCTGGTTGACGTTTTTGATGCGAGACTTGCCAAGCTCTACAATGATGTCTCCTTGTTGGAGCCCGATCTTTTTAGCAGGCCCTTTTGGATCGACGTGGCCGACAAGTGCGCCTTCGGTTTCTGAGTAGTTAAAGGACTGTGCAAGATCTTCTGTCAGGTTCTGGATGCCGACTCCGAGCCATCCTCGCGTTACCTTGCCATTAGAAATCAAGCTATCAAGAACTTGCTTGGCCATGTTTATGGGGATCGCAAATCCGATTCCCATATAGCCACCCGATTTCGATACGATTGCGGTGTTGATACCTACTACCTCTCCGCGGAGGTTCACCAGTGGGCCACCGCTGTTGCCTGGATTGATTGCCGCGTCTGTTTGAATGAAGTCTTCGTATTGAGCTCCGCCAGAGAGGGCCCGGCCCTTCGCTGAGACGATTCCTGCAGTAATGGTGTTGTCGAGCCCGAAGCTTGCCCCAGCCGCGATTACCCATTCGCCGATTTTGAGCTTCTCGGAATCTCCGAGTTTTGCCGGTTTGGGTAGTGCCTCTTTCACCTTAATTTTGATCACAGCGAGGTCAGTTCTTGGGTCGGTTCCTACGACTTTAGCCTTCACCGTGCGGTCGCCGTTGATGCGAACGCTCACCTCGTCGCTTTCGCCGATTACGTGATTGTTGGTAAGAATGTGTCCCTGCTCATCGACGATTACGCCAGTTCCCAGACCGCGCTGAGGAGTGGGGGCCATCTTGTCGAAAAAGTCCTCCCCAAAAAAATCTTTCAGGGGGTCTTTGCCCTTGGGTGCCTTTCCTTTCTTAGGCTTGCTCTCGGTAGATATGGTGACAACCGAAGGGGTGATTGTCTCAGCGACGTGCTCAAACGCCTCTGAGAGCTCGTTGGCCAGCCGAGCTCCAGCTGGAGCATCTTCGGTCCAGCCCGCTGGCGCGTACATCAGACAGGAGGCGAGCGCGGCGCCCCGTATTATTCTGCCAACACGTGAATACATATTGCTGGCTAAAGGCGCCGAAAGACGAGGGGTAGCAGACTTCATAAGGTACTGTATCGTAATAACGTTAAGGCGAAACCGCACGAGATCGAGTATCATGAATGACGGAAAGCTGAAAGGAATATTCAATGGTTAGAGCTGCCGAGGTACCCCATGTCATATATCTGCATGGACTGGGTTCGTCTCCCGATTCGGTGAAAGCGCGGCTTGTGTCGACGTGGTGCGCTGAGCTGGGTATCCCGGTGACTATCCCGAGCCTGTCGATTCCCTCTTTTGAGCGCCTTTCTGTGAATGCGGTAGTTGCTCGGGTGGCAGAACTCGTTAGAGATGCCGCGTCTGAGTCGAAGGTTTTATTGGCGGGGAGTAGTTTTGGAGGATTCGCTGCTGTCCATGCCTTCGATCGACTTGATTCCAACGATCGGATGCGGGTTTGGGGAATGTTCTTGATGGCCCCAGTCTTTTACCCATGGCACAAGACGCGTGGATTGTTAACGCATGAAGTCGAGCAGACATGGCGAACGCGGGGGGTCTATCCGATTACAGAGAGCTCGTCGGGAAAAGATGTGCTCGTCCACTATGATTTCATTGAAGAGCTGCGTGGTTATGCATCTGATTCGGTGCGGTTGTCAGTCCCAACGATTATTATTCACGGGACCAGGGATGAGACTGTCTCGCACGAGCAAAGCGAGGAGTTCGCTGCTAAACAAAACGATTCGCGGCTTGTCCTTGTCGAAGACGATCATCAACTCATAGCGCGCCCCGAGCTTTTGAGGGGCCTGTTTGAAAAGTTCGTAGGTGTGGAGAGGTGATGTGTTGCTATGGTCGAAGATAGTAATAAACCCCTACGGCGATATGTTTGGCGGTGTGGTACTCCATCGCCTATGAATGCTGCCTCTCGAATCAGGGTCTACGTGTACTCGGTTATAGCGATAGCTCTCGCGGGGCTTCTGTTGCTCGGCGATCGTGGCCTTTTAGTTTCGAGTGTACGAAAGTTCCCCCTATTTCGAGCTCCTGAGCGCCCGGTATTTCAGAATGAGGCTGGTGCGAACCCTTCAGGACCCGCCGCCACTAATGAGCCGACAGAAGGTGAGCAAAAAGAGGATGATTTTGATGCTGCTCTGCGTGGACTCTCTTCGGAGGACTCTTTGAGCGGAGGAGCTACGGTGCAGCGCGAGCAGGTTGCAGCGCCAACACCGACGAGAGCCGTGGATGACGATTTAGTCGATG
>OMII01000213.1 GCA_900299055.1 Pseudomonadota bacterium | reverse complement strand
GGCGTTGAAGAACACGTATAGCGACCGGTCTACCCGCAAGGCCGTCGGTTGTAACAAAATCCTCTCCCGCAAAACGAATAGCCACGGTGCCTGCTCCAAGTGATACCTTGGAGTCCACTGGAATTTTGATGTCTTCAAAAGAAACCTCTCGAGGCGCTGATTCAGCAATGTGAGGCGCCAAGAGCCCATAGCTAGTAGACAAAAAAAGTAGCAGAAATTTTATCGCATCACGAGCGACGCGATAAAGACCGCCCCTCATCTTCGCGGCTTTGCTTGTAGGAGCGAATAGATCCTTCGTGGCGAAATGCCGCATCAGAGGTAACCCCCTTCTATCGTGGGGGCTGCATACCGTACACACTGAGAGAAACTACTCGATCAACGGGATGATTTGTTTTCAGCTCCAGATTAGCTTTCAGGTCTCCACCCATTCGCGAAGGATCGAGCTTTACCACAAGAACCCCCTTTTTACCCGCTTCGACCTCGATCAAGGAGGCGGATACGGCCGGGTGTGAGCTCTCAATTCCACTCACGGCGATTTTACTCCCCGAGCTATTCTCAAAACGAACTCTTCTCTCTAGCACTGTCGTTCCTCCCACTATTCCGAATGAGACAGTAGAGGGTATGACTCGAAGATCTGCGAGAATAGAGGCCGATACGGGGATATTAACGCTCGCCTGCTTTCCTCCATCAAACTCAACTACAATTCGGTCTCGCAGATCTCCCTTAGGCGCGCCGGGAAGAAGCTCAACCGAGTAGGTATATCGGCGTGGCTCTGCAGCTACCTGACGCACTGAGATGTAGGGCGAATACGATTTAGCGCCTGTTACCGAGATCTCCATCCCTTCTTTTGTCTCAAGGGTAAACTGCTTTGTTCGTGTCGAGACGGACGAGCCTGCGTGTACGTCCCCAAAATCGAGTCGCTCCGGGACTAGACTCACACCGCGCACTACGGTACCCGTTAACGTGAGCGTTAACTCGGGCTTATCTGGCGCATTTGTCAGAACCTGGATTAGCTTGGTTTTCACTCCGGAAAAGCCTGTAGTGTCAAACTCTACCTTTATCTTTTCGCTTCCTCCTGGCCTTACAACCTTTGACGAGAGGGTTGTAGCTGTACAGCCACACGCGGGAGACACTCGCTGAATCGACAAGTCTCCGTCGCCGGCATTGCGCAGTTCATACTCGTGAACAACTCGCTGACCTTGAGGAACAGATCCAAAGTTAAATGTCGACTCTGGCACGACAACTTGAGGAGATCGCTGCTGAGCCACGAGCACTTCTGGAACGACTAACGAGAGAGTCGAAAAAATCAGAAGCGCCAAACGGGCGGTTATGCCCGAAGGGAACTTAAACACCATATGCGCACCTATTAGCTCCAAGAAACGGAACCCAGACCAACTCCTTGGGCGAACGAGCAACGCGCCCCCGATTTGTCAATCGAACAGCTGCGTCTGGTCCAGAAACTTCGTCGAGAAATTACCACTCCTAAAATCAGGATGCGATAAAATTCGTCGATGAAGCTCGATGTTAGTGTTTATACCATCGATCAGATACTCATCGAGCGCAACCAAAAGCTTCTTAATACAAGACTCCCGGTCCTTATCGCGCACGATAAGCTTAGAAATCATCGAGTCGTAGTAAGGCTTCACCGAATACCCGGCGTACACGGCAGAATCTACTCGGATTCCATTGCCTCCCGGCGGATGGTAGCTCTTAATAAGGCCTGGAGATGGAATCATCTTGCGTGGATCTTCCGCGTTAATACGCGCCTCTATGGCGTGCCCGCTAATCTTCACATCCGACTGCTTCCATGACAGCTCCATGCCAGCAGCGAGGCGGATCTGCTCCTTCACCAGGTCGGTATCTGTCACCATCTCGGTCACAGGATGCTCCACCTGGAGGCGCGTGTTCATCTCGATGAAGTAGAACTTGTTGTGCTCAAGATCAGCTAGGAACTCCACCGTGCCAAGGCTTGAATAATTTACCGCCTTACCCAACTCAACCGCTGCGTCCTGGATCTGCGTCTGCAAGTCAGCAGGCAGTCCAATCGATGGCGACTCTTCAATTACCTTCTGATATCGACGCTGAATAGAGCAGTCTCGGATACCAAGATGGATTACATTGTGCGCCTGGTCACCAGCGAGCTGGACCTCAATGTGGCGCACTCGCGGAAGGTACTTCTCCACGAGTAAATGCCCGTCACCGAACGCGGCCTCTACCTCGCGCTGCGCTGTTTGAAACGTCGAGACAAACTCGTCTGCGCTGCGCACGATCTTCATTCCTCGTCCGCCACCACCAGCGCACGCTTTGAGCAGAATCGGGAATCCAGCACGCTCGGCTATAACCAGCGCCTCCGAAGGGTCGAGCAATCCCTTGCTATCACCAGGAATTGTCGGGACTCCCACCTTATCCGCAACACGACGAGCGCGAGCTTTATCTCCCATGATGCGCATATTGCGCACGGTGGGGCCAATAAACGTAATTCCACAACTACCGCAAATCTCTGCGAACGCCGCGTTTTCGCTCAAAAACCCATAGCCTGGATGAATAGCGTCTGCACGAGTCGCAACCGCAGCTGACATGATAGAAGCGATGTTAAGATAGCTCTCCTTTGCCAGCGCAGGGCCTATGCACACACTCTCAGTGGCAAGCTTAACGTGCAGCGCGTCCTCGTCAGCCTTGGAGTGTACAGCGACTGTCTGTATGCCGAGCTCGTGACACGCGCGGATGATACGCAGCGCGATCTCACCACGATTGGCGATAAGAATTTTCTTAAAGGGTAAAGAACTCATGGGCTATGCCGCAGGATCGATGAGGAAGAGGGTTTCGCCAAACTCGACGACCTTCCCCTCAGCTCCGAGGATTTTTACGATCTTACCAGAGGTTGGCGACTCAATCTCATTCATTAATTTCATCGCCTCTACGATGCACAACGTTGCACCTTTCGAAACTACGTCTCCCTCTTTCACAAACAACTCAGCATCAGGAGATGGCTTGCGGTAGAACGTACCGACAATCGGGGACTCCACTTTTACAAATCTGCCCAGATCTTCCTGGGGAGCTGCAGCCACTGCCATCGGCCCAGCAACCATCGGCATCGATACCTGCACAGCAGGCACAACATCGACTCGAGACTCCACTGAGGCGTAACCTCCCGCTGGAGTGCGAGCAAGCTTTACGCGGGTTCCTTCCTGCTCAAGCTCGAACTCCGTGACTTCGTTCTGCTTGAGAATCTTAATGATGTTTTCAATGTCCTTGATGTCCATGGGGCGGCATCCTAGCGATCTAACAAGCGAATGCCAAGAGAGAGCAACGGCTTTTTGTGGTCAAGTCCAATAGATACAGCAAGTTAGGCGCCCAGGCACACCTGCCCGACGCCACCATAACGAGCGATTAACGGATGCGATGGGGCGTCGTGAGTTTGATCAGCTACACCGATTGTAGTTGCCGAATGACGCAGTCGCCTGTGCCGAGATTTCTACGGCCTCTCCGGATGCGGTTTCTCCCACCAACGAGAACGATACCGCCTGCAAAGAAGTATTAGTTATCTGTATACCCACGCCGAGTGGGTCGCCGACGTACTTACCTCCGCCGTATGCATTAAACACGGGGACGAATATAGTTGCCGAGCCAGCTGACGACGAAGAGAGGCTAGAATCAACCTCTTCAGTGATCGCGAGTCGCTTGGAGGTAAACTCAGTGCCATTTCCATCCACATTCGACACAGAATACTGCAAGTATGAGAATCGGACCCGCTGCGCGAGATTGTTTTCTACTTTTAACTTCACGTACGTAACAAAAAACGGCTCCTGATCTGCAGTGGTGCCCAGATTATCGCAATCACCGTCTTGGCTAATGTCTACAGCTTCAGAGGTCAAAACATCTCCACTGAGTGTGCTACCG
>OMII01000212.1 GCA_900299055.1 Pseudomonadota bacterium | reverse complement strand
GAGAGAGGCGCGGCGACGAATCTCATGCGCGCCCACTGACAGGTAAAAAGCGATCACTGTCGATCGTTCAACATACGCGAGAGGAAGAGCTCTCACTCGAAGCCATTTGGGGGGTCGGCCAGTACGCTGTTGGCATACGCTGGAGCGATGGTCACGACTCGGGAATATACACATTCGACCTGCTGGCCGAGCTTGCAACTCGCTAGCGAGTCATCGAACTCAAAATACAAACGTTCTGTGCGGCGCTATTGATGCGCTGTGCACTCGAGATAAGTAAATTTCCCAACGGCCAAGCGCAAGCCAAACTAGGTCGTCCGGATCAAACCAGCATGACAGCAGAGACTATGTCGTTGGTTCAGGGTCCGACCCCGAAGGTCGACCACGAACCTCTGCAATACGTCGCACTATTCGCCCCTTGCTCAAATCATAGGGCGATATTTCTACAACTACTTTATCACCTGGCAGCACACGGATGTAAAACTTACGCATCTTGCCGGCTAGATGTGCGAGCACCTCGTGACCGTTGTCGCACTGAACTCGGAATGCATTAGGAAAGCACTCCTTTACAACACCATTTAACTCAATCGCGTCTTTTGCCATGCGTCTCTATCTTCCTCGTACCGAGCCATGCACCCTTTGCCTGGCCTTACATCATTCGTCGTAATCGGGCCAAAGCCTACCCCTGCTTTCAGCTGAAAGCAACTAAAGGGGTGAGCTCTTAAGCCACAGCCCTCTAAGGCCTAATTATCCCCTGTGAACGGGCCCATCCGACGGAACTTCTCGTATCGCTTCGCCACAAGGTCCTTTACGGACAGCTTGGAGAGAGGTTCTAGGTTACGAACCAACACTGCCCGCAACAACTCTGCTGCCTCCTTGTGATTACTGTGAGCACCTCCGGCCGGCTCAGGGACTATTTCATCGATTAAACCGAGTCGCTTTAAGTCCTGGGCTGTTACGTTGAGAGCCTCGGCCGCCATAGATGCTTGCTCTACAGACACTTCGGCCTTGTCGGCAGAGTGGTAGAGAATCGAGGCGCACCCTTCTGGCGTAATAACAGAGTAACAGGCGTTTTCCATCATGAGAATCTTGTCACTTACCCCAAGCGCCAAAGCTCCTCCACTACCACCCTCTCCGATCACAACACTGATTATGGGTACCGTAAGCTCTGAAAGAACGAGCAGATTTCGCGCAATTGCCTCTGCCTGACCTCGCTCCTCAGCCTCAAGCCCAGGGAAGGCTCCCTGAGTATCGATCAACGTGATGAGTGGAAGACCGAACTTCTCAGCCATTTCAAAAAGCCGCAGAGCCTTGCGGTATCCCTCCGGATTCGGCATACCAAAGTTTCTCTTCAAGCGCTCTGCTGTGGTTCGTCCCCGCTGATGGCCTACAACCATCACCGGAACTTCACCCAAACGGGCCGTACCCCCCACAATCGCTGGATCATCACGGAACGCTCGGTCCCCGTGTAGCTCCATGAAATCCGTAAATATGAATTTGATGTAATCAAGACTAAACGGTCGGTCGAAGTGACGAGAAAGCTGCACTCGCTGGTAGGGAGTCAACTTGCCATAAATCTCTTTGCGTATCTTTGAGACCTTAGCCTCAAGCGCGGCATACTCGTCACGCCGAGACTGATCTCCACCCGCCAACTCATCTCTTAATCGCTCTAGCTGGTACTCCAACTCAACGAGTGGACGCTCAAACTCTAATGGATGCTCTATTGGACTCATGCAACTATATCCTGTGCAGTAACCACGGGGCGCTTGCCACCGCCTAAGGGGCTGATGATTCCACACCTTTGCGGTTCAGGTCAAAGGGATAGACTTTGAATCTCTCGGCACAGGTCCTGGTAACCCCCCGATTCGGCGAGAGTTTCTCCCCCCAACTCGCCTAGGCTGCAACGTACCAAACCTCAGTCTGGTCCAAGGGCTGCGCCATCCTTTCACGCACCGCTCTCAGCAATTCATCCCTGCTCAGCCTAAAAGCCCGAACAGCGATCATGCTGCGCTGGGCTCGAGGTGAAAACGAGTCGAATCCCGCCACCTCAATCCACGGATCCTGAGCATCCGGCCGCACGCACCACCCTCGCTTGGTCGGCTCGTTCCTCCAGTAGGTCATTTGCCTCTTAGCAAAACGTCTCGTATGCAAAGCGATCTCCTCGGCCAGCGCTTCTCTTGAAAGCTTACCGTCGAGCACATCAAGAGCCTCGCAGTATCCCAACGTCCTAAGAACTGGAACTTGGCCATATTTTTCGCGAAGTCGCCTTGTTTCCTCAAGCAGGCCCTGATCTACCATCTGCTGCGCTCGCAAGTTAATTCTTTGATAAAGCTCATCACGAGGTCTACATAAGACCACTACAAGCGATACATTCTCTTTTGCGCGGAAGGTATGCGCAGCGAAAATCTCACTCGGCCTCTTACCCGTAACCCGAGCTATCTCAATCGCTCTTGAAACCCGCTGAAGGTCGCGAGGGTTTAAGCGCTCCGCTGTTGCCGGGTCGATCTGTTGTAGCTCCTCATACATCTCTTCGGGGCTGAGTCGAGCTACCTCAGCTCTTACCTGCGACGGCGTAGGAGGAACATCCGCCAGCCCGTGCAGCAACACGGTGAAATACATACCTGAACCACCGACGAGTACCGGGATTTTCCCCCTCTTTGCGATATCGCTAATCGCATCCTGAGCAACCCGACGAAATTCTGCGACGTTCACTACCTGGTTGGGAGTAAAAACATCTAGTGCATGATGCACTACTCCGCCACGCTCACTCGGGGATAATTTCGCCGAGCCGATGTCGAGCTCCCGATACACCTGTACCGAATCGACATTAACAACCTCTCCTCCAAGCTCCTGACATATAGAAATAGAGAGCTCACTTTTGCCTACAGCCGTAGGACCACAAATCGCCAGCGTCTTGTAGACCTCCGTCATTACCGGTCTCGTCCGAACCAGCGCTCGACCGCATCACGAGAAAACTCAGTCACGCACGGCCTTCCATGTGGACAGGCTCCAGATAGCTCCGCCTCATCAAGTTGAGTAAAGAGTGCATAGGCCTCCTGTTTCGTAATCGCGTCGCCCGAACGAATACTCGCGTGGCACGCCACTCGAGCAGCCATGTGATCGATTCTCTCCTCAAGCCGCTCTCTCCATCCTGCGACCACGAGCTCTACCGCAAACTCTTTTATCAAAGATGCACACGAACACTGCGAAACGACACTAGGGACGCCATGAATTACAACCTCATCTCTCCCCTGCTGTGTCACCTCGAATGCCAGCTCTTGAAGAACTTCGCTTTGTTCCATCAGCGACACAACCTGTTCCTCAGACAGTCGAACAATTTCGGGGATCAGCAGCTTTTGCGTCACCAACGTTCTCTCTGCTCTCGCCTTTCTGATTCTATTGTAGTTCACTCGTTCATGGGCGGCGTGCATATCTACCACGACCAACCGCTCCTCGATTTCACAAAGGAGAAAACACTCCAGTGCCTGCCCAATATACCGCAGGTCTGCGTATCGAAACGCTCGGTGGGAGTCTCGTACAAACGAAGCCTGATACGACTCTCGAGGAAAAATCTCATTGCGTGAAGGAATCGGACTACGAGCCACGTTTTGAGCGGTCGATTCTGCATAGGGAGCTGCAACTGCCTCCCCTACAGTCAAATCACGAAGCAATTGAGGCGCAGCAGGCGCCGCGCACGAAACTCCGTATGAGGGCTGTATTGAGAGCTCGCGTACACTCGTTTCTCTAGCCGTAGCCATAGGACGCCTGATACTCCGGACACCCGTCAGTACGGCTCCTCGCACTACGGCGAAAACCTGATCCGGCCGGCGAAACCGCACCTCGCTCTTTTGCGGGTGCACATTTACATCCACATCCTCTGGGTTCATGGTAATTGCGATGTAGCCGACGGGATACTCTCTGTCCTTGAGCATCGAATCATATCCCTCACGCACAGCTCGAAGAACCAACTTGTCAACGATCAGACGACCATTGACTACGATGACCAGCCCCGAGGCGTCAGACAAAGCTTGGCCGGGATGACTAACCATTCCCTCTACCGAGAGACCTCCTTCTTGAAGGGCTACCGGCATCAGATCCGCTGGGAATACCTGCTGAGCACGTTCTTTAACCGACATCACTGCCGGAAGATTAAGCACCTCATCGCCATCACTCACCAATCGGTAGCGAATAGCAGGACGCCCCAAGCTAGAATGAGCCAACCAAGATCTAATTCGTGCAAGTTCTGAGCGCGGCGATTTGAGAAACTTGCGACGCGCTGGAGTATTAAAGAAAAGATGCTCTACCTCTAGTTCGGTGCCTTTATTCCACGAACAGCTCTGAACATTCACGAGCCTACCACCTCGAAAGGTGACTTCCGCTCCAACATCATCTTCAGAACGCCGCGTGCGAAGCTTAATCTTTGACACCGCTGCTATCGACGCCAAGGCTTCTCCACGAAAGCCCAGTGTTGAGAGTGTCATGACATCCTCTATCGTCGAAACCTTGGATGTGGCGTGGCGCTCAAACGCGAGTACCGCCTCATCGCGGCTCATTCCACAACCATCATCTCTGACACTTATACGGCTATGACCACCTGACTCAAGCGTGACAAAAACGTCTGAAGCGCCAGCATCAACGGCGTTGTCGACGAGCTCCCTCACCACAGAGGCAGGACGCTCCACAACCTCTCCGGCTGCTATCTGATTTATTACAGTATCTGGAAGTACTTTTATCTTCATTCCCACACCGGTACTATGGAAATCTCTCGCTCGCGCCCATATATCCCACCTGTCCGGAGTGTTAACCGAACAGGTTGCGAACGCGCCATCTTTCGTATCGTATCTTCAATCTCATCACGTGTTCGCACACGCTCTCCGTTTACTTTATATACAAGATCCGCACTCTCGATATCACGTCGAAAGCCTCTCACAAAACCACCACTCGAAAACATCTTTTCTATGGGCTTAATTCCTCCCTGTTCTGCCACACCCTGGGGCTGCGTGCGTAAAACCATCGGCCCCTGGTCAGTATCTACCAACTGCCATCCCATTCGAGGACGCCGCACTTTTCCAGTCTCTATTAACTCAGGAAGTATTCGCTTAATACTATTTATCGGAACTGCGAATCCGACCCCTGCTGAATCGCCTGACTGACTCAAAATCGCTGTATTTATGCCGATTAGCCTACCATCAGCGTCTAGCAGCGGTCCTCCTGAATTTCCCGGGTTGATGGCGGCATCTGTCTGAATCAAATCTTTTAAGACCGCTCCTCGCGGTGTTTTCATGGTCCGATCGAGTGAGGAGACTATGCCCGCCGTGAGACTTCTGTACAAACCAAACGGGTTACCTATCGCGAGCACTCGTTGTCCGACCTCCAGCGAGGAGGAATCCCCGTATGGAATTCCTATCATGCCCTTGGGCAGATCTTTTACGCGCAGCGCAGCGATATCACTCTCTGGGTCGTAGCCGATAAGAGATGCCTTACTACTCTGCCCAGTTGAAAGCATGATCTCAACGCTTCCCCCCGATTGAAGCGCGCTCTCGATGACGTGAAGATTTGTTATTACGATTCCACGTTGAACATCTATAACTGTTCCAGTGCCCGTGCCTTCCTGAGGTTTAACCTCATCAAAGAACGCGAAAGGATCGACGACATATGAACGCGTCGTGATAAATACAACCGAGTTATTCACCCGCTTGTAGAGATCTATCGTCTTTTGCTCCTCTTCTGTGCGGCTGGCTGAACCAGGCATGGCATAAGAAGCCACGGCCCACACGAGCATCATCCCTAGTATCAACAACTTTAATCCCCGTTGCTGCAACCTCCAGGGGGCTTTGCTCATAGCTCACCCTCTTCTTCCTTCCCTGTACTTGACAGTGTTCGCACACGCTCCACTTTAATGACTCCTGCCACCATCTCAATAGCGCGCTTTACTTTATTGAGCTGTTCAGCACTCTGAACAGTCAACTCAAAGTTGATAGCGGCGCGTCCATGCTCCGTCTTAATCTGCGCGCTGGTGATATTCGCTCCTTGTGTGGTGCACGCCTGCGAGACACTCGCCAGTAGACCCATCTGATCTTGCGAGTGCACAGTGATGCGAACACGACGCGGAGCTGACTTGCCCGTATCCCAATCGACCTCAACACGTCGCATGGGGTCCGCGTTAAGCACTTGCGGGCAGTTTGCAAAGTGCACGGTTACACCCCTGCCACGAGTAATAAAGCCAACTATCCGATCTCCTGGCAACGGCTCGCAACACTTTGCAAAGCGGATCAAAATATTATCGATTCCAGAGACCTTCACTCCAACCCGGTCACGACTAACTTGCGCGGCACGGTGAAAGATTCGCTGAAGCGGCGAAGGCTGCTCTTCCAGCTTCTCCTGTGGAGCTGCATCTTCTGGGAGCAACTTCGAAATTATTTTGGCAGTTGTAATTTTTCCGTAACCTACCCCCGCAAAGAGTTCTCCTTCAGACTTAAGACCCATGTCTGAAGCCAGCGTTGCCATGCGGCCCTCTTTCTCGAGCTTTTTAAGGCTTAGTTTGACCTTCCGAAGATCTTTACTGAGAAGATCCATACCAAGCGCCATCGAGCGAGAATGCTCCTCTGCCTTGAGAAACGCCCGGATACGCTGCTTAGCCTTTGATGACTGAACGAACTTCAGCCAATCCTTGCTCGGTACGTGATTTTTCGAGGTAAGCACCTCAAGCGTATCGCCATTGGAGAGTCTGTGATCAAGGGCAACCATCTGGCCATTCACCTTGGCTCCGATAGTGCGGTGCCCGACATCCGTATGGACTGCGTATGCAAAGTCGACAGGGGTTGATCCATATGCCAGGCGAACCAGATCTCCCTTTGGCGTAAAGACGAATACCTCCTCAGGGTAAAGCTCCCCTTTGACCGATTGGATAAACTCGTCTGGATTCTTGAGGTACTGTTGCGTCTCAACAAGCTCTTTGACCCACTGCAGATCGAATGCCGGCGCTGCTCCTCCCTCTTTGTAGCGCCAGTGCGCTGCGATACCCTCTTCTGCGACGCGATGCATATCTGGGGTGCGGATTTGAATCTCGATGCGCTGCCCCTCAGGCCCAATTAAAGTCGTGTGTAGCGACTGATACATATTCGGCTTGGGCATCGCGATGTAATCTTTAAAGCGCCCAGGCACCGGCTTCCACGTTGAGTGAACGATACCTAATGTCTCGTAACAGGCTCGAACTGTCGGCACGATTACGCGAAAACCTATCAGGTCATACACATCTTCGAACGACAATTTATCCTTCTCCATCTTCTGCCAAATTGAATACAGGTGCTTACCTCGTCCTTTTACCGACGCGGATACACCTGAACTCTGGAGGACTTTCTGGATCTCAAGCGCTACGCGATCAACGTACGCGTCACGACCAGGGGCGGTCTTACGCAAGTGTTCTTCGATCTGCGCATAAAGCTCCGGGCGTAGATACAAAAGGCAGAGATCTTCCAACTCAGATTTGAGCCAATGAATTCCGAGGCGATTCGCTAGTGGCGCATAGATCTCTTGAGTCTCTGCGGCGATCCGCTGTTGTTTCGTTTCGCTGAAAAACTTCAGTGTTTTCATGTTGTGCAAGCGATCACACAACTTGACCAGAACCACGCGAATATCTTTCGCCATGGCTAGCAACATTTTGCGAAAGTTCTCCGCCTGTTTCTCCTCTCGAGACTCAAACTCTATGCGCGTAAGTTTAGTTACTCCCTCGACGATGTCAGCCACACCTGGGCCAAACTCTCTCTGAATATCCTCTCGCGATACATCGCAATCCTCGATGGTATCGTGAAGCAGTGAGGCTATCACCGAGGGCTCATCAAGCTTTAGTCGACACACTAACAGCGCTGTCTCTTCGACATGATTGAAGTAAGGCTCGCCCGACGCGCGCACCTGGCCGCTGTGGCATGAACTAGCGAAATCGAAAG
>OMII01000211.1 GCA_900299055.1 Pseudomonadota bacterium | reverse complement strand
CTATCCTCATGTGAGAGATTAGGGGATGTGTACGACTCGCGTGCTGTTAGTATTTCATCTCGTAGCCCGAGTCGTTGTTGGGCGCCGCCGGGCTTATCCGAACGTGACTGCATCTCTAAGGTTAGTTCATGATTGCCGGCTAATATGGCAATGTTTCGAGAAAAAGTGGGGTTAGTTTTGAGTTCTAGAAGAAACTCCATCAGCACAGAGCTGTTTCTACTTCTATCGATGCTATCACCGAGAATGCAAACGAAGACCTGATCGTCGGGATCGTTGGTGAACATTCGTTCCAGAATCCGATGCTCGTCGAGAGCTGACGTGAGGTCGTCGATATTACCCTCAAGGTCGCTGAAGAAAAAAGCAGTACCTTTCGAAGGAAGCAAAACACAGTCCTGCCGCTGTGTCGCTTTTGCCTGCATATTTAGCTCAGCTCTGCTTTCGGTGAGGTGCTTATGGGCGAGTCGGAGTGCGTGTGCAGATTCGTTGAATGAGCGTTCGCGAATCTGTTGTGCCAAGGCGGAGGCGCTCAGGCAGATCTCGGCACATGGGAGCGCGGTTGTTTCGGGGAGCGGGTCGCGTCGCGCTACGTCAGTGTGCTGCTCTGAGTAAGAGGACTCATCACGAGCTGGGTTGACTTTTTGTTGATTGTGTCGCGCTTCGTCCCTCGGGTCGAACATTTCTTAAGTATAACACCGATAGCTTTCGCTATTCTAATAGCTACTACTCACCAAGTGCTTGAAGAGTCATACGAGAGTTGCCCTTCTGTCAGCAGTGCCGGCGTTGGAGTGCTTGACAAGATTCTTAGTATATTTAAGCGGATACCTGTTAGTCTCCGGCAAGCGTGCTTGAAGAGACGGGTAGTGGCCCAGTGCTTAGGCTGCAACGCCCTGCTCGGGTTTGAAAACAAAGCGCTTCATGCACACGAAATTAAACGTCGCAGAAGCCACTGCGGCTACAGCAAAGCTGACGTTAATTCCTATCTCTCCTTCACCGAGCACGGTGAGTCCTAGTTGATTGACTCCAGTGTTTAAGAACATCGAGAGTACGTATATCGCCAGGTAGGCGATCACTTGCTGGCGATTCGAGCTGTCGCGCTTAAAGGTAAATGATCTGTTTACGTAGAAGGAGTATATGGTCCCCCCGACATAGCCTACGGCTTTGGCCAGGAGTGTAACGTCGAAGAGCCAGATGATAATGCGGTATAGGATGAAATCGACCACTACCGCGCTTCCGCCGGCGACGAGATAGCGAGCAATCTGCCCGCGGGTCGAGTGAGTGGAGAGGAACCGAATAAAGAGGGTTTTGAGTCTGTTCATGGCACTTCTTGGTGTATGTCGCTTTGGGTGTTTTGTAAACAGCGAAAGGGGCCGGTCCCGGTGAAATCGGTATTGAGACCCATTATGGTAATAGGTTATACGAACAGAAGGGGGATCTTTGATGTACGCGACACCTATTTTTTCCTTCGATTGGATACGAACCCCTGAGGAGTTGGTTCAAGCAGCGCAATCGCTTTCAGGCGAGCCGATAATTTCTGTCGATACAGAGACCAGTGGTTGGCAGACCGGCAATGAGCAGCTGTGTCTCATTCAGATCGGCGTTCCTTCAAAGAAGCACGTACTTCTTGTTGATGTTTTAGGCACGGGGGCACCGACAGCCCTGAAAGAGATATTGGCTGACCCTCAGCAAATATTCATTGCGCATAATGCCTCGTTTGAGGAGCGGCAGTTCGCGCGCTACGACCTGAAGGTTAAAGGTGTAAGAGATACCCTTACCATGTCGCGAGATCTTCGTCCTGATCTTCCAAATCACACGCTTCGGACCTGCTGTAAGCTGCTTTTAGGGGTAGAGCTGCGAAAAGAAGAGCAGACCAGTGATTGGTCGAGGCGCCCCCTCTCGGATAGTCAGATTGACTACGCACGCTTGGACGCCGAAGTCGCCCTTACACTCTATGAGTACCTCGCCGCGTTGGAGAGTCGAGTGCAAGCCGAGCTCGATCTGGCGGTGCCAGACCTCATGGCGGAATATGCAAAAACCAGTCGTCAGCGATTCGAGATCACTGCCTCAATAGGGCATGAGCTTGCCTATTTGCAAGCACGGGAGCAAAAACTCAAAGATACCATCCGGCAAAAATTGATAGACGGAGACGCGCCTTACGACGGGGAGATAGGGCGTTGCGCGATTACAAAGGTGAAGCGCACAGAGGTTAGTGTGCAGCGAGTCCGAGAGGTCTATCCGGAGTTCGCGAGTGAGGTTGTCCAGGAATTTGTTGATCGCAAGCGCTTCGATGCGGTGGCAAAGGAGCGAGGGCTCCCGAAGAACGCCATAGAGCGAGTTCTTGATACCGTAGGCTTCAATGAGCGATTGTCGATATCTCTCAAGGATGACAGTGGCGCGGCTGAATAGGTGGCTCCGCTAAGCGTTGCCGTATTGAGGCAGGACAGCGCTTTCCGTATGCACATCTGGGTTGGAATCAGATGCGTCACACGTTGCCACTCTGCGAGAGGACTCCCCAGTAGTAGCGATACGATGCACGGTCGTGGAGGCGTCCCTTTACCTCGATGGGCCCCCACGATGCGGCTTGTGCCGCGTCGATGATCTCTTTTGCTTCAGCTATCTCATCTTGCGATGGTGTCATGCCGCGAATAATCGGCTCTATCTGCCCCGGATGAATACTCCACATACGAAGGAATCCGAACTCATGCCGCGCCTTGAAGGCGTCGTGGTAGGCGCGCTCGGGATCTCGAACATCAACGGTAACGTTGTGTGAGGGGATCTTGTTTGCTGCGAGCGCCGCTTGGGTAATGGTGGTTTTTGCGCTCCGAAGAAGGTGGTGATCGAATTGCCCTGGGCTTCGCATACACGAGGCTGGAATTGCGCCACCGAGTTGAGAGATGTAGTCCATTAATCCGAAATCAAGGGTTTCAACCTCTGGAATAGCCGCCAGATCTGGGAGTGAGGCAAGCGCCTCAGGGGTTTCAATTAGTAGGTGCAGCGCAATTCGGTGGTGGGGCGCACGTTTCGCTTTTGCGTGCTCGATGAGCCCCAGGGTCCACCGTACATCTCTCACAGAGCGAACTTTTGGAATCGTAACATACGATATGTATTCTGCTGCGCCTTCAAGGAGTACCTGAAGATCTCTCCAGAAGTGCTCAGAATCGACCGGGTGCACCCGAACACCTACCTGCCTGCATACGTTATGATTGGAGGTGAGGAGATTAACAAATAGGTGTCGGAGGGGGTCTTCGCTCCCGACAGGGGCTCCGTCTTCAAGGTCGAGGGTAACATCAACTAGTGAGCGTCCGTGTGCGCCGATGTGGCGTTGCTGGGCCTCAAAGGCTTTCAACACAAACTTCTCATTGCCAGCGATGTGCTCACACGGGGCACGTTGAGGTAGTGAAGTGGTGCATTCAAGGGGGGGAGCAATCATACCCCAGTTTTTACGAGATGGGCTCTTAAATGGAAAGAGGATCGTTTAGCCTGCGCCAAGTCGAGAGCTCCTGCCGTAATCCCGGGCCGAAGGCGGACCACTTAATGAACGTCGAGTTCCTCTTCCTCCTTCTGGAGGGCGTATACCTGAGCGATAGCCTGACCCACAGAGTCATAAGGGGTTCCAAGAGAATTGAGGATCGCTTGAACCTTGGGGTTGTTGGCGATTGATCCCCCTTGAGCGTCGATCATCTCGATGAGCTCTCGTGCGTGTTGTGTTCGCTCAGCTCGCACCTGCTCCTCGTGAGTGATGGCTTCGAGTTCCTTTTCGTGCTCATTTCGAACTGCGTCAGCGCACTGTTGTAACGCCGCGGAAACTAGCTCTTCCTGCGTGTCCCGCTTCTCATCGAGCGACTTTATGACCTCGATTGCGACGAGGGGAGGCTCGATCGTGGCGCGGTGCGTTTCGGTGTCGATGTAAACGTTATTCCTCAGTGCTCTTTCGTCTCGTCCCGTTTCAACCTTTGGCTTTGAGTCGCTTCCGGTTGCTTTTTCCCACAAGCCGTAGGCCAGGCTGACAAGAGATTCGCCAAGGTGAATAGCATCTCGAACAAGGCGTGACTCGAGAAGCGCCCGCTTCAGTTTCGCGACCAACGAAAGGCTACTTTGATCGAGTGAGTTCGCCTCTGTTCCGCTGTCTGGGGTTGGGGTGGGGGAGGCCACGGACGATTCGAGACCAAGCGCCGTAGCTCCTCTCATCAAGAGTCTACGAAGCATCCCGAAGCCCCCCGAGCCTAGACTACCTGAGTCGATCGAGCCCTCAATTGGTAATGCGTGGGCAGTGGTATGGGGTGCCTGGGTTGGGTTGTCATGCTGAGAAGATGCGGGGACCTCCCGAGGTGTGCTAGCGAAATCTACCATAGTCGACAACCTACTAACGGTTACTCATCCTGGTTATGGGGCGTTGAGTGGTATGTGTGACATAAGAAACAATTTGAGTTCTGATGAGCTGCGATCGGGAGGTTTTTAGAGTAGATCTAGGGCTGGTACGAGGAGACATAACGATGAAAGAGCTGCGAGTGGGCGCAAAAGCGCCGAGGTTCGAACTACGAGATAAAGAAGGGGTGGTTGTACAGAGCGCTTGGGCCAAGAGCGATTTTACCGTGGTATATTTCTACCCCAAGGACAATACGCCGGGGTGTACTATTGAGGCAAAAGACTTTTCGGATTCCTTGAAGCAATTTCGCGCGCGCAAGTCTGATGTAATCGGAGTATCAGGTGGTGATGATCGCTCAAAAGCAAAGTTCTGTGAAAAGCACGGACTTAAGGTGTGTTTGGTCTCGGACACTGAATTTAGTGTGAGTCAGGCATACGGAGTGTATGGCCCAAAGAAGTTTATGGGACGCACATTCAACGGCATTCATCGAAAGACTTTTGTGGTGGACAGTAGAGGCATCATCGCGTACGTGTTCGCAGCAGTGAAACCTGAGGGGCACGCAGAGGAAGTTTTAAAAGTGCTTGATCAGCTAAGGCACTCGGGTACTCGAAAGGTTGGCGTGGCAACAGCTGGCACGAGTGCATCAAAGAGGACACCGCGAGCTGCTGTTAATAAGAAGCGTGACGAGGCCAAAAAACCTTCAAGGACAGCGGCAAAGAGCGGTGCCGCTATAAAACGAACGAAGAGATAGTTTAGCCGTCAACCTCAGGATCGTGCGTCATATCGTAGGCGATGCACGAAGATGCGGCATCTAGTAGCTGGATCGAGTACTGCATATCAGGGCGCCTGTCCGTTAGCCCGATAGTACTGCTCGTTTCAAGTAGGTCTGCCCGGGTGGTGTATACCTCTGACGTTCCGTACCAGAGAGTGGTGCCAGAGGCCACTTCGATAACTTTGGTGTGTAATCGCCACGTGTCGAGACGCTTAATCTCGTCGAGATAGCCTACAACAATCATGTCGTATCCGGCGTCGCGAGCAAAAGCGAGAGCGCCGAAGTTGCCCGTGAAGAATTCCTCCTTCTTGCGAGGCCAGTCTTCACGATTGAGAACTTCGATGATTGGGAATATTCCCGTTTCGAGCAGGTCTCGATGTACCGCCCACGCTAGCTGGTTTCCGAGGCCTGGCTGTTGCGCGCTTCTGGCGGAAAGATTTGCCGGGACAACGAACGGAATTACCCCGGTTCTCACAGGACTCTTGGGTGTAAACCGTTGATCCATATACGACTCAAGGTCGGTTCTCACGTAAGCACGAGTATTGCACCACTCTCCAACGTGGCGACCTAGGTATGAGCAGCTCGACGTACATGAGAGCAGTGTCAAAAGGCTGACAGCGTTCGCCACGCGACGCCGGAGGGAAGAACTCCGAAAGATAGCTATCTGCATGAGGTTACTATGGTTACTCCGTTAGGCGCGTTCGAGCGCAAGCTTACAATTACTAACACGCTCTGTACATTTCAAAGAGTGTGCCATGGTCTCTGGGCTGTGGGGCTGGCTTTTATGCTTTCAGCGACAGCGTGCAGCCCACGCTACGATGACGTTCCGGCATTCTGGCCGATCCCAATGAAAGAATACGATAATTATGGGCCTGGAAGATTCAAGACAGCGCTGCTAGCGGCGCAGATAGATCGGTACTATCGGGGTTCTGCTCCAGGGCCGATCGGTGTGACTACATTCGTGAATATCGACGACCTGTATGCGTCTTCGACTTTCGGCCGTATGGTGGGGGAGCAGCTGATGAGCGAGCTTGCCATGAAGGGCTTCGATGTTGTTGAGCTTCGGCAGGCGGACGCACTCCAATTCTTAAACACGTCGGGTGAGTTTGCGCTCTCTCGTGATGTGCGCACAGTGCGGCCCCAGCGGAATCTCGCGGCGGTAGTTGTTGGTACGTACGTCGTGTCGCCTGAGCGGGTGTATGTAAATGCGCGATTGATTGAACCCTCTACCTCGCTCATTCTCTCAGCTGGCTCTGTTGAAATGTCAAAGACCCGCGAATTAGCAAAGATGCTGCGTGGCGGCTCGATGCCTGGCTCACTTGAGCGTATTCCGGTTAAGCAGCTTGGATATGCTGACCAGGCTAATCAGATGGAGGCGATGAAACGAAGCTGGATGATGGAGGAGTCTGGTGACTGGGGAATGCCATCAAGATCCTCAGCGGCAGCGCGGCTTCCGGAGATAGCAGCACCATCAACTTCAGGAGCCGGTGCTGCCTCGTCCGCTAAAGCTCCCGCTCCCAAGGTACTTGAGGATCTTTCTGCACTTCCGCCGATTGAGTCCAAGCCGAAGATCGGTCTAGGAAATTAGAGTCGTAGGCGAGACGCATTTGGCCGGCGAATCAGTCCTCTCCGAGTTGGAATGGAGAGCTTTTCTCTGGTATGCCAGATTCGCGACTCGTCTTGCGCTTAGCCGGCGCTCGAGCCTCAAGAATTGGAGCGCAGGCTTCCGGATTGTACCTTGGATTTTGTTTGCAGCGATCGACTAGCCGAGTGCCTGACCCCAAAAACTCAGATTTAAGCGCAAGCTGGGTCAAATACCCCAGGAGCAGTCCAAACAACACCGCAGCGGCTACGCCAATGATCATGCCACTCTTGGGCGCGACCTTGGAGGCTTGCGGCGCGTTCGTCTTTGCTCTTGCTGAATTGTCGGCGGATGTGGCCATAGTGTAATTCTCCCCGTGGGTGGAAAACGGCTCGCAATGACAAAAACTTAAGTGGCAGTCGATGGGGGGCCAAAAGATGCACAACTATAGTGGTGTAAAACAGGGGTTTTTCTGCTAGCTTCTAGGCTAGATCTCTGAGATCGTGAGGGATCTGAGGGTGGCCGCGCTGAAATAAAGTTTTATTTTATGGCGGGGCTCTCTCGATTTGTACGGCAAGCAGCTACTGCCTGACGAACTCCTTGGGCGTGTGAAAACGGTAGTGTCATGAGTGGTTCCGAAGTAACGAGTCATTTTTGGGTTGGAGGAGCTCCGTTCTTCTCCTCGTCACTCTTGGTGTCGAGTGGCACTAGGAAGTGGGTCGATGAAACTCTTGTAGCATCTTGCAGGTTGTTCGATGTTGATGGGGCGCCTGTAAACTCATTCCAGGTTGAGTTCCCTGTGTGCGAAGCAGGAGTGGTGGAGCTTGAGCCTTTTATGACTGAGCTCAAAATGCAAGGCGGTATAGCCCAGGGACACCTCGTCGTAACATCTCCGGCTGGAACAAAACATTTTTGTCGCCAGCAAAGTGGTACACATCCCCAGATAGTTTCTGCTCCTACCCTAATTGGAGGAAGAGAGCACGCGTTCATTCCGATTGTCTTGGGTGCGGCTCGTGAGCACCTGCTGCTGTTTGTTAACGCTAGCGCTGAGGTGTCACAGGTGACCGTACGACTTTTTTACGGGTCGAGATCCCCGGAGTGGACTGTCTCTGTGCCAGCATATGGCTGTAGTTCTGTTCCGCTGGAGGATGAATTGCTTCGTTCGTTCAGCGACACCTCCTGGCAGAAAGGCGCGGTGCAGGGATATATTCGCCTCTCTCCGAGGCCTCAATCCAGTATCGCGTGTCAGATACTAGAGCGTATTCCTGGAGAGACGGCGGAGAGTGAGCAGTTTCGTTGTTTGCAATCGTGGTGAGCGTATGCAGAAAGCAGTCGTAAATGGCGTAAAGGCGAACTTCTTCTGTCTTTCCACTCCGACAGTGAAGTCTCGTATTCACTTCTTTCCGTCAGCTGGGAGTACGGGAGGACACTATCCAGTCTCGTGTCATGTTACCGTTTTTGGCAAGGGGATAGAGCGCAGGTCGGTCCAGCTCGATGGTGGGCGACTTAACCAGCCCGACGGTATTCGACTTGAGGATGCGTTCCCATCTCTCAACCTAGAAGCGACGGGTATGTGTGGCGTAGAGATGTCTTTGGTGTGTCAGTCCGGTCGGGTAAATCTTCTACCTTCTCGTATTGTAATAGAGATGGTTTCTCCGCAGTTTGGTCTAGCCTATAGCGCAGCAAGCTTTAAACCGATTGAGCGGCACGAGCTCGATGCTGCGAGTAGCGCTGCTGAGAGCGCTGCTGAGAGCGCTGATCTTGCGGTTGGTGTCGGATTGTCTGATTCGTCTATGTCATCCTCGTTAGTGGTTATTAACTCCGGCGAGGACACATTTCGGCCCGATTTCATGCACGCGTCGCTCGATGGTGACGCAGCCTTTCCAATTGGGACCGTGGGACCAAACTCTGTAGTTGAGTTCCCTCTGGATGAGACTCTCTGCAAGACTGATACTAGTAGGAGTATGTTGTGGGGTGATGCGCGTATTGAGAAGCTTTGGAGCCAAACGCTCTCCGAGCAGGATTCAGTGGCGTGTTATATGTTGTATCGGGACCCTGCGACGAGACGACCCTTGTCGGTGTGCGCGTTATGAAACTTTCGATCTTCTCTCCATACGGGCAGCTGCACAAGGAATCGGGTATCGCCTACCTGGTAGCTAACTACTTGACGAGAAGCGGAGCCGAGGTGGCGGTGCTACGTTGTGATGGCGCTGTGCCGGCGTGCGGCCGAGATAGGAATGGAAGCACCGTGCGTACCCCGTTTCAATGCGCCCGATGTGTTAATGAGCAGCAATCGCTGGCGAGCTGGGCGGGCGGACGTATAAGAGATATTTCGGCTGACACAGCTGCTGAGGATGTTCTGAAAACTGCCCAATGGCTTCGAAGTGTGGCAACACAAGATCTTTATCGCGTTGAGTTTAGAGGAGTGAATGTCTGGTCAGCGTGCCGTGCTGAGTTTGGTGCGCGCTGGGAGGATGTCGATGTGTCCCGCCTCTCAGCAGCTCAGGAGAGGGATCTTCGCGCGCTTTTCTCCTCGTACGTCAGGATTTGTGTAGCGAGCGAGCGATTTTTCGAACTCTATAAGCCGTCGATTTGTTTCGCTACGTCAGTAAGTGACCCACTGACTCGCGGATTCGTATCGCAGGCGCAGGTAGCTGGTGTTGATGTTGCGGTTTTCTCCTATGACGCCGATGAGGAGCTGGTCACAGTGACCTCGCTGAATGGGGAGCGCAGATATTCCACATCGCTTGTACTAGAGGGCGTATCCACGATGAGGCCCGACCCGAGAACGTGGAGCCCTGAGGTTACCTCAGTAGTGCACGAAGTGCTCACCTTTCTTGGCTACGCGCCCGACCGCGTTATCTAACAAGCTCACAATACGCACACGCGAGATTAGATAGTTGCAAGCAATAGCTTGGCGCAACCGCTTGATTCGGCGAATAGCTGCTTTGTATAAGCAACAAAGAGACCTAAATCTTGATTTATCGCATTCATATATACGAACATACGAATATATAAATAATGACTTCACAAAGAAGTTCATTAGCCGTCTTGTAGCAGTAGTTAGGTGGACGGAATGACTGTGTGTACTTGGGCAGCAGGGCCCAGAAGGACCAAGGAGAGTTATGCCCCAGCAAACGCTCGTAGCAAGGCAACTCGCGGACATCTTGTCGGTGATCGCGCATCCACATCGAATACGAATTATTGAGGAGCTTGGGCGACGAGAGTGTGATGTGCACACGCTCGCTGAGTTGCTTGATCTGAGACAATCAACCGTGTCTCAACATTTAGCACAGCTTAGATCGAAGGGGATTGCCTTGGCTGAACGTGATGGAAGAAGCGTTCGATATTCGCTCAGTCGGACATGGCTTGCTGGTTGGCTCGTGGAGGGGTTTCAGCTACTTGAGCTGCAAAACACGCAGTCTAATAAAGTCATGGAAGCAGCCAAGGCGGTCCGTCGGTTGTGGCGAGTTAAAAAGTAAGAGTGGAATACTGTATGGAGGAGAAGGGACAAGTCGGGAGAGGTGAGCTGCACGCGGCCCTGCGCGCCTTTCGCCTCTTGCACGGTGAAACACAGGATATCGCCGTAATCTTACTCTACGCGCTCGCTGTTGGCTTGTGCACGCTCGCCATCCCCGTTGGGGTACAAGCAGTCGTCAATTCGGTGGCCTTTGGTGTGGTGCTTCAGCCACTGGTAGTTATTACCGCATTAGTCGGAGGTGTGCTGCTTTTCTCAGGTATTCTTCGCGTACTTCAGCTAATAGTGGTGGACCTCCTCCAGCGTCGACTAGTTGTTCGACTATCCCTGTCATTCGCCGGCAGAATTCCACACGTGCAGTCAGAGCGGTTCAAGGGCAAATTTGGCCCTGAATATGTACTTCGCTTTTTAGAGGTGTTTTCAGCACAAAAAAACATCTCGGCTTTATTACTCGATGGGGTGGGGCTGTTCTTTCAAGTTGTGGTTGGGCTCATCTTAGTTTCTTTCTATCATCCCTTCTTCCTTGCCTTTGCGATTGTCCTGGCAGTCTTGTTAGTGGCAGTGGTGCTCACGATGGGAGTGGGGGCTATTCACACATCGATACGAGCATCGGATGCGAAGTATGAGGTTGTTACGTGGTTACAAGATGTAGCTAGAGTGCCGACCTTGTTTAAGTCTGATCGCGGCGATGCCTTTGCTCTTGAGAGAGCTGACCTGCTCGTTAGTAAGTACATAGCCTGGCGCGCGAGACACTTTCGAGTGCTTCTACGACAAGTCATAGGATCGATGTCACTCCAGATTCTTGCCAGCACATTACTGTTAGGTCTTGGGGGATGGCTTGTGATCAAGCAGCAGCTCACGTTAGGGCAGTTGGTGGCGGCCGAGCTTCTTCTCGGTACTGTTTTGGGTGGTGTCACAAAGCTCGGAGGGTATCTTGAGAAGTTTTATGAGCTGTGCGCTTCAGTGGCGAAGTTAGACGCGCTATTTGATGTCCCGTATGAGACGCTCTCAGGGTCATTTTTTTCCCCAGGCGCTGAGCCTGCTCGTCTACAGATAAGCAACCTAACCGTTGGCCGCAGCTCGGGTGAGACGCCGCTTCTGTCTGGAGTTTCACTGGTTATTGAACCAGGTAGTAAAGTTGCGATTCTGGGGCAAAATGGCTCCGGAAAGAGCACTCTTGCCAACGCTATTCATCGCCTTGTTAATCCTAAATCGGGTCGGATCGAAATAGATGGACATGACATCCGAGAGGTTCACCCGCTTGAGTTGCGTAGTGAGATCGCGCTGGTGAGAGATGTCGATTTCTTTCACGGTTCGATAGAAGAGAACCTCACACTATCAAAAGCATCATTACCTACGGCGCAGGTACGCGAGGCATTGCGGATGGCGGGTGTCTTAGAAGACGTGTACGCGCTCCCGCACGGACTCCAGACGTTCTTGAAGGGGCAGGCGGAGCCTCTATCTCGAGGGCAGGCAGTTCGCCTTGTAATTGCGCGAGCGATTCTAATGCAGCCAAGGCTTATCATTATAGACGGAATGCTCGATGGAATCGATGAGTCGACCGTCGGACCACTTCTTACTGAATTGACTGGACCAAGCGCGACATGGTCGCTGCTCGTGCTGACCCATGAAAGTCACATCCTACGACATTTTTCGGAGCGGTACCTTCTTCGAGAAGGGCGATTAATCGAAGCGAGTGAGAGGGATGTAGCGCTATGAGCCACGAACCCACCATTGATACCTATATTGTCGGCCAAGACCGCACTACGTATCAAACCCTTGATGAGGTGATAGCGATATCGCGCGTCTCACTAGAGGCGCCCAGGCGTGTTAGGTCACGGGCAACATTTCGAAGGGGAGCTGAACTCCTCGCGATTGTTCTTGTAATCTCGATAGTCGGGATGGTTTTTATCCCCTGGATGCAAAATGTGAGGGGAACGGGCCGAGTAATCGCCTATTCTCCTAATGAGCGTCAGCAGAGCATTACGTCACCCGTTGATGGGCAGATTCGTCATTGGTATGTGCTTGAAGGGAGTCGTGTACGGAAAGGCGACAGCATCGTCGATGTTGCAGATATAGATCCCGACATTATTTCCCGTCTGCAGCGTGAACAGGAAGCTGCGCAAGTAAAGTTAGATGCTGCCCAGAATGCGCTCACGACGTCACGCAAAAATCTCGACCGACAAAAAGCTCTTGTTAGCGCGGGTTTGAGCTCGCAGCGCGCAGCGGAGCTGGCCGAGCTTGAGTACGCGAAGTATTTGTCAGATGTGTCGTCAGCTTCAGCTGAATTAGCTCGTCTTGAGACGCGAATCGCCCGTCAGGCATCGCAATCGATATCAGCGCCGCGCGATGGAATAGTGCAGCGAATACTCGCCCCCCAAGGGGGAGTGGTAGTTAAACAGGGCCAGGAGCTCGCCGTCATTATCCCCGAAACCGCTAATCGCGCCGTGGAGCTCGTTGTTAGTGGGAATGACGCACCCCTTCTTTCTGTTGGGCGGCGAGTCAGGTTGCAGTTTGAGGGGTGGCCGGCGGTTCAATTCGCTGGGTGGCCGGCAGTCGCGGTTGGCACTTTTGGTGGTGTAGTTGGAGTAATTGACCCGGGAGCTGACGAAGAGGGGCGAGTGCGAATAATTGTATTTCCAGAGGATGGAGATGCTTGGCCTGAGGCGCCGTACCTACGCCAGGGAGTGCGAGTCATCGGCTGGATCTTGCTCGATAGTGTTAAGTTGGGGTGGGAGCTGTGGCGACAGTTTAATGGCTTTCCGCCCTCTCTCCGGGTACCTTCCGCTAGCTCCAAGGAGCGGCCGTTGGGCGGAAAGGGAAGTGATGTGTTCGCCGATGGGGCATCTCAAAAAGGAGTCTCGCCGTGATGAAGCGACTTCTTGTGGTTCTGCTAGTGTGGTGGTCTTTTCCTGTTGCTGTGGCACGCAGTGATAAACTCAATCCACAAAAACCTCTGCGACTTGAGGATGTGCTCGCTACGACACTCGAACATCATCCAGCGTTGAAAGGGGAGCGTCAGGAGCGAAGTGCCGCTGACGCTGACCTCTTGTCTGCTCAGGGTGCTTTTGACCCAAGCATTAAAGGAGAAGTGCTCTCCTATATGACAGGAGGCTATACGGGTAACTATGGCTCAACGTATGTGGAGCAGCCGCTGGAGTTCTACGGTAGCAAAGTAGTGGCCGGCTATCGCCTCGGTGGGGGAATGTTTCCGACCTACGACAATTATTATGCGACTAATTCAGGTGGCGAGTTCGGTGCTGGTGTTGAGGTCCCATTGTTACGTGATGGGCCGATCGATAGGCGGAGGGCAAACATCGGCAAGTCTGTTGCGGGACAAGACTTAGCTGACTCCTTGGTTGAGCAGCGTCAGATCGAACTCACCCGTGCAGCTGCGCTGACATATTGGGATTGGACGGCGTCGAAGAATAAGGTGTCCGTATATCGGAAGCTCCTGGAAGTTGCGGAGGAGCGAGACCGTCAGATTGCCGAGCGAGTCAAGCGAGGCGATCTCCCAGACTTTGATCGCGTCGACAATCAAAGAGCGTTGTTACAGCGACGGTCCCAGCTTCTAGCAGCCGAGCGAGCAGTGAAAAATGCTGAGTTTAACCTCTCATTGTTCTACCGTGATAGTAAGGGGCAACCTCAATCGGTAGAGAGAGCGCTTGAACCCCGTAAGATACCACTTCCTCTGTATGCTCAGGATTCAACCTCAGAGGGGGCTGTCGTCCAGGCGTTGAAAGCGCGGCCTGAGTTCAAGAATTTACAGGCCCAGACTAAGCAGAACGAGCTAGAACTAAGACTCGCCAAAAATCAGATCCTTCCGCGGCTCGATGCGCGTGTTTTTTCTGCGAATGATCTTGGAACAGGGGATGCTCGGCGTGAAGAGCCTGAAGTTAAGGGAGGACTAAGAATCGAAATCCCATTAGCCACGCGCACTCAACGTGGGCGAATAGATTTTTATGAAGCAAAGCAAAAAAAGATTGAGTTTTCTGAGCAGTTTCTCTCAGAGCGAATCCGTACAGATATTCAGGATGCTCGCAACGCGTTGGATATAGCTCGCGGGCGCGTTGAAGTTACGACCAAAGAGGTGGTGGCGGCAAGAGAGCTGGCGCGGGGAGAGCTGAAACGGTTTGAGCTTGGCGACAGTAATCTTATATTCGTTAATCTACGCGAGCAGAGTGCTGCTGACGCAGAGGTTCGTGAGATTGAAGCCCTCCAGGATTATCAAAAGGCTCACGTGATGTACGAGGCGACTGTTGGTCGCATCCACAAAACTAGCGTGTCTACTACGACAGCGCCTTGAGCAGCGCCCCAACTCTAGATAAAAGCTGAATGTTATCCGAGTGCCCCGTCATGCACGCAGTAATTTTTCCGCGCAGCGGTCGTCCGAGCAGGTAGAGATCGCCGATAGCATCCAAGATTTTGTGCCTGACAGGTTCGTTCGGGAAACGCCACGAGTCATTGATTGCGCCTTCAGACCCAATCAGCAAAAAGTTGTCGAATCTTCCCCCGAGGGCGAGTCCTGCTTTTTGGAGCTGTCCGACATCCTTTACGAAGCTAAAAGTTCTCGATGGTGCGATCTCGCGCCGATACGATTCCGGATCAGAGAGAGTAAACGTGAAGTGTTGCTCTCCGACTGGCTCGGGATACCGTAGCGTGTAATCGATCGTAAGCTCGTCTGCGGGCTCAATACGTATCCACTCTTTGCCGTCACCGACCTGTATGGTTTCCGGGACTGCTATCTCGTACCACGACCCCTCCTGCTCGGTGACTCCGACATTGTCGAAGAGCCGGCAGAACTCCAAGGCGGACCCGTCCATGACAGGGACTTCGCCGTTACATTTGATCAACAGGTTCGAGATGCCATACGCGCACAGGGCTGACATGAGATGTTCAATCGTTCCCGCCTGTGTTTGGCCGAGTCGTACTGTTGTCGCAAACCCCGTTGATTCAACAAAGTCCACGTGCGCTGGAACAACTGTAGATTCCGAAACCCCAGCGAAATGGATTCCCGAATTGGCTGGAAGAGGTTCAAGAATGAGACCACTCTTTTTGCCTGAGTGTAATCCTTGACCATACAATATCGCAGGGTGTGCGATTGTTTTTTGCTTCAGGGCGCGTCCCTGCAAGTGTTGTGCTTTAAAAACCAGGGGATTTATCTCTGAGGCTTTACGGTTAGCGGTTGTGCTCTCGCTGAGCGCTTCCCATTGAGGAGCCTGGTTCAGTTGATCCGGAGTGTCCTGTTGAAGGATTGTGTGAACCAACTTTATTGTTGATGTGAGGTCAAGGGGCTTCTCGAGAAAGTCGATAGCGCCGCGTTTGGTCGCAGCTAGAGCCGTTGAGATGTTTGCGTGGCCGCTGATCATGACAACGGGCGTATGCGGACTAATATCTTTTATCTTTGAAAGTGTTTCGAGCCCATCCATTCCCGGCATCCAGATGTCGAGCAGCACGAGGTGAGGCTGCAGCGTTCGAACCTGCTCAAGTGCCGTTTCGCCGTCCGGGGCGGAAACTACCGATATCCCCTCGTCAGCTAGAATACCCTCCAAGGTCTTACGAATGCTCGCCTCATCATCCACGATGAGGACCGTTTTGTTGGCCAGGTGTGACCGAGTTGATTCACAATGAGCTGCTTTGGACATACCTGAGAGCCTCTGTAGCGCTGCGGTTGAATGTGTTCTGTCAGTTAAGGCGGTCAGCGTAGCACATCGGACATGACGCGAGGAGTAGGCGTAACCACCTGAAAAATCTGATTCATAGTACTTTGCCTGACAAGACTACGCAAATCGGGCCAGGGGCTTGCCGAGGATTATAGGCCACGGGTACCGAGGGGGGTGGATCTGTAACGCTGTGTCGGAGGAGTGTCTCGATAAGGGGCTGATTAGCTGGGATATTTTTCGGTGCATTGAAGACGAAATTCGGGACTCTGTAGAGCCCGACCGCGCGCATCTGAAGCTACATTCAGGTCATCGTAAAGGTGTGAAATAGCTGTTCTAAGTCGCCACGTGTCCGGATGAGCTGAGGGTGGGGTGAGTATACTAAGGAAATTATTTCAGCGCCGCCCTTCGAGTGAGGTTGAGGAGCAGCCCCGGATTCCAGAGGCGCTTCGTCAAAGTATTCTTCAATCGCTTGGTCTGAAGTCGGTGCCGATCATGCCCGGCGCCGCTCAGAAGGCGTTCTCGCTGTCGACAAATCCAAACGCAGAGGCTCGTGATTACATAGAGGTGCTTGAGGTCGATGAAGGGCTATCGGCGCGAGTGTTAAAAATCGCCAATTCGGTTTTTTATGACCGAGGCGGTGGGAGTCGCACAATTGTCGACGCGGTTAATGTTGTAGGTACAACTGAGCTGAAAAATTTACTTAACGCTACAGTTCTGGCGAGTCTCTTTCCGGTTAGGCACTATTTGCGCGCCGAATTGTGGACCCACAATATCGCAGTCGCCCTGACCGCCCGTCTTATAGCTCGTTCACTCTATCCGCATCGAGCGGACCAGGCGTTTCTTGCAGGTCTCATGCATGATGTAGGGAAGCTGCTGATGCTTCAGCAGCACTTGGATACGTACGAGCGTGTGATTAAGAAGGGACTTGCTGAGGGCCTTGATTCAATAGCTGCAGAGGTTCGCGTATATCCTTTTGATCACACTCACGTAGGGCAGATGATCGCTGAAAAGTGGAATTTTTCGGCGGACCTCTACTCTGCGATAGGAGCACACCACGCACCGTGGGTAGATATTGAAAGGGGCTCGCTTGCGGCCCTTGTAAAGCTCAGTGATTTGATCGCGCACGCAGGAGGTTTGGGGGCCGGTCGTGATGCGTCCTCATGGAAAAGAGTAAGTGCGCCTCTTCTCGAGGATGCATGGGCATATCACGATGTGCCTACTCGCGAGCAGCGGCAGCTGATATCAGAGGCGAGTAGGGAGTTTGATTCTGAATTTCAGCTCTACGAGTCGTGGGGTAAGTCGTGACAACGGTGCTGGCTGTTTTTGGCGTTGTTACTGTATCCTTGTGGCTCGGAATCGTTGTATCTCTCCGCTATCTTGAGAGTACGCTGCTTCTCCCAACCGCCGACCAAGTCACCGACCCGCCGAGACCTTGGTATGTACGTTTATTCCCGTGGAGAAAACGCCTCCGCTCGCTTCTTACTGAAATTGAGAGGTTGAAGCAATCCGAGTTTGACCATCAGGCTCGCTATAAAATACTCACTGATAATGTCGCCGCCGCAGTGATCCTTCATCAGCCGGATGGTACGGTTTTATGGTGCAGTCCATACACAGAGGTTCTGACTGGGTTCTCCGTGAGCGAAATATACCGCGAGAAGGAGACGTTTCTTCGTAGTTATGTTCATGAAGAGGACCGAGAGGTGGTCGATAAGGCTTTGGCAATTGTTGCGACGGGAGAGCCTTTTCAATGTCGGTATCGATTTTATCACAAATCGGGTATCTCATTGTGGTTCGAAACCCGCACGGTGCCAGTATACGATCATGTAGCGAGCGAGTATGTTGCGCTGTCGATTGCTCTCGATGTAACAGCGTCGGTGTTGAGTCAACAAAAGATTGAGGAGCGCAATCGAGATCTGAACGAGTTTACCTACATGATCTCCCACGATCTCAAGGCGCCGATCGTTACACTCCGTGGAATGGTCAGCTTACTCGAGGAGGAGAGTCGCAGCGAGGCTCGCTCCACAGGTGCTGAGCCGCTTGAGTATATGTCAAAGGCAATCCACCGTTTGGAGCAGTTAGTTGGTGGCGTGCTTGAGTTAGCTCGTGTCTCAACTACCGAGCGCTCTCTTGAGGTTGTCGACATTGCGGACGTTGCGCGAGAGGTAATTGATGATCATAAATTACAGATGCAGCAGTGTGGTGCCAGCGTAGTAGTTGAGGGAGTGTTGCCTCGGGCGCTTGGAAACCGGACTCAATTGTATCAAATCCTGAGCAACTTAGTATCAAACGCAATAAAATATCGGCAGCCTGAAGTTCCGCTTGCAATCGTCATCGGTCAGGCTACGTCGTTATCTCGGAGGCGCGTGGCTTTCTTTGTGCGCGACAATGGTCGGGGTATTGCACCAGAGTATCTCGATCATATTTTCAAGCCTTTCAATCGAGCTGGTGAGGGTCTTATTGAGGGATCGGGTGTGGGGCTCGCGTGCGTCAAGCGCTTAGTCGAGAAGCTTTCGGGAACGATAGGCGTAGAAAGTGAACTCTCTAAGGGAAGCGTCTTTACCGTTGGGCTGAGAAAAGCGTTAGAGTAAGCACCGTCTCTGAGTGCTTACTGATCAGCTTGCAGCCCTGCTCCTGCGATCTCTTAGGCAGGAATACAACGACTCTGGTGCCATAAAGCTAAACTCGTATCTAGCAAGTGCGATAATATCGCCATCAGTGAGCTCTCGCGGTGAGTTGGTAACGGGAATGCCGTTCACCTTAGTCCCGTTTTGAGAACCGAGGTCGGTAATGCTGTAGTGCGAGCCGTTGTAATTCACCCGGGCGTGCTGCCGGGATATGGCGAAATCTACAATTCTTATATCGTTATCTGTGGCACGACCGATGTTGAAGTACACGAAGTTGGGTCCCGTATTAAGAGAGCGCTCTTTCCTGAGAACGAAGATCGAGTGAGCGAGCGGCATTCCATTGACGAACGACGCAATCTCAGCAGATTTAAAGAGAAACGTTGGGGTCGAAGACGGATCGCCAGCATGAGCTCGCCGAGAATAGATCTCCCCGTTGCGGATGGCGGAGCCTACTAAACTTGGACAGGACACTATTTCTACAAACTTTTCTGCGCTGCAAGCGCTCGCAAGCGTCATGAGTGCGGTGCTGCAGGCTTTTCCTGGGGTCTTGAGGATGTCCTCAATAGAGCGGATGGATTCCGCTGAGAGTGCTTCCTTACGTGACGACTCCCCTGAGAGTAATTTTTTGAACCAATCGAGCATACAAAGATCTTATTGCACCCAGTGTAAGCAACTGGGCTTCAAATAGGGTAGTAGGGATGATGACTGCTCGGCAAGTAATAATCGCCGCAAAACTGTATTTGTCGTAGCAGGTAGACACTATTTACAAAACAAAACGCGGCGACTTGGGTGTCCAAGTCACCGCGCACACCACGCTCTCTGAAGGTGCTAGCAGAAGTTCTCTGCTTCGTCCTCAACGGAGTTCTCTTCCGGGGTTGAAACTGCTGCAAGTATCGCCTTGGCATCATCACGAATCATCGCAGATAGCCCATTAATCAACGTGACGTTGCGGTTGACTTCGTCCCAGTTCTTTCTGGATATAGCCTCGCACAGCGTTACTGCAAGAGAGCGCTGTTTGGCCAAGATGGTATCGTAGGACTCAAGTCGGCGAATTACGGTATCGGGTATCGATGCTCGAGTCTTAAACGTATCGCGAGCCTTGGTAATAGCGGTCTCTAACTCTGTGAATGACGCAAAGAGTCTTTCAATGATGTTGGATTCCATGGTGTGTTTCTCCTCGATTACGCTGAGTCACTGCTCAGGCTCGCTTGGTACATTTCTTCGCACTCACTGTGAGTTATTGCGATTTATACGTACCGTGTAGCTTCCGTTACTAGTTGATCGCGCCACCTTGGCAGGATTTTATACGACAGCTAACAGGTTTAACCAGCCGCTATCCTATAGTCCCCTGTCGAGGTCATGGTGCTTCAGCCTTTCGATATCGTAGATATCAAGTAGGCGTAACCACCCGATAACCCGTCCCCAATCCCAGGCCAGATGGCTTGAGATGAGTTGTGAGCTATCACGCTAGGCTTCATACGAGTATGCATTTGCAAAGCGGTTGCCAAGCTAGAACTAGTTAATATCGCTCTGTTTTTTGAAAGAAATGGGTGCCTGTCATGCCGC
Source organism: Pseudomonadota bacterium (assembly GCA_900299055.1). Taxonomy (GTDB): domain Bacteria; phylum Bdellovibrionota_C; class UBA2361; order UBA2361; family OMII01; genus OMII01. The sequence continues at coordinate 7,451 of OMII01000211.1, read as the reverse complement.
GGCTCACGTATACTAAGGGAGTTAGGTGTGAGTAATGTTTCGACGGGTGTTCACACATCCGACACAGAATTTATGAAGCAAGCGCCTCCAGTCACAGCATGTCCCGATACGGCTCCGCCGGCATGGGACGCTGTGGACTTGTTCGACGATGGCGACGCATTTTTTCAGGAGATGGAACGGGCGATAGCGTCAGCGCGTACATCTATATTCCTGGAAAGTTACATATTCGCGACAGACCGGCTTGGATTGGCGATAGTGACGGCGCTCGAGAAGGCCGCGTCTCGAGGTGTAGACGTTAGAGTGATTATCGACGGAGTTGGCTCGAGTTCCTGGTCAAAGCAGATAAGGAGCAGATCCAAGCAGGGAGGATTTCAGCTTAAGGTATTTCATGAGCTTCCATGGGCGCGTTTTTTTAAGCGACGAGCAGCACCCAAAAAGTTGGGTTTCTTTCGAGGACTGTTTCGCCGTCTGAATAATCGAAACCATCGAAAGATCTGCATCATTGATGGTGAGGCAGCTTTTGTGGGGAGCTTTAATGTGATCGAGTATCACTGCCGGCGATATGTAGGTGATGCCGCATGGCGTGATACGGGAGTCTATGTTCGGGGCAAGGAAGTTGCGGTCCTTACAGCAAGCTTTTTAGACGTCTGGCGAGGGCGAGCCTTGCGAGTGTCTCGGCGCATAACGAAGCTTCAATCGGGCGAATTAATTAGGCTCAATACAAGGCGTAAGCTGAGGCGCGAGAATTATCTCGATTTGCTTGTAAAAATTCTTGGAGCTACTCATCGGGTGTGGATCACAAACGCGTACTTTGTGCCGGACGCCTCATTAATTCGCGTTCTACGAATCGCCGCCGAGTCTGGTGTAGACGTTCGAATAGTCGTGCCCGCTTTTTCAGATGTTGTTTTCATCCCTTGGGTTGCTTCAGCCTTCCACTGGGGATTATTGCGGGCGGGCGTTCGAATATTCGAGTATACTGGTACTGTGCTGCACGCAAAAACGATGCTGATAGATGATTGGGGTTTAGTTGGTTCGAGCAACTTGAATCACCGCAGTCTCTTGCATGACCTTGAGGCAGATGTGGTGCTCGGTCGTGCGAGTGCCAGTCAGGCTCTCGCCACACAGTTCGCTGACGACTGTGCGAGGTCTCGTGAGATCACATTGCGAAACTGGAAAGATCGACCGTTGCTTGAGCGCATCGTGGGTCGAATAGTGTTAGTAGGACGAAGGGTATTATAACGAATCTATGATGCATCGCCGACGTTTGAAGGTGCTTTCATACAATATTCATAAAGGCTTCGCGCTCGGCAATTCGTCGTTTACGTTGCCTGAAATCAAGCACGCAATTTCATCGCTTCAGCCAGATATCGTTTTCCTGCAAGAGGTGCTCGGTCAACATGACCGGCACGCATCGCGTATCGATAGGTGGCCTGACCTGCCACAGAGTCATTTCTTAGCTGAGGATGTCTGGCCATACGTGGCCTACGGTAAGACCTCGATATTTGACCACGGGCATCAGGGCAATGCCATTTTGAGTAAGTACCCGATTCGTGAGTTTGAGAACATTGATATCTCGACAAATGCGATTGAGTCTCGAAGTCTCTTGCACGCAGTGCTTGATGTGCCAGGCTTGCGGCTTCCAGTGCACTGTGTGTGCGTACACCTTAATTTAATGAGCAGAGGTAGAGAGGCGCAGCTTAAGAGGATTTGCGATAGAGTCATAGCGAGTGTAGGCGGAGCCGATCCACTTATTCTGGCGGGAGACTTTAATGACTGGCAGCAGCGTGCAACGGGTGTGTTGGCACGAGAGCTTCGAATTAAGGAAGTTTTTCTGGATAGTCATGGGGTCCACGCGGCGACATTTCCAATGAAGTTTCCCCTCTTTAGACTCGATCGTGTCTATGCGCGTGGGCTCTCAATGGTTGGTGGACAAGCCCTTAAGGGAGATCCGTGGGATACACTTTCGGATCACATTCCACTCTACGCTGAACTTGAGGAGGAGTAGTGCGATCTCGAACCACCTTGCGACCTAGGACTTTTTGGCAGCTTGCTCCATAGCTCGGTCAGCTTTGAGAAACATCGCCTCGGAGCCTACTACATATTCAGTGAAGCGCTTTTGATGGACCTTCATCGATTTAGAGCCGCGCGCAAATTCCGTCGCGAGTTTGAGGGCATCATCGGTGAAGAGGCTGACATTCTTATCTCGGTGTACCATCCGTTTATCATTTAGGTAGACATCTACGACTCCTGGCCTACGTTGTTCGAATCGTAGAGTCGTCACCGGACCGTCGCCGATTTTACGAGTCATGGTTATCGCAAGTGGTCCGCTGTTCTTGCCAACCCGAAAATTACAACTTTTTGCGTGGTCCTGAAGTTGCTCTACACGCGATTTCAGGTATTGGACAGAAATGACTTTTCCTTCTTTCTCTTTCGGTAGTGATGCAAGCTTCAAGAGCTTAGGCATGCGAGCCCCGTCTGGCACCGTGAAGGTTTTCCCGCTGTAGGATGTCCACACGTTCCGCAGAAGAGGCTGGACACCTTTCTGAAAGTAGTCGCGCAGTTCTTCGAGGCTTGCAGCGAGCGCTTTCTCGATGCGCTTTTGCATTTTTTGGGGGCTCGAAAGAAGTCCAAAAATTCCTGACGGAGCGGCAGTGGTAGTAAGAGTCTGCCGAAGATCGTAGTGCTCGGAGCGCTTCGCGCGGTATTCCGCGAGGGCCCCGAAGGCTTGACGATCTAACCGTTCGATCGCTTTCCATTCTTTCGGGGTAAGGATTGTGGCTTTTGGTGATCTGGCAGGACTAGCAACTTGCTGCTCTACCTGTAGAGTCGGCGACATTTCTGGCGGCTTAACAAGCTTATCCCATGCGATCTGAATGAGGATTGAGAGGCCCGATGGGTCGCTGCGCACGCTTGCAATGTGTTGAGAAGTCATGTCCTGCACCTCTTCCAATCAGGGTATTAGAGTGATCAGTACGGTAGTACTATCTAGAACGGTATTCAAACATTTCGGTCATAGAGCGAGGCAGAGGGCGATAAGAGTGGAGGTTTGCAGGTACAGTAGCGGACGTCTTCGAGATTATTAAGTGATAATAATTGCTTAGCAGCTCTTGGGTGTGGGTAATGAGCTTGACGTGATGGGTGTAAGTTTAAGAGTATACAGGGTCTTGTGGGAAAGTTGGCCCCGTAACCCCTAGTCCTGAGGAACGCAGTAATGTCAGAACCGGTTAGACACATCTCCGCAGTCGAGGATCAACCTTGCGATATCCCTACCTTGATGAGGGAAATCCGCGACCGAATTAAAGCTGATCTGGAGCGAACTCGCGATGAGCGGCAGGAGCTTTCGCCTCTGAGTGCGAAGTTTGTAGATGAGCAGGGAATTAAGTTCGGCGATCTTCAACACGCGGAGAATCTACGTTTTCTTAACATCAACTACCCTTATGAGACCAAACTTACTCCCGATGCGGTAGTGACGCACCGGGGCGGAGTGCTCGGAAAAATAGTAGTTAGGCTGAAGCGCAAGCTAATCTCGTTTCTCAGGAACAGCTTAATGCGAGACTACCTTGTAGCTGAGCGACACTTTATCGAGCATCTCGTGCGACATCTGAACGAGACGGGCCGTTACATCGATGCCAGAGATGAGCGCAATACAAAGTCGCTGGAGCAGCTCATTCGTCGGATCGATGACGAAAAAAGCTCAAGTGTTTTTGCGTTGCAGCGACAGCTTGGCGAGATGGCTGCAGGATTTGAGCAACGAGTTGCTCTTGTAGACGCGATGGTTAGAGGACTCGAGGGGATAATAAATAACGCACAGGCCTACCGGGATGCTGAACCGCCGGTTGCGGTCCAGTCGTCAGCGGAAGAACCCCAGACACGTGCTGACGTTTCGTATCTCCTACTTGAGAACAGGTATCGTGGTAGCGAGCGTGAGATAGCGGACCGTCAAGGAATATATCCGCAAATCTTCAGGGGGACCAAGGGCGCAATTTTGGAAATTGGCTCAGGTCGGGGAGAGCTCCAGAGGTTGTTGTCGGCGGCAGAGCTAGAGTCGTATGGAGTCGATCTCGACGTCGTTATGGTAAATGTAGCTAACGCAAATGGCTGCAAGACTTTGTATGGCGATGGTATCGCGCATCTCAGAACGCTCGCGGATCGTTCGCTGGGAGGGCTCGTGGCGATTCAGGTCGTAGAGCACCTTACACGACAGCAGTTGCAAGAGTTGATGGAGTTGGCGAAGAGTAAATTGAAGCCCGGGGGTAGAATCGCTTTTGAGACGATCAATCCGCAATCAGTCCTCGCCTTGTCATCAAACTACTTCCGCGACCCGACCCATGTCTGGCCGATGCATCCAGATACCTTAGGCTATATGGCGACGCTTGCAGGGTTGCGTATCATCGAGACGAAGATGCTGTCGCCAGTATCTCCGACTCATTTGTTGAAGGACATTCCAGTTGATTCGTCGCATACGCCAGCTGTCGCTGATGCGGTAAGTCGCATTAACGATAACTTCCAGCAGCTCAATCGACTGCTATATGGCTTCCAAGATTATTGTTTAGTGCTCGAGGCGTAGTAAACATGGCACGAGTGCTCGTTCTTGGTGTGAAGGTGCCTTTTTCGCATGGTGGGCAGGACGTTCTCGTCGCGACGCTCGTCAAGCAGCTTCGAGAGCGTGGGCACGAGGCGGATACGGTCGAGATTCCATTTAACCCGCTACCGAAGCAGAATCTGATTACGCAGGCGGCGTTGTGGCGTTCGTTTGATTTCGAGAGCTTCTGTGGCAGGAAGATTGATCTAGTAATTGCGACCAAGTTTCCGAGTTACTACGCACGTCATCCGCGGAAGAGCGTTTGGTTGGTGCATCAATTGCGGTCGATATACGACTTATACGCTGGTCAGTACTCGGATATCGGCGATGATCCTCGTGATGAGTCGATGCGACGGATGCTTTATGATGGTGATACGCGAGTTCTTGGCGAGTGTGCTTACCGCTCAGCAATTTCTCAGAATGTTGCCGAGCGTCTGCAGTCGTTTAATGGCCTTAGCTCGGAGGTGCTCTATCCACCCTTGCCGCTGGGTGACGGGTATCGATGTGAGCCGGCGGAACCGTATATTCTCTCAGTTGGTCGTATCTGTCGTATCAAGCGTCTTGACCTCGTCATTAATGCTCTTGCGACAACTCCGGGGCTGCGACTTAAGGTGGTCGGAGTTTCGGACGAGCCTGACGCGATGCAATTCTTCCAGAATGAGGTCAAGAAGCACGGTTTAGGTGCTCGAGTGGATTTTCTGGGCCGCGTGAGTAATGCCGATCTCGTAGAGCTGTACGCGCGCTCGATGGCGGTTTTTTATGCGCCCTACGACGAAGATTATGGATATGTCACGCTTGAGGCAATGGCGAGTTCGAAGCCACTCGTAACGGCAACCGACAGTGGTGGAACGCTAGAGTTTGTCCGTAATAACGAGACTGGGTTTATAGTGCCTCCGACACCCGAGGCGTTTGCAGGCGTATTCAACCGGCTTCGAGATGATGCTGCACTCGCCGAGCGGATTGGGAAGGGGGGTAGGGCCTTCATTGAGTCGTCAGGGATGATGCAAGGTGGATGGGACCGAGTGATCGATGGGCTACTCTCCCCGCTGCAAGAGCAGCGGAAGCGATGCGCGGGAGAGGATTGATGTCGAATGCGGGTTTGCGTGTAGCGTGGTTTACTGATTCCGGCAATTCTGGAGTAGAAACGCTTTCCGCTCACGTTTCGTCCCTCCTGGCGCCTGAAGTCGCTCTCTATCACGATGTGGAGGTCTTTACTGACACAACAGTGCCGAATAATTTTGGCCTCCCATCGAGTCACTATTTGACGGCCTACCGTCAACATCAGCAAAAGCCTTTCGATATTTTCTTCTATCAGCTTGAGGACTCGAAGGCGTGTCGTTTTGTGCGTGCACATTGTGGCCTCATTCCAGGTGTTACCTGGTTTCACGACCTCTTTTACCAAGATCTCGGCCCTGAGGCTTTTCACACGAGCCCATGGGAGACATCAGTGGCACAGTATCACGATCCTTCGGTTCGATTTTATGATCGCTCCAAGGCCCCTCATCAGCTTTGGCCGAGGGCATATCGTGAGACCTCTATTTCGGCGGCTGTTTTGTTCAGTTCTCCCTGGGCGTGGAGCGAATACAAGCGCATGGTAAGCGCTCGTGTGGAAGGGTTAAGCGGTGAGCATCCGACAGAGGTTCTTTCTATACCGATGCCGGTCACTCGAAGAGCAGAGCGCACAAGCGCCGATACTCTTCGGATTGCGGCTGCTTCTGTGGTGGGAATTGAGGGACGTATGCACAAGGTGCTTCCGTCACTGCGCGGCTTGTCTGTGCCCTGGAAGCTTACCTGGATGGTTTCGGCAGAAGAGGAGTTCGCCGCACGGTCGCTCGTGCAAGAGTTTGGAGTGCTTGACTCAGTTGTTATTCGGGTGGGAAAAACGATACGGAATTGGGAGGACATACTCGATACCACAGACGTAGCCTTGCAGCTTCACGTCAGCGTGTTTGGGCATCTTGCGCCGTTTGCGCAGATGTCGTTATCGCAGGGAATCCCAACGGTCGTTTCACGCGCAGGGCAAGGAGAAGATTTCCCGGATACTTCAGTATTTCACGTTATTCCGGGCTCTCATGAAGGGCGTCAAGTTCAAGAGATTATTGAAGCGGTAGCGCGACATGGTTCCTCCGCGTGTGGTTCGAATGGGCGAAAACTTGTAAGGACAGCACATGATCCGGCGACGATTGCTCAAACCTTGTCTAGTCTTCTCACTGATTGGGCGCCCCACGTAGCCTACGTGATGGATCGCTGGGAGAGGCTCCGGTGCCGTGGTCAGCAAACCCTTCTGAATGAGGTTCGTGCGTTGGTTGAGCAAGGTGACCGCAGTGGAGTTGGCCCGTTCCAACGAGTGATTCAGGAGCCTCTTCGTGATTTGGGCTGGCTCAAATAAAGCCTTGGCGCCCATCACACCGTAGACGACTCACCGACAGTCCTAACGTAATGCCCCGTCACTCCTGACAGTCGCTAAACGTAGATGGTAGCTTGCGTATCTCAGCTTGAAGGGCCGCAAGATATGCTTCGGTTCGAGGTCTCGTCTCGGGCTTGGTTGTAGGCGCTTCTGGGCACGCGCGTTGTGCTAAAAGTTTTGACTGTTTTGCGTACCGAAAAAGCGTGTCTGCCTGTCGAAGAAGTTGTGTCTTCGTTGCTTTCGCATTCACCGCGGGGCATACCGTGGCTGGGCATATCAGCAGTGAGTCAGCGAACGAACGAGCGAGTGATACCTCGAAGGCTCTCTGAGCGGCAGCTGCATTGCGTACAAGCGCTGTAGGGCTCGGTCGACCGCAAGTTTTTACTCGCTGTGCAAATTGGGGCACGCGGGAGGCTAACGCTGAGAGTCTAGTTAGTACTGCCGCTTTCTGGTTAGTGGCTG
>OMII01000210.1 GCA_900299055.1 Pseudomonadota bacterium | reverse complement strand
GTCGCGAGCTTTCGACACAGTGCGAAATTTTGGGCGCGGGTAAAATCTTGTTGTTTTACTCAAAGCGACACCTGTTACAGTCCAATTTCTCAAGTGGGGAGGAATTAGCTGACGCGAAATGGATCTACGCTGATTCGATGTCTGAGGAGTCAGCGTCGCGCCCGTTCCCAACGATCGAGAATGAGCACGGTACGTTCATGTATCTAAACAAGGATCATTTTATTCTCGATAAGTTAGTGAATCTAGATGCCGCGGGGATGCACACAATACGAATTGATATGCGTGATCTTCGTGAAGAGGGCCACGCGGCCGCGGGTATTAAAGAGTTGTGCGAAAAAGTCTTGGCTCGTGATGAGACGCTTGGCGAGAGCTGGCCGCGACCGACATCTGCGCCATTCTTTAAGCGTAATCGAACCGACAAGCAGTTCTCGAGAATGAAGCCGCAGACGCGCTTGTTGCGGGATAATTCGTGTCTCGCTGAAGTAGTTTCAGTAGAGCGAGGTGAGGCGATAGCTTTGTACACGCTCCAGCAATTTACCACTGAGGTCTCAAACTTCACATTTATCTCTCATGACGGTACTTCGGTGCACGCGGGCATTGCGACATTTGCTGATCTCTCCGGAAACCCCGTTGACACCTGCGGCGCGCATAGTGTTGTGGTTTGCCCGTGGTTCAAGGGAGTAAAGCCGGGCGCCATACTCGTGAGAGCCTCGTTGAGCGAATAGGGGTTCTACTCCTGTTGGTGGGAGTCGCGAGGCTGCCGCGTGTGCTCACGTGACAAGAACGATAGGCTTTACGGAGCTATGCGCACGCCGCGTCCCCCAGCGCCGGAGTTTCTGTTTCCGTCGGGATAGCAGGCAGTGCTACGGTCGGAAGTTCGAACATACGAAGCGGCGCCGTAAAAACAATCGCCGCGAGAGCCGTAGCCGCTAGCGCTCGTGTATGGAGGCCACGAGGTGACATCGTGATTTCCGTTGGTGGTAAGAGCACCGTCTCCGTGATAACGCCCTTCAAATGACCTTCCCGCACTCATGCCGACACACACCGCTGCGTCGCGCACATTGCCGCCTAAATCCATATTCCCGTAATATCCCGAACCTGAGGCGATGCGGGTGGTAACATTGTACGAGCAACTTCCAACGCGAAGAGGACCTGAGACTCCGCTGCTGTACACGGCATTCGCGCCTGTCTGAGGCCGTTCGGTGGTAAGGCCGGCATCGCTCACGCTGGTCGCGCTGGTAGCAGAAGTTGTACCCCATGGATACTCTCCTGAAACTGCTCCATAGGTTCCCCGCGCAGCCTTTTCGAACTCTAATTCACTCATCGGGCGCAATCCTGCCCAATCAAGATATGACATGATATCGTTGTATCCGAGATATCCCATGGCAGTCGCCTCGTAGTTTGCTCCTCCACCCTGATCGGGAAGTGTTGCGTCTCCCGAGCTCCAGCTCACATTATTACGGGTGGTGAGAGAATCTGAGGCCTTGCTTCCGAAACTTGAGCTCGTTATGTCTAAATTGCTCTTCTGGGTACTGGTAAGGGTGTTGAAAAAAGCCACCCACTGCCCCTGACTGATCTCTCCTTTCATCATGTAGAAGGGCTGATAGCCTTTGGGGAATGCGGCTGGAATCGAGAAGCTAGATCCAGTTGTGCTCTCACCAGATTGCCCCGTCGTAGTGTAGTAATATTCTGCGTTTGTTTCTCCTGCGCCTGTCCCTGTGCCAGTGCCACCCGTGACGCTCATTGCAGACTCGCTTCCGATATACCAGGGGTCGTTATCAGAACTGCCTTGGCGAAAAGCGTATGTGGAGGTGGCGTTATCGCCCGCAAAGAATGCGCCTTGAGGGATGTACACCATTTCTATTGCGAAGACCCGGATCTCGACTACCTCATTATATGCGACACCATCCGTACTGTAATCCCAAGGCAGCCCCACTCCAGTGCGGGAGAACGTGCCCGAGCCGTTACCGCTGCGATATAAAAAGGCACCCACTATGGGGTTAGACGTGGAATTATATGCGGAGCTCGTGTCAACAAGCCCAGTCGTTATCGTAGCTGCAGCAGCGCCACTGCCTGTCGAGGTGCCCGTGTTTTTGAGATGACAGTGCGTCCAATTTCCGCCGCTTTTGCGGAATTTAGCGAAGATCCATGCGGCATCCCAGTTGCTGACGACCGAACTAGTTCGCCAGGAGCGATTCCAAGTTACGTCGAAATTTATTTGTGCCTCGGTGATGCTTGGGAACCAATAGGACGGATTCGTGACCTTTATCGCCGTGCAGTACCCAGCCGTTGGGAGAAGGAGTAACGCAAGAAGGATCGCGTAGTGCTTGAGAGCTCGAAACATCATAGAGCAACGATCGGACTAAATAAGTAACCGCACAAGTAAAAAATACGGGATCCCTGCCCATGTTACTTATGCGAGCGCCCGATAGATGTAACCGCTGAATTCGAGGCGCTATCTACTCAATATCTCGTGATAGCTGAGAGGTTGTTGCTTCGTCAGGTGCAGCATTTCGCCCCGCTTTGTTAAGCCCGAGGCATCTTTAGCCGTCCTTGTTCATGATAGCTTTGGGATACGAAGTTTTTGTACCCCGAACCCGGGAGTTCGTATGAACGTACCTAGTCCGCAGAAGTCAGATAGAGCTCGGGCGTTTCGGCAGATGGAGCAAACCCGTCGCGAGCGACGCCCTCAGCGCGATGAAGTAGAGCAGCGACAGGAGAGCCAATCCAATCAGCAGAGGCAGCGTGATATCGATGAATCTCAGCAGAAGCTGGAGGAGAAAGCTGCTCGACTGCGTGTTGTTGCCTAATAGGCCACGGCTAACTGCCGCCGGCGCTTTGTAGCGCTTTGGCTGCTGCTTCTTTCTTCTTTTTCTCCTCTTCCTTTTTCAAGCGAGTGTAATCAAGGTAGCTAAGATTGGCTTGGATGTTGTCCGTGTTGCTGTACACGTAGGCTAGAAAAAATTCTGTGATTGTTGCTTTGCGATTTTGCAATTCTTCAGCGAGACGTAATACGAGTGGTGTTCGTGTCTTGTTCTCGTTCTCGAAAGCCTCCCACCATTTTCGTGCGCTACACGTGGTATTATCCCAATCGAGATTCTTTTTAACCTCTTCGAGTTTGGTCTGCACCTGAGCGTCTGACCACCCGGCCGTATTCGTGATTCCAGCGGGCAGCCCTCCGGGAGCGGTACCTCCGCTGGCATTAGCCGGAGGGGGTGCTTTTGGTGCTTCTTCGATGTAATGAATCGGCTCCGAACGAAGCTTGAGCTCCCGATCCTCAGAGTCGAACTCCGATAGACGCTTCAGCATCTCGGGCAATTTAAAGAATGGGATAATGTGCCCTTGAAATACAGGCGTATTGGGCATGAAGAACGTGTTGATATTGTCGGCAGGACGGCCAATCTCGTCAGGAGTCAACACCGCGCGCTGTTGTACCTGCTCCTGGGTGCTGTCGTTGCGACTTGCGAAGACCTCAATCATCTTGCGATTAGCGCCAGTCGACTGAGTTTGGAAGCGGATCGTCATCTGACCGCTCTCCTTTGACGCCCATTCCGCGTCTACGAGGTCGAGTGCTGGCATGAAGATCTTGGTGCTGAAACCAGCGAGTACGGAGTCGGAGTTGTCGTTGTAGTTCGCTTTGACCTGCGCGGTTGACTGAATCGCGGCGACGATGCTCACGTTACGAGAGCGCAGCGTGTTCAGTTTTACATGAATGTCGGGTAAGCGTCCGAGCGCGCTGGCGAACTCATCGATAACAAGTCCAACCGGTCGCGGGAGCTTGTTTCCCGGGCACTGCTCGGCGCGTTTCGTCAGAAACCGCAGGATTTCAACAACGATTACGTTCGCCATCGGGCGAAGCATCTCTAACTCGGATTCTCGCAGCTCCACAATAAAGAGGGTTGGCTTTGAGATGAGGTCTTCGATGTCCAGCTCCATCTGTGATGTCGTGGCGCGAATCGCGGTCAAGTCCCACGCCGAGAGACGCATACTGAGCTCTGACATGATCGTATCAGCGTTCTGTGAGCCAGAGCGGGCGAGCTCAACAAAAGTGCGCGAGTTTCGAATCGCGGCGGGTCGCGCCTCAAGCCAGTCGCACATCGGCTTCATACCTGACTGAACGATTTCATGGATGCGTGGCATCGAGAGCACTTCATTCGGATCATGGAGGAGCCCCGCCATGATCGAGTTGAGGATGGCGAGTGCGTTGTTTCGGAAGAAGGGGCTATCTGACTTCGCTTGCGGTTGATCGGTCGCCGAGATAATCGTCTGGGCGATAAGTTTGCAATCAGTATCGTCGTCGATCTTGCCAAGGATATTCCAACTGAGCGACCGAGCGCGGTCGAGGGGATTGAAGAGAAGTATGTTCTTTTCGGGGTTATATTTGCGCGTCATCGCGGCGAGCTTTCGCCACATCTCAGGCTTCGAGTCGATAACTATCGTCGAGCACACCGGATCCATACAGTCGTTGTAGAGGATCGGTAGAATGAAACGGCTGGTCTTTCCGCTTCCGGTTTTCGCTACGACTAGGACGTGTCGGTTTCGTTCATCACGTGAAATGCAGAGCTTCCCGGTAGGAAACGCCAGTCCCTCGCTGCCTCGCAGCTCGGCGACGTTGAGGTATGTGTCACCGGTTTTTCCAGAAGGCTTCATCCAGTTTGCTATCTGCTCGGTATTGGCGAGGTCACCCGAACCGAGCTCATTGCTCAGAGAGCGCTTCGGGCGACGCCCCTTGTCTTTCATGAGGGAACTAAATGAGAGGTCGCCGATGATAACCCCAGTTTTGCGGTACTCCGCGATGCTGTGCTGGATAACGAAAAATAAGTAGGCAGAGAGTACAACAAAGAGCGACTCCTCGAACACAAAGCGGCTTGCTGCAGGGGCTACAAGAAGCGAAACGAGGGGCTCTAGAACCGGAATTGGATTGACGCCACCTACGTCGGATTGAAACGCCTCTAAGATAGAGTCGACGGTGCTAAGCACTCGCCGTTGGTCGGTGAGGTGGAGGAT
>OMII01000209.1 GCA_900299055.1 Pseudomonadota bacterium | reverse complement strand
GTAGCGTCTCGTGGGCTCGGAGATGTGTATAAGAGACAGCAAGAATATATTCTACAGCCTGGAGTAATTCCTCGATAGATGAGCTCATGCCTCGTTTAAGCATGATAGGAACTCGAGTTTGTCCCACAACCTTGAGCAGACTGAAGTTCTGCATATTTCTGGCGCCGATCTGTATGATGTCTGCCTTTTCGGCAACACGCTCAACGTCCTCAGTAGTCATGACCTCCGTAATCACGGGCATTCCAAATGTTTTTCCTGCTTCAACAAGAAGGTCCAACCCCTCATAACCGAGTCCCTGAAAGCTATATGGAGAGGTGCGAGGCTTGAAGACACCGCCGCGAAGTATCTTGGCACCATTGTCGCGGGCGTGTTTGGCGCACGCCACGATTTGCTCGCGGGACTCGACAGAGCAGGGGCCTGCAATGACCAAAAAATTTCCATCTCCAATCTTGACCCCTCCGATATCAATAATTGTATCGGTGCTCTTATGCTCCCTGGTAACGAGTGTGTAGCCTTTGTCCTTCGATGGGGTTTTTGGTTTTGCTGGCGCCGGAGAGACGGTGTCGGCAGTCGATTGTGATGATAGGCCAGCAGTCACTTGAGTGCTCGCAAGAGGAGGCGCCTCTACGATGGCAGCCTCAACGTCACATGAAGGATAGCATCCAAGAACTTTTGTGAATCGCACTAGTTTGGTGAGCTCAGCGAGCGCTCCTTTTACTTCAACGCTATCCAGGTTGCCGATAAAATCAACATAAAACATCTCTTCCCATGAATTGCTGGGAATGGGACGACTCTCGAGCTTTGTAAGATTAATACCGTGCTCCTTAAATACGATCAGTGCCTCAACCAGGGCACCTGGCTTGTTGAGCGTGTTCATTACGATGGATGTTTTTGCTGGAATGCGGCCGTCGACCTTGACCGGATTTTTTGCCAGTATCAGGTATCGAGTAAAGTTGGCTTCTTGATTGCTAATGTTTCGCTTTAGAACTCGCAAGCCAAACATTTCGGCAGCTTCTTCACTCGCGATCGCCGCGCAGAGGGTGTCGCCACTTTCTTTTAGCTTCTTTACGGCGAGTGCCGAGTCACTTGAAAATTCGGTGCTGCAGGACGGTAAGGATCCCAGGAAAGCGCTGCACTCAGCTACGGACATTGCACTACAATAAATGCGTTTAAGATGTGAAAGCGGCACATCACTCAGCCCCACGAGGCAGTGATTCACGAGAAACTTTTGCTCACCTACTATGGAGACCTTTGAGTTGAGCAAGAGGTCATAGACGTCGTTGATAGCGCCCGAGGTGGTGTTTTCGATCGGTAGAATGCAGAACTCACAACTTCCATTTTCGACGGCGCGCACTGCATCGGAGAACGATTGAAAAGCGACGAATATTGGAAGATCGCCCTCTCGTGATGGAGAATCTGATTGCGAGAAAAAGCCTCGCCCTGCCAAGTGAGAGTAGGAGCCATCGATACCCTGAAACGCAATCCGAATAGCGCCAGTTTTTGGCGTCCCGTTGAGCTTGGCCTGAAGAACATCCTGCTGAACTCTCACAGATTCAGCTATGATTTCATGGAATATTCTCGTGACGAAATGAGCCTCGAGCCCGAGAGCGCGAGCATCGATGATTCGCTGCTTAATCAGATCCCGTTCACGGGACATATCGCGCACAGACCTATTCGGGTTCTCGGTATCTTTTACTTGGGCAACCAATCGAGATAGTTCTTGCCTATCAGCGAGTAGCGCCAGAAGACGTGTATCCACTCCATCGATTTGCTCTCTGAGCTTTGGCAGAGTTGGTTCTGGTTGGTTCGGCAAAATCGTTGTCATACTCCGTCTCCTCTATAATTCTGTATCGTTCCTAACACGCGCCCGTCGTGCGTTTCACCTCGCGGTGCCTGAGGCTTTGTGTGCCTCGGGAATGACTCTGTTCGGCAAAAAAAAAGGCCCTGCGGTGAAGCAGAGCCTAATCTTAGCGTACGATTAGCTTCTGCCTCACAAGGGCTGCGCAGCGTAGCTAAAAAAGTAACCGAATGATCGAATCATGCTGCGTACGTTAGAGCGGACAGGGCGCTAAAGCAAGAGGTTCTTTGGTAAAAGCAACTCTTTTCACCGCACCAAGGAGGAGAAGCTCCAGGGTCGTGTCCGCCTCGGTGACAACCGTCATAGGTATATTTTGAGTCGTAACGTACAACGACCCCAACGACCCTAAACAGTAGGAGTAATATGACGCTAAAAATAGTTAAGAGAATCGCCATTCTCCCGTGTCTTGTTGTGTTTGGATTGGATTCCTCCTTGGCGGATGAGAAAGCTCACGAGTTTTACTTTCAACAGAATCAGCAGCGATTCGTCGCACAGGCTCAGGATGCCCGAATGTTGGCTCTCGGGGGCGCTACCACCCAAACCACCGCGAGTAGCGTAGCGACGGTTACTAATCCGGGAGGGCTGGGCCGTATGAAGTATGGAGATATGTCGGGCAGCTACGGATATAATGAAGTTACGGGCAATCGATTTCCTGATGGCGGTAAGCTCAAAGATAAGCAGAACAGTGGGCAGCTGTATGGGGCGATACCAATAAATCCGGTAAAAGATGGATTGCCTGATGGGGGTAACCTTGGGCTTGGTTGGTACGGACGATACGGGAATTGGGCTTACGATCCTGATGAGACCGATACCTCTACCTATCAGATGTCAGCAGCATACGGCAAAGCGATTAGTGAGCGATTAAGTATCGGATATGGGCTGACTTACCAAAATGATGACCTCAACGCAGCGCCGTATGAGTATTCATCAACCAACAGTTTTCTTCATACCGTAGGACTTCAATACCGAGATGGATCCGATCTCACCTTGGGTAGCTCAGTGTCGATTGGTCACGGCTCACACTCTTTGGACTATACATCGGGGTTACAGGGACAAGACGTAGACCAGTTGTCAGTTACATGGGCGGGAGGAGTGGAGTATGAAATGGATTCGACAACTCTCGCAGGAGGCCTTGACTTCGCGTACCTCGACAACAAGGGTGATACCAATAGTCAACCGAATCTCGTCGTATTTGGAGGGAGCTCTCACGGGTATCTGATGAATCTCCGTGCGGGAATTGAGGAGCGAGTCGAGGAGTGGCTCGCGGTGCGCGCCGGGTATAGGTATGCGGCGAATTTTAACTGGGAATATAAACGCGACTCACTCGATGAGTTGGATGGAAGCGCGAAATACAACGCGCTTTCACTTGGCGCCGGAATCCGTCAGGATTTTGGGAGAGATGCGGTTATTCAAGCACTGCGAGTCGATTACGGCGTTGAGTATCGCATGGTAGGTGACAATGACTGGCAGCATTTAGTTACGGTGTCGGCTCCATTTGATATCTGTCTTTAGTTTTCGAGAGAGAGGGCTGCGCGTTGGGGCGCTGCCCTCTCTGTGATGTCGCGACTCTATTGGATCTCAAGCTCGGCCGGGAGTTCATCGATGCTTCGCCGCTCATCGATTCCACCGAGATACGCTACGGCGGTTTGCTCATCGAGTACTCCTTGTTGAGCTGCGGAAATGATGCTGCGCCCGAGCATTTCGTCGCTCACTCCAAATTGATCAAAAATTGCCAGCACATTGTTTCGTACGTCAGTGAGGGTCTGTGCGTTACTCATCGCTGCGTTGGCAAAATATCCAACAAAGTCGGTTTTTATCTTTTCACTGCCACCAATTCCCAGGTGCACAAGGGGATTGATCCACGCCACCGCGTATCGAGCTAATGGGTTAGAAAAGTCAACCTCGAATGGCCTGCGGCCACCCAGCTCCGCTTTTGGACCACCATCAAGTCCCACGTTATACCGCGAGCCATCCGCGAGACCGATAGAATAGGTGTTATCAAGGATACCGGCGCCTTGGAGTTTCTCTCTAACCGCGTCGCGAACCTGTTGGTCTCTATGTTTGCCGCTTGTGATGCATCCGATGAGCCCTCCTACGAGTATGCCAGCGGCGGCGCCGATTGCCGTTCCAATCCCGGGTGCTACAAAGCTCCCGATGGTGGCACCGACCGCCATTCCATTTGTTGCGCCCGCTATCGGTGTGGAGTGCCCCCAGTTTTGAATAAGATTAGTGGCTCCCCAGAGGCCTCCGATAAGTGAGGTTGCCTTGCTAAGCGCGGAGGCGCCGAGTGTGTTTGCTGAAGGACTCGCCGTCGCCAGTATGGGACCTGACCCGGTTCGACTGTTCCGTGATGTTTGGGAGTCCAGGGCATTCGTGCCGAGCTGGATCGCTGACGGTAGCACTTCGGCGAGAAAGCTCTGCGCCTTCTCGGCTCGCCCTGCAGATTGCTCGTCTTGGCGGATTTTGTGTGTGTAAAGACTTGATGTGAGAGGGGATAGGGATAGGTTTGTCATAAACTCTCCAAATTACTCAGTTACTTAGCGGTGATGGCAGACTGTCTCTTGCAAGAGGGCAGGCCAAGCTTGCCCCCGTATAACGACTGCATATGAGGGTTCGATAGAAAAATAGATTAGTTGCGTGGATTAACGCGCCTGTGCTCGCTACTATGCCCGCAGATGTTTGCCGCTAGTCGCAGAGGAGATCGCCACGTGAAGAGCCTTGTTAGTATTAATCGCATGAGGGGAGGCAGTGCAGCGCTTCTTTTCGTCCTTTCGGGCGCTATTGGATGCTCGCAGGACAATGAATATTTTGGAGATGGCACGACGGAGGTGGTCGAGATCTCTTCAGAGGACTCGACGATACCAGATGGTGGAGCGACTATTCTGAAGTTTAACTTCTCGTACGATCAAAACTCTGTGTTCAATGACAATGGGGAAATCAACCTTGTAGTTCGCTTGCCGCGACAGCTAACCTACCGGGATAACTCCGCTGAGATCGATGGTCCGGGAAGTAGGGATAAGGATGAGGATCCAGTTGTACGGCGGTGTGCAAACGGGCAGTCGTATCTAGCTTTTACGTTCAATAAAAACGACCTCGACGAGGCGCAGCCGCCCTCAGACGGAGCGGATGCTCAGCTAAAGATGACGGTTGATGCGGTTGCTCCAGGCCAATATGTACCGGTAGAGGCGCGCGCGGATGAAGACACGGTCTTGTACAGCTGTGCCCAGGTGTTCAATTACGACGAACAGAATATTCTGACAGTCGAGTAGGAAGGAGCGGCAATACTCAAATCGGTTTGGGTAAGGGGCGCTACGAGAGGTTGTCGTGAAAATAATCGGTTCGAGCCATGCAGTAGTCTCGTCAGGGTATTTCACCCTAGCACTTTTAATGGGGTTTCTCGTCAGTGCAACGTGTGGCTTCTGTCAGGAAAAAAATACTCCACTAGTCTTCAACGAGAAGTACGGTAATCAAGTTATCAACGAGACGGTAAATACGAATACCTTGTTCGCATCGCAGGACCTGATTGCGAACGGTCGATATGTGCAACGTCGACAGGGCGAGCCAGATTCGAAGTATGAAATGTTCCGCTTGCCCATCGAAATTCCGATGGCCGAGCGAGACTCCGTGGTTCGCCCGTTTGTTGTGAGCTCGGGAGCGCTTTTAAAAGTTACCAGCGGCACCTCAACGATTGATGGGAGTGGGGAAAGTGATTTCTCGGTATCGCGCTTGTTTTCATTGACGGGAGGAGGTGGCGCTTATGTGCGATTGCACGAGCGTTTTTTTATAGTTCCTAGCGTAAGCCTTACGTACACCCATCTACGTAATGAGTATGACTACAACAACGCCTACAGTCAGTCGGTGCTCCAGACACTTGGGGGAGATTTTTTCAATTGGAACGTGGATCTCTTTACCTACTCACCTACCTTGCGATTCGTCTATGAAGGGCCGATTGGCACTGGAACGCTCAAGTGGGTCGCAGGATTTTCGCATCTCCTTAACGACTCAATTCACGCCACCAGTGAAAAAATTAAGGTCGACTCGGCGACGGGCTTTTTGTGGAACCGGCTCGAGTACAAGGAGCCCATCGGTGTGAAGATGGGAGCGGGCGAATTGGCTCTGAGACCATTTTTTCAGTGGAGCAACATCAGCGGCAAAGCAGCGGCAGGTTTAGGCTTGGTCAACCTGTTTGAGGTCGGTGCTGATCTTATGTCTCTCTTTAAAGATAGCCGCTCGTTTTTCTCAGATATTTATCTCGGGGCCAGCTATGTTTCGGGAGACAGTTTCGAGGGCTACCACGTAGGAATGGGAGGTCACTTTTAGACGATGAGGGTTCTGCTCGTTTCAGCAACTACGTTTGAGGTGGGACCAACTCTCATAAGCGCTGGCTGTCCGTCGGAAGCTTGTCAGGGGCTGGGAGTGGCTGG
>OMII01000208.1 GCA_900299055.1 Pseudomonadota bacterium | reverse complement strand
GGTATCCATCTCTACCGTAGAGTGGCGACAAAAGCGGGAGTTGTATCAAAGCGACGAATGGTCGTCAGAGAGCGCCTTGCGATTTCGTCGAAGTCGTCTCTTGTCCTTGTGTCTCTCGACGGAAAAGAGTTTGTAGTGGCGAGCGGCGCTGAAAATGTAACGCTGGTGCCAACGAATGTTATCACGTCGAACTCATTTAGTGAGTCACTAAAAGAAGAAGCTGAGCGAGAAGAGGTTTTCAATGCGTAAGAGCACGATGCGCGTTTTCGCTCCCGTGCTAGCGGGGCTTGTCGTAACTTTATTGCCCACAACAGCGGCGCTTGGGGAGGCCGCGGGACTACCAGACCTGTCGGTTTCAATCGGCGGAAATGAGTTGGCAAGTGGGAACTCTGTTGCGAGCAGCCTTAAGATTCTTCTCTTATTGACGCTGTTGTCTTTCGCGCCAGCGATGATTCTGTGCATGACCTGCTTTACTCGAATTGCAGTAGTGCTGGGAATGACACGTACCGCTATCGGAACAGCATCACTGCCACCAAATACGGTAATCACAGGACTCTCTTTGTTTCTCACAGTTGCGATTATGGGCCCCGTCTTTCAGAAGAGCTATGATGCCGGCATTAAGCCGTATATGGAGGGGCAAATGGATCAGGGGCAGGCTTTGGTAAAAGCGTCCGCCCCGCTGAAGGAGTTTCTTGTTAAGCACGCTCGTGAGAAAGACCTAGCGTTATTTCTTCAGATAACTAAAGCCGAGTTTCCAAAAGATCCTAATGATGTGCCATTCTTCGTGGCTGTTCCAGGATTCATATTAAGTGAATTGAATACGGCATTCCAGATCGGCTTCTTGATAGCGCTGCCATTTCTTGTGCTTGATATGGTCGTCTCGTCGGTATTAACGTCGATGAGCATGATTACGTTACCTCCGGTGGTAATTTCCTTGCCTCTCAAGCTTATGCTCTTTGTAATCGTAGACGGATGGCATCTTATTATTAGCTCGTTGGTCAAAACCTATCAGGTTTAGGAGGAACTCATGGGAGTAGATGATTTTTTGAGACTCGGACAGATTAGCATTGAGACGGCGCTTTACACGTGTGCTCCAATCTTAATTTTCGGACTAGTCGCTGGCTTATTTGTGAGCATTTTTCAAGCTGCGACCCAAATTAACGATCCAGCGCTCGCGTTTATTCCGAAGATAGGAGCCGCAGTTGTAGGAATGTTGATGTTTGGGCACTTCATGATTAACCGCATCGCGAGCTTTACAGTTTACGTATACACGCAGATCGGTAACATGACGCCTCACTAATCCTTGAGAGGGATAAACGCCCGTGGTAGTGGATAATCTCAGCGCGCTAGCGGACCTATTCGTAACGAGATTGGATCTCGGATGGACGTGTTTGCTCCTCATGACTCGCTACATGGCTTTCATGGTCATCGTTCCGGGGCTTGGTAGTGGCGTCACTGGTATTGCTTTACGCTATCCTGCCTGCCTAGTACTTGCGCTCGTTTCACTGCACGTTGAGCGAACGGCAGCGGTGCCAGCAGACATGGGCCTAATGGCTGCGCAGATGTTCTCAGAGGTGCTTCTCGGTTCGGCAATCGGATTTGTCCCACTTTTTATCGTTTCTGGAGCGCAGACGGCAGGGCATCTCGCAAGTGGAACCATGGGACTAAATGGCGCCCAGCTCTTTGACCCATCTACTTCTGCACCGCTCTCAGACCTGGCTCGTATCTACAGTGATCTTACGATTACAGTATTTCTTTTGGTAGGGGGGCACCATGTTGCTATATCGGCCCTTGCTGGGATGGATTCAGGGATCACTCCTGGAACCTTTATGATGTCGTCGGTAGGGCTTGAGGCGTTTATGGAGCAGACCGGCCGTATTTTTCAGATTGGTTGTCTTATTGCGGCACCGGTTGTCGTTGCTCTCCTTTTAACTAACTTCGTGATGGGATTGATTTCCAAAGCAATACCGACGGTAAACATCTTCATCATTAGTTTTCCATTAACGATAGGGATCGGATTTGCAATCTCAATTTTGGCCCTCCCAGAGGTCGCATATTTTCTCTCTCGAGAAATGAGCCGCTTGCCAGAAGTGATAGGTCGGATCCTCGCCTAGATTGGAGCACAGACAGCAAGCTCCGCTTGTTTCTTTGTCAGAATTGTCGGACGAGGGCCGTTTTTCTGACGCTAAACCTCTCAAAGTGCGCCTTATTTCAGTTGGTTACCTCCGGCATACGCTTTGCAGGGCAACCAGAGGTCGAATTGTGTGTCAACTCGTCAACACAGTGTCGCCTCGTCTTGGGTTTAGTTAATTTCGACAATGGCAAAGGATAGTTTACCTGAACAACGCACCGAGATGCCGACTGAACGTCGGCTCGGCGAGATCCGAAAAGAGGGGGCGCTTTTCCATTCGATCGACCTCGAGCACGCTATGGTGCTCTTGGCCGGCTTCCTCGTCATGAGCTACTCATGGAAAGTTCTGTATGCAGATATGCGGTACATGCTTGTGAGAGCATTTACCATGATTGGCGAGAACCGTTCGCTCACGATATCCGACTTGATCGATGGTTTTGCCCGCGTCGCGATGCTGCTACTTCCAGATATTCTGCTGATCACATCATGTGTCGGAGTTATTGCGGGCATAACTGTAATGCTGCAGACAAACTGGAATAAACGAGACAAGTGGATCAAGTTTCGATGGGACCTACTCAATCCACTTAAGGGTATAAAGCGGATTTTCTCGATAACAGGACTCACGAATCTGTTGAAAGCGATTATCAAACTCACCCTCGTTCTTCCTATAGGATACTGGGCGCTCAAGCAATACGCACCGCAGATGGTGTCACTCGTTCATATGTCTCTGGTTGACGTTCTCAATCTCACTGGTGAAGCGATGACGAATGTATTTTGGAAAATCATGTACATTTTTTTCGCGATCTCTGCACTCGATATCATGTGGGGCCGTTTTCAGTGGTTAAAACAGAATAAAATGACGAAAGAAGAAGTAAAAGATGAGCGCAAGTCGGTCGAGGGAGACGAGACGATGAAGCGCAAAATGGTGCTGAAGGGACAGCAGCGAATCCAGAATAAGCTTCGGACGAGTGTGCCTAAAGCAGATGTAATTGTTACCAACCCAACTCACTATGCTGTCGCCTTGAAGTATGATCGAGCGAATTTTGCCGCCCCAATAGTCGTCGCAAAAGGAACAGACTTTATGGCGCAAAGAATTCGAGAGATAGCGAAAGAGCATAATATTCCCATCCTTGAGAGAAAGGCGTTGGCGCGCGCGCTGTACGCCTCGACTGAGGTAGGGAGTGAAATACCTCGAGAGCTGTTTAGAGCAGTGGCTGAGGTTTTAGCGTACGTATACCGCCTAAAGAGACCAAGGACTCAAGGCTCGTCTACACGATAAGGTTTGTTAAATATGGCTAATACGTTGGCAGCTACAATTCCATTACGAGGTGCAGGTGTTCGTGGACTCCTGATCCCGGCGGCACTAGTTGGCATTCTTGCTATTTTGATCTTTCCATTACCAACACCAATTCTTGATGTCTGCATTGCGCTGAATATCACAGTGTCACTTATTATCTTGTTCACGTCACTTTATATCGATCGCCCACTCATGTTCTCTTCCTTCCCGGCGATACTACTCGTGACCACACTCTTTAGACTCGCCATGAACGTGGCGTCGACGAGGTTAATTCTTCTAAACGGTGCATCCGGCATGGATGCAGCTGGTCATGTGATTCAAGCTTTTGGTCAGTTTGTAGTAGGCGGAAACTACATCATCGGAGTGGTGATGTTTGTGTGTATCAATCTTGTAAACCTGAAGGTGTTGACCAAAGGTTCGTCCCGTATCGCTGAAGTCGCAGCACGATTTACGTTAGATGCGATGCCTGGTAAGCAAATGGCGATCGATTCAGATCTCAATATCGGCCTCATTAACGACAAAGAAGCCCGGGTCCGTCGGAAGGAATTGACGATGGAAGCGGAGTTCTATGGAGCCATGGACGGAGCGGCCAAATTCGTTGCTGGAGATGCAGTAGCAGCACTATTTCTGGTGGGAATCAACGTCGTGGGCGGACTGCTCATCGGTATCGTTCAGCACGGAATGGATTGGAAATCTGCCGCGCAAACGTACACGATTCTAACGATTGGTGAAGGTCTGGTGGCACAATTGCCATCGATTATCATATCTGCAGCGTCGGGTTTGATAGTCGCTCGAGCAGCCTCTGGCGATGATCTTGGCAGTGAAGTTCTCTCACAGCTGGGACAAAGTGCGCGCCCGCTGTTTCTTACTTCGGCAGTGGCTTTCGCGATGGCGATTCTTCCTGGTTTACCTTTTGTCCCGTTCGTTATGCTGGGTGCCGGTACCGGTGTGTTAGGCTTTATGAAGCGCAAAGCGGCTGCCGTGCTCAAAGAGAAGCAGCAGATTGAGGAGAGCCAGAAAGCTGCGGAGAGCACCGGTCCTAAGCCCGGAAGCACAGAGGAGGTTACCGGACTGCTATCGATGGATACCCTTGAGCTTGAGGTTGGTTTTGAGCTTGTCCAGATAGTTGAGGGGGGAGACCTTGTCGAACGTATTCGCTCTATTCGACGGCAGTTTGCCTTAGATTACGGATTCATTGTTCCGCCGATACACATACGCGATAATGTCCGTATTAAATCGACTGAGTATCGTTTTATGCTTCGTGGGACTATTATCGGTTCAGGAGCACTCAAACCACACCACTTGCTTGCAATGGATCCGGGTAATGTCGCGTCGCCCGTGCCAGGAACTCCAACCAAGGAGCCCGCATTTGGTCTTGAT
This sequence comes from Pseudomonadota bacterium, assembly GCA_900299055.1. Lineage (GTDB taxonomy): Bacteria > Bdellovibrionota_C > UBA2361 > UBA2361 > OMII01 > OMII01. The sequence goes on along the minus strand of OMII01000208.1, from coordinate 4,626 downwards.
GCACTATGGATCAGTGAGGGTGAGAAGGAGCGCGCGCAGTTCGCGGGTTATACAGTAGTCGACTTATCTACGGTTATTACGACTCATATCACTGAGCTTGTGCGAGCCCATATGCATGAGTTGCTTGGTCGGCAAGAGGTGCAACATCTTGTTGATAATCTTTCCAAATCAGCGCCAAAAGTGGTCGAAGAGCTGATCCCGAATGTCATGAACTTAGGAAACCTCCAGCAGGTTCTAGCACTCCTTCTCCGCGAACAAGTCAGCATTAGGGATCTTCGTTCCATTTTAGAGACGTGTGCTGATTGGGCACCGAGTGTTAAGAGCCCGGAGCGCCTTGCGGAGTTTGTAAGAAGAAAATTCTCTCGAGCTATTACGTCCAAGTATACTACGCCAGACGGTGTGTTGCCTCTCGTAAGTCTTACTCCATCTTTAGAGCGCACAATCAGTGAAGCGCTTCAGCAGACAGATGAGGGCTCCTTTCTCGCATTGGAGCCGGGCACTGCCCAGATGGTCATCAACAAGCTTGCAGCGTCAGCAGAGAAATTTGGAGAGATAGGGCAGACTCCAGTATTGCTGGCTCCTGGCCACCTGCGACCAGCAGTATTTAACTTTGTAAATCGGTTTGCCCCTGGGTATGCGGTTGTGAGTCATCACGAGGTAGCGGCGAATACGAGAGTTCAATCACTAGGAGTTCTAGGGATTGGTGATTAGGAGATAGTTGTGGTGCCAGGTAGTTAGCGGAATTAGGAAGAATCAGTAGGTCAGATCGAAGTTAGTTGGACCAGATCGGGTGTTGGGTGAATCAAAACATCAGTCACGTATAAAAGCGGGGACTGAGCATTGTAGGGGTTTTGACGTGGAAAAAGTTGGAAATCGAGAGTCACAACAGGCAGTTACGAGGGTGGTTAGCTTCACGAGCGGCAAGGGTGGAGTCGGAAAGACGCACACTGTAGTTAACACCGCGATTTCGCTTGCCGCTCAAGGGTATTCGGTTTTGGTTCTCGATGCGGATTTAGGCTTGGCGAATGTCGATGTTCTTTTGGGTATTCAGCCGAAAGGGACGCTGCATGAAGTGCTCAAGGGAAAATGTTCGTTGGACGACATACTCATTGAGGCGCCAGGAGGAATCACAATCATTCCTGCCGCGAGTGGAGTCGAAGAGTTTCAAAGTTTAGAGTCGAGCGAGAAGATGCTTCTCATGTCAGAAGTTGAGCGCATTGCACATCGTTTTGACTTTCTTCTTATCGACACACCCGCAGGTATCGGTCCAGACGTAATGTATTTTAACACTGCGGCTGCTGAGATTGTGTGCGTAATAACTGGGGAGCCAACATCGTTGACTGACTCCTATGCGCTCATAAAAGTTTTAAGTTCAGAGTACGGCGAGAGAACGTTTTCAGTAGTGGTTAATAACGTGCCGTCGGAGTCGGAGGCGAATATCGCTTTCAACACTTTAGCGAGAGCAGTAGGCAAGTTTCTCCAAGTTGAGACTCGCTACATGGGATGGATACCGAACGACGGACAAGTTCGTGAATGTATTATGGACAGGAGGCCGATTTCGCTGGCTTTCCCGTCCAGTCGAGCGGCCCGAGGAGTAGTTGATGTATCGAATGTGCTCGCCAAACACGCTAAAGAAAATAGAGTTAAGGGTGGTATGCAGTTCTTCTTTCGCCAGCTTTTAGAACTGTCGTATGGCAAAGAAGCAGCTTGTTAAGAAGGTAACGGTAAGACGAAAGAGTCGTCAGCACAGACTACTAAAAGTCCTGTGCGCGGCAACTATAGTCGCGGCGTACGTTGTGTTGTTTGTTGGCGGATTACAAACAGGCGTACGAACGATAAAGATAATTTACAAATGTTTGGTCGCCACGGCGGTAATCGGCATGACCTTTGGAATAGTGATTAAAGCAGTCGCCAGTTACGAGGAGATAAACCGTGGTTAAGCCAAAACGATCAGCGGTAGAAGCATACAGAAACGTCGATGATTTCGAGAAAGAAGAGCTCATTCGGTCCTATCTTCCGCTCGTGAAGAGAGTTGTGCACCGGCTCTCCGGCCGCTTGCCAAAAGATGTAGATCTACAAGAGATGCTTAACTCTGGTATCATTGGATTGGTCGACGCTCTCGAAAAATACGATCCAAAACACGAGACTAACTTTAGTACCTACGCACAGTTCCGAATCCGAGGAGCAATCCTTGACAGTTTTCGCTCACAGGATTGGCTACCTCGTTCGCTACGTTTCAAATCTCACCGGATTGAGATGGCCTATCATCGGATCGAGCAGAAGCTCGGACGACCAGCCAGTGATGAGGAAGTGGCAGTAGAGCTCGGAATCCCGATAGAGGAGCTGCAGCAGCTTCTGGGCGAGGTTGGTAGTATTGTGATGCTAAGTTTTGAAGAGCTTGGATTCGGTCACGGAGAAGAGCGGTTCCACGCGGAAGACTGGCTGGCTAGCAAAGGTCAAGATCCGCTGAATAAGCTTCTAGGTCATGAGAAAGTTAGTCTTATAGCCCGTTCGCTAGATCGGCTGCCAGAGAAAGAGCGGCTCGTGATCAGCCTGTATTTTTATGAAGAGCTTAACCTAAAAGAAATAGGTGAGATTCTCGGCGTCACAGAATCAAGAGCTTCGCAGATTCGATCAAGAGCGCTGATTAGGCTCAAAAATTATCTGCGAAAAGCGACTCAATAGACACGCAACACCGGTCCTACACCGTGTCGTGAAGAGTGTTTGTCTTGTAAACGAGGGAAATGTGCCTACGCCAACTCCCGATCGAATAGTTCTCTTGTCCGACCGGTCAAGCATAGATAGTGCCTTGAGCACATCATTGCGTGAATATGTGCCTGAGCTAGAGGTGTATCAAGCAACCTCTGTGCAAGGGTGCATAAGCTTATTTCAGGAGCAAGAGTGTGCGCTCGCTGTCCTTGATTTTGATCTTCCCTGCATTCATGATTCAGAACTTCTTGCGAGACTCAAGCTGCTCGACAATGAGCCTGAGATCTTACTGCTGTCACGCTGTGAATCTCCGAGCATTATTAAAAGAATTGCCGAGTCTAATAAACGATACGTCGTTCGTGATAATCAGGTCGTGGGATCCTTGTCGCTAGCGATCAGAGATCTGATGCGCATTCGCAGGCTGGAGCGTGAGATGGCAATGCTGCAGGCGAATCTCGTGCAAGCTAATGTCAAACTTCAAGAGCAGAATGACCGCCTCGATGATTTTTGTGTCACACTAGCACACGATATTCGAGTGCCACTATCTGCGCTTGCTCTTAAAATCGAGCATCTCAGTGAAACACAACTCCATGCGCTTAATGACAAGGGAAGAAAGATCCTCACAAGTTCTGTAAGTGCCGTTCACCAGCTTATGGGTGTCGTAGAGGCGACCTATGATCTTTCAGGACTAGGTGAGAGGCGCGTCACTATGACAAATATTGATATCAAGGATGTGGTGGAGCGCGTGGCCCGTGAAGTCGTGGCAACTAACAATCGCCGCGTTGAGGTGATGTGCGATGATATTCCTGCTGTAATAGGAAATGATTCGCTCTTGCAAAGAGTGTTTCTTAACTTGATCGGTAACTCTGTGAAATACTCGTATCGGGAGGTGACAACAGTCAGCATTCGATACGTCACCTCACCATCTCATCAGGAGTCGGACTTTATTCAGGTCGATTGTATTGATAACGGCCCGGGCATCCCTCTCGAGGATTACGGTCAGGTGTTCTCGATGTTTAAACGAGGAAGTAATAGAGGCGAAAAAGACGGATTGGGTGTTGGACTCGCCGTGGTGCAGCGAATAGTCGAACTGCATCAAGGTTCAGTGCAGCTTTTAGCACCGAGTGATGAATGCGGCTGTAGAGTCCGCATATCACTGCCGCGTGCTGACCATTGATGAGCTATTCCCTACTGTGGCCGTCGACGCGATGCAAGCCAGACCATCGATAGTAGCGTCGCCCAGATAATAGCAATAACCAGAAATAAGCTACCACGAAATGCGGGAAGCTGACCCCGAAGAATGGCCTGAAAAGTAACGGCAAAATCAAATACGTTCGCTACGAAGAGAGTAAAAATAAGGCCCCCGTTAGAGTATGGATCCATTCGTGCGATGAGGGCTCCTACGGCAAGAGAGCAGAGATATGCTCCGATCACACCGAAAGCCATCCTAGTAACGGGCGCTAATTCAGTCGGGAGCCCTGATGCCCATAACCACGACGCCGGCAAAAAGAGGGCAGAGAGCCCACACGTGGCAAAATAGAGAGCTGTAGCCAGAAGAATAGAGCGAGAGCCGTGGGGGGATATGAGAGACATACGTACCTGAGAGTTGAATAGCCGAGTTCCTTGTATAGCGAGTCTTTCGCGGTCTAAGAGGTTTGGTCAATGCCGTTCCTCGTGGTCACCAATGATATGAACGACTTGGCTAGGTTGTCGGAGTCAGAGTGAGGGGATATAGTCGGAGCCACGAGGGAGCGGGGCAGAAATAGCCTCTGATCAAGTGAGGTGCCATGACATCTTTTGAGTTGCAAAATAAAGTGGTGTGGCTGACGGGTGCGAGCAGTGGTATCGGCGAGGCCCTAACTCATGAACTAGTCAGGCGCTGTCTCTTATACACATCTGACGCTGCCGACGATACTC
>OMII01000207.1 GCA_900299055.1 Pseudomonadota bacterium | reverse complement strand
TAAGACTATCGCCCAGGCTCACGCCGCTGATTCACTTACATCTCCGCTAACTACTATTCTTGCCGACGACTCTTTTGATAGTGTCTGGGTGTATACAGATAAAAGAAGAAGTGATTCCTCTGAGTCACAACGGCTTCGTGTCACCACAATTCCTCATGACCAGTCTCAGACCCAGAATGTATGGATTCACTCAGCGAGTGTCGTAACCACAGAGCAGAATGCTTCTCTGAGAGTTGAGATATTCTCCTCGTCCGATCGCCCGTCCAAACCAACTGTGCGCGCCTCGTGTTCTGTAGGAGACGCTGCAACTCCTGTAGAACTTTCTGCGGCCAGTACTCCTGTGACTAGCAACAAGCCCGCTACGCTTATCCTGGGGCCGCTCCAGCAAGCCTGGAGTTTCTGTACTATTTCCCTTTTGTCAGACCAGCAGGGGCCGGCAGAGGCAATCCGCCTCGACGATACTGCGTATGTGGCTAAGGACTCCTCCTTCAGCTCAATCCTGGTGGCGAGTTCTCTCTCGCCCTTGGCTCTTGGCCTGACTCGACTCACTGATTATTCGTTTACTGCGGAGACTACAAACGCAAGCTCGCCGACTATCTATCATCGCCTCATCCCAGCGCTTCGTCCATCGACACCATCGCTCGTGATATTTCCCCCGGTGGGTGCTCTTCCATGGAAAGGCGGATCAGTCTTGGCTGCACCAGCTGGCCCCATTGAGGTTACTCGATGGACAGAAGCACATCCGGTCACCCGCTACACACAGCCGCAGCTGCTCTCGATCCCGTCGGCGCGAGTTCTAACTTGCCCTGACTCAGCAACTCCGCTCATGCACTCACCGTATGGGCCCCTGGCGTGCGTTGGAGAGGAATCAGGAGCACGCTATCTCATCGTCGGTTTTGAACTCCTCCCTTTTGATGGCATAAAATCTCCAACACTCAGTGTGCTCACACTCAACGCTCTTACCTGGCTATTTCGGGATCAGACGCAGCATACAGAGTCGTCCCAGCTATCGAGCAAGCTGCTACATGAAAAGACGTCCGTCGAACGACTTGCCCCTGGGGGCATAGCGCTACTCTCTCCAAGCGAACGGCTCGGTGCGCTTCGCCAACCTGGAATTTTAAAGCTATCGACTCCTCAAGACGTCGCTGCTCACACTGAGCTTCTCGCCATAAACTCTCTGTCTGATGAGGAGTCAGATCTTAGAGGAGAACGCGTACTAACGATTCCTCCCAGGACTACCCGTCCCACGACTACGAGCGGAGAGGATTTCGAGTATGCCTCAGCTCTGGCAGCGCTTGCGCTGCTCATTCTTTTCATCGACCTGATACGACGCCTCAGGCGCACTACCCAGTGGGGTACCGCATGAAGTGGTCGCATCCCTCTCTTCTGGTGCTGATTCCTGTAGTCGCTCTCGGCGTGCTGATCGCCTTGCGCCGCGAAAAGACGCGCTCGTGGCGCTCGTTACTGGCAGCGCTCGCTCGAACCGTTGCGGCTACGCTTCTCATCCTGGCGCTTGCGGCTCCGTACTCAGAGCAAGAGCGTCCATCTGAAGCCCTCACCGCCTATCTCGATATCAGCGCAAGCATTACTCAACGCCAAGGAGATGATCTACTTTCAAAAGCGCGGCAATTAGCTCGAGAACTCGAGGTGCCCCTTTCGATAATTCCCTTCGCTAAAACCGCCCTCTCTACCCCACTAAGCCCTCTAACATCGGGATCATTTGCCCAGATACGCTCGAACTGGGAGAGCCTTGATACAGGCGGGACCTCGCTAGAGGATGCTCTGGTCCAACAGACTACTAATTCTGCTGCGCTGCTCCTCTCTGATGGTTATGAAACCTCGGGCTCTGTGCGAAGCTCTCAGGTGCGTTCCGCCACTCGGCTGTTCCCACTCACCGCACCTGGTGAATCGAAAGAGCAGGAGATAGCCATCTCGCAGCTGCACGCCCCATTAACTACAAGCGCCCAGAAGAGTGTAGAAATTCGCACTACCCTCACGAATTCCAAGAAAACCTCCCAGGAAGGCTTGCTCGAGATATTCCACGGAGACAAATCAATCCTGTCAAAACAAGTAACGCTCTTGCCCAGCCAAGACCTCTCTCTTGTTGCTCAAAGCGACCCTGCTGTCGAAGGATTGCGAACTATTCAGGCAACATTTTCTTGGAATGATTCTAGCGGCGCACACTCAACGACGCGCACTATTTGGCTCTCTGCGGCGCGGCGGGATCGTGTTCTGCTTATTTCAGGCTCTGGCGATGACGAACGATTCCTCGGCCAAATGCTCAAGGATGAAACCTATCAGTTGCAGGCTCTGCTGCCCTCTCATCAATTTGAGAAACAGGAATCTCTCCAATCGTATCGAGCAATTGTCCTTAACAACGTCAGCCATGATGCTCTCCCTGATCAGATTAAACATGGCCTCTCGAGCTACGTCAGAGCCGGAGGCGGTCTCATTATGGTCGGAGGAAACGAGAGCTTTGGCCTTGGTGGTTATATCGGCACATCTATAGAAGAGCTCTTGCCAATCCGCCTTGTAAAACCACGCCAGGAGCAGAAGCGCCTCAACGTCGCGGTTCAACTGATCATCGACAAATCTAGAAGTATGGCCACCGATGACAGACTTGAATTCGCCAAGGCAGCCGCTCAGGAAGTTCTCCGAAACCTCAAAAATGACGACCTCATCGGAGTGATGGGCTTCGATGAGGGGCCCTTTAAAGTTCTCCCGATCTCGCCTGTGATGACTGTCCGAGATACCGCTATTACGCGTATCAGCAGGCTCTTCCCATCTGGAGCGACAGCTCTCTATCCAGCCCTTGAGGAGGCCGAGCTTGATCTCTCCAGCGTGCCCGCCGGCCGCAAACACATCATCGTTCTTACCGATGGAAAGCTCCCCGATGCAGGACCCAAATACCTTGGGACCCTCAAGCAGCTCAGAATGCTAGGAATCACTGTCTCGACTGTAATGGTTGGGGGCGATGTCGATGACGGATTCCTTACGCAGATGGCGGAACTAGGCGGTGGCGCGTTTTATCAAACTAGCGATCCGAGCAATCTTCCTAAAATATTTCTCTCTGACGTTAAAGTGGCTGGCGGTGAGCGAACGATGAAGGAAGAGCCAAACCTTGCTGTAAGAGCAGGGCCAGATCCGCTCGTAAGTACCACACTACGCTCCTTTCCTAACCTCCGCGGTCTCGTCCAGACCGAGCGCCGCGAGAGCGCCAACACTGAGCTGCTGGTTTCTGACCAAGATGGCACCTATCCTCTGCTTGCTTCATGGAGAGTAGGAGAGGGAAGAAGTATCGCTTTTACCTCTGATGCCAACGGACGTTGGTCATCACAGTGGATGCGATGGGATCAGGTCCGAACATTCTGGTCAAATCTGATCGACTCAGCACGCCCCAAAAAAATGGGTAAAGAATCTGCCATCCCTTTCGACATCCGGTCTTGGGTGGAAGGCGGTGACGTTGTCATCGACCTCTCCCTCTTCGAGGATATCGGCTCCAGTAATGTTACCGCTTCAATTATAACACCCGGTGGAACGACCCGGACCGCTACCTTTGCACCGATACGAAGAGGCCACTATCAGGCCCGAATCGATCGCGCGATGGCCGGCACCTATCGAACTACTATCTCAATCGATGACGCCAAGTTGCCTGAAGTCGCATGGACACTCGCCGGAGAACTATTCGGCGAGGTTCCTCATCGCAAACCGAATGTCTCACTCTTATCTGAACTTGCGACCCGATCCGGCGGCATCCTCGACCCAGAGGCTCATGATATTAGGCCATTTATGAAGCAGCTCGCGACTCAACGAATGTACGCGCACGACCTTCTTATGCTTGCCCTGATCTTTCTTTTGGTTGAGGTCAGCATTCGCGCCCTTCCAAGACGCTAGCGAATGGTCTGAAAGGGGGGCACATCTATTGCGCATCAAAAGGCAGTGCGGCTGCAGCCTCGTCTCTCGGTCGCTACCTACCACACAATCAGCTTACGAAAAGATATAACTGCAAGAGTCGATGCCCTCTCTGCGCCCCCAAAGGCCCTGTCCTAGCCAACCGGCATCTGACGCCTGCGCGCCTACTAATTCACCCACGTTTTCAGCCCCTTATATAGGCTCTATGAGTGGTCGCCCTCGTGGCCACCGAGTCTGTCTGACCGCTACTTGCCTGCGCGCCTACTAAAAACACGCCGTCGCGCTACTCATGCCCCAAAAAGCCTCATAACGACCGTAGAGATGTGGGCCAATGACAGAGACAAAAAAAGAAACCTTACATAGTACACACCCCGCCCCCGAGGTCCAACCGGACTTGGCGCGAGGCGCTCCATCGCTCAACGGACAGGCTACGCGAGGCGATCGAGAGCGCGCTCTGGATATCATCGCAGAGCGCCATGCGCGCGAGGCTCGCACACTTGACGTAGCGATGCGAAACAATCACCGCATTGTCTCTCCTGAACACCCTACTCATCAACAACTACAATCGACTTTGCGGCAGGCCGCTGAAATGCTTGGCCTCAACAGCTCGGATGTACAACTCGTACTATTCTCACGTTATCCAAAAGAAAAACTTGAAGAGCTGGACATGGACAGTCTTAATTACGTCCAGTGCTACCTACCAGAAGGCTTCGTTAATCCCTCGACAGGTACTGTTTACCTGAGCGTACCACTACTTGAGGCTTGTAATTACGATCCTCAATTGATCAACAGCGTCATGTATCACGAACTGGCTCATCTGATTCTGATGCGTGAAGTCCGGCAAGAGATTTTCGACTCGATGACAGACCCCCTTGGAATGAGGTTTCGAGACTATGAGGTCGAGTATCACTGCGACAGAGTGGCCGCGCTGCTTTCGTCAAGAAGAGGCGAAGACCCGCGTAGTATCGGCAAGGCCTTGGAGGCACTAACTACCGCCGAGCGCCACGCCGTCAACTCCGCCGATACTGAATCACCCCTCTCGAGCAAAATTAAAATCCCCCTGGTATGTACGCATCCCGCCACCCCCAGACGCATACGTGCCAATGACCTACTCTCACATCAGTTGCCGATACCCGAATTAAGTAATAGAGACACACACTACTTAACGCCAATCGATCTCACCAAGCTCCCGTCCTTTCGACCATATGGTAACCTGATTGTCGAGGATAACTCGTTTGGAAATACGCTAACGGACCTGAGCGACACTGCTAGCTTGTCCTGCGACAATCGTCCTCGCGAGCTGCTACTAACTACAGAGCTCTACTGGCGGTGGTGCGGCGAGGGGCGAGCCCCACACGATGATGAAGTTATTCCATGCGAGCTCAAGACTCTTCTTCAGGACCCTACAACTGAGCGGGTGAGTGATTGGCTTAGGGAGTTCGCTCAACTCGCATGTTCACGAAGTGAGACGCTACATGGTGTGATCGAGGAGTTTAACGTGGAGCTAGAGGGGATCTCTATTGAGCAGATAGAAACCCTTCTTGCAAGACTAAGCCCTGCCCGTGTCACTAACAACTACGAAGAGCCATCTCTCCATATCATTCGAGATTCTACAGTTCCATTTTGCGTATCGATCCTCCTTAATCGCTATCTACAGATCCAGACCGAGAGAGGAATGACGTCGCTCGATTCTTTGACGTCGCTTGTTGCGATAACCGAAAAACATGAGCAGGAGTTTGGTGGCAGCATCCTTCCTGCCTGTAGCGAGCTTTTGCTCTTGGCAATCGACATCTGTAAAAACGGCTCTGAAAAAGATCACCGCGCACTCGTCGAGATAATATCGCATCAGCGCCCCCTAGAGCAGGCCCTGATACTAAATACGACTCTTAAGGGCACATTCAAGAATGGTGATGGGTCCCGCAAATTAAGACAAGAAACCACCGAACTTCTCCTGCCGCTAATAGAGAAGTACAGCCCACTACCCACCATACGCAAAGACCATCCACTGACTCACTACTCGCTATGCGCGGAGATAGTTCCTCTCGGACGCGACGACGCGATTGAACAACCTACCGTGCTACGTCGGATTCCGGGCGGCACGTTCAACATCAAGCTCTTTGAGCGGGGTGATGGTGCCGCCCCCATAACTATGATTGAGATGGGCGACGCGCCCATCTCCGAAGAAAATCTCTCCGCGATAAAGTCCGCCGTCCACAGCAGATTTACTGACCAATTTCAGGCAAAAAGCCTTTCTAAAGATATATCTCGATCGCTAGATCAAATGCTCGAAAGTATATCTCAAAGCTCCCGCAAACTATTACAGCTTCCTGCTCCGTCGCGTGACGAGCTCGATACCTTCGTGACCAACGAGCTGGGTCAGCTCTACACCAAAGAGCGGACCACAACTGCTGAAATTGGGCGGCTGGGCCGTTCATTATCGGAGACGCAGCTCCGGGAGATCTTTGCTTCTACATCGATTACAAGCCAAATCAGACACCTTGGCGAAGCTGAAACAACCGCCGCGTGGACGGGCCAGGGGCGCATGGCGTACTCAAAGACATCCTATACACGGGCTGAAAGCTCCTCATTCACTATTTTTCAAAGCGTACTTCTCTTTAACGACCTGTACAGAGCCTCCTTCGACAGTATGCCGACAGGCGTCGAAAAAGCTGACTTTTTGCTCTCTACATTTCCCATCAAAGCACTAGAGCGAGACCAAATGCTCTGTGCGGCTCTCGGATATCCTGAACTCCTATGCTTTAACGACATGAAGAGTGTTGAATTGCGACTAGCTACGGAGAGCGACCCTCGAGTTCTCCACACTCTTCGGGAGGGGCTCAACAATCAAGCACTCGCTCAAATAGCTGAAGTGCGCCTCTTTGAGCTCTATCACAACGATCACTCGGGATTCCTCTCTCATCCAACAATACTGGCTCTGCGCCCCATTATTATGGAGCGTCTTCCTTCAATCGCGCAGGATGTTGTGGCAAAAAATGAGGGTCTCCTTGCTCTTCTTTCAGCATTCACAAACCCATCACGTGAACGCGACAAACACCTTCGAACCTTTATTGACCAGGCTAACTCTCAGGCACTCAAGGAAGCCTTGGGGACGCTCCTCGTCGATCCGATCGTAACTCACGTTACACCCGATCTTGGTTCGCGGTCCCGAATATCAACGGATTCACTCTTCGCGCTCATCGACGAGCTATCACCCTACGACAAGGCCCAGGCGCTCCTGTACTTCATGGGCTACCGCAACTTTGAGTCTCCCACCGCGACTTGGCTGCTCGGTGGGTATAGGGCCGAAACCTCAATCGCTGATCTTAGCCAGGAGCTTACCCTTAAGGCACCCAAGGGTAAATTTTTTACCCAGGACTGGCGTGGCACCAAGACTGCATACCAATTCGAACTTCCCGACTGCCTTGTTCGCGCTCAAAAGGCTCTCGGCATCTCAATATCAACGGCTGAAAATCTTCACTC
>OMII01000206.1 GCA_900299055.1 Pseudomonadota bacterium | reverse complement strand
GCACTAAAATAGGCCAATCCGCCGAGAGCGATAATACCGAGAGCTAGTACGTTCATTGCGCGTTTCCTTTCTTTTATATCACCCCGAGGTCGGGCTTTGTCTTTTCGACCACAAGTATCAGGCCAGGCCTCATAGCGACCACCCTAACAGCACTCCCCTTCTCGATGATTCCGCGTTCCGTTGTGGCTCGCCACAACTCCCCACGAATGTGAATCATCCCGTCAGCGCTGAACGTCTCGCCTGCGATCCCCTCCAGGCCAATCATGCTTGTGTTGTCGTGTTCTCCCGATCGGTTTGTGAACAATACCACCAGGGCAAACGCCCCCGCCACAAAAACGATGACAAACATCAACCAGTTCATAGAGCCTGATGACTATGCCACGGTTACACGTATGGAGAAAGTCGCCTAGGTGGCTAGAAAACTCTGTAAATGCCCCCAAAACTCGCGCTTAATCGATGGATTCTTGGCGATTTCAATGATGGAGTGGCTAAACAGAACCTTTCCGTGTGCGCCTGTTTGGATAGCCCCAGGGTGCTGAGCACCTCCGAGGACCACGGTTAAAGGCGTTGATAGGTCCATAGGCGAGCTATCCGACGGTAAGGCTACCTTGACCTGCCAAACACCCCGGGCAAGCTTAAGCCCCTTGGTGGCGATCGCCTCGAGTAGTTCGGCATATTCGTCCGCGAGAGACGTGGTGGTGGTAATAAGCACAAAGGTGCAAGCGAGTAACGATTCAACCTCGGGCTGCGCTATCGCCGAGGAGGGAATGCCCAATGGATAGCCCGGTGCCACCTTGTCTAGAAACGTCGCAAGCGCTAGTCGTTCAATACTCATGCTCTGTAATCGTATCACACAAAACAGTGACTTCAAGCTCGCGTCAGCGAAACTTAATGGGCTAGCTCGACACCCGACCGTTTTCGGAGTCGGGCTACAACCTGGTCGAGGATTGCTGTAGCAATCGATTTCTTTGATGTAGTTTCGATATGAAGTGGAGGCGTGTCGCCCGAAACGATCCAGACCTGATTGGTTGTCTTGTCAAAGGCGTCTTCGGCCCTGTTCGCGATAATCATATCGGCTCCCTTTCGAGCAAGCTTGCTCCGAGCCTCGCTGAGAAGCTCTTCGACGGTACCAGTCTCTACGGCGAACCCAACAAGCAGCGCACCATCACGCCGAGCGTGCTCCATGCCGAGCGATTTCAGGATATCCTCATTCTCAATCAGATCTATTGTTGGAGTGAATGAAGCCTTTTTTATCTTCTGCGGCCTCTCGGCCACAGGTCGGTAATCCGCAACAGCAGCGGCCATGATCGTGACATCTGCACGAGGTGCCCCTTGCGCACCAGCCGCGTGAGTTTTTATCGCTTCGCCCATCTCGGCAGCAGATGTCACAGACACTGTCGTAACGTCTTTGCTGAGGCTCGCGACGCCCGCCATTGGCCCATGAATCAGGGTTACTACCGCCCCTCGACGGTATGCTTCGTTGGCGAGTGCTAGTCCCATCTTTCCCGAGGAGCGATTCGAGATGTAGCGGACCGGATCGATCATCTCACGGGTTGGACCAGCTGAAATAACCACACGCTTTCCTAGTAGGTCGGCTGGCCCAAGCGCTCTCATGGTTTTAACGTATATTTCTCGGTTCGAGGCGAGCCTGCCGCTTCCTGTCCAACCACACGCAAGCAAACCAGAGTCCGGCTCAACAACCTCATAGCCCCGCCCTTGGAGGGTAGTGAGGTTTTCCTGCGTCTGAGGATGGCTGAGCATATTGGAGTTCATCGCCGGGGCGATAATAATCGGAGCCTTAGTAGCCAACGCCGTCGCCAACAGTGAGGATTCGGCCGATCCCATGGCGAGCTTTGCTATGCTATCGGCGGTGGCTGGGGCGATGACGAATGCCTCAGCCCAATCTGCCAATTCGATATGTCCTATAGAGCCACTATCCCCCTCGGTCCAGAAGCTCTGCGCCACCGGGTTGTGTGTGAGCGACTGAAATGTGAGTGGTGACACGAATCGCGTCGCCGACTCTGTCATAACCACCCGAACGTTTGCGCCGCGCTTTATAAAATAGCGCGCCAAATCGACAGCCTTGTAGCAGGCGATTGAGCCAGTAACACCTAAAACAATGCGGAAGCGACGTGGTTTCGAGCCTGCCATCCCTCTAGCGTACCCGTGTTCGCCTGAGTAGTAAACGCCGCAAGGTGGCTAAGAATATAGAGCTTTCAGTGCGTTAGCTCAGAAAGGGATTGGTCTCACGCTCGAAGCCGACGGTTGTATCTGGCCCATGCCCGCTTAAAACTCTCGTTTCATCCGGCAGAACCAAAAACGAATCCCGGATGCTAGCTATGAGCTGCCTATGATCGCCTCCAGGGAGGTCGGTCCGGCCTATTGAGCCCTGAAATAGGCAGTCACCACTCAGCAGTAGCTTGCTCTGCGGAAAGTGGAAAGCGATGTGTCCGGGTGAGTGTCCAGGAACGAACAAGACCTCAGCTTGGTGACTCCCAACCGTCACAGACTCACCTCCTCTGAGAAGCGTGGTTGGTTCCGGACAATTAGGCCACTCGTCCGTTGGTAGGCCATACATAGCTGCTATGCGCTCAGTCTGTGCGCGCATGAGTGTCTCATCTGGATGTCCGAAAAGAGGCACCTGAAATCTCCTTAGTAGAGGAGCAACGCCTGCGCAGTGGTCGAGGTGAGAATGAGTTAGCCATATGGCTCGCAGGAGAAGACTGTGGCCCTCAAGCTCGCTAATGAGAGAATCTACATCTCCGCCGGGGTCGATAAGTACTGCGTCCTTCGATTCACTATCGAATAGAATCCTCGCATTTTGGGCGAAAACGGTCACTGGCACCGTAATAACCTGAAGCATTCGCGGCCTTACTGCTTATGTATAAACTTCTGAATTCCCTCTGCAACGCCGAGCGCCAGCGCCGAACGAAACTCATCCCTCAGGAGCATGGCACGGTCGGTGGGATTGTCAATGAACAGCATTTCAATAAGTGTGCATGGCATATGAGCCCCTACAAGCACGAAAAAGGGAGCTCGCTTCACACCCAGTGAACGGACTCCCTTGGCACGGTTGATTGCGCGAGCCCGCAGTGAACCTTCGATCGTACGACTCAATACAATCGAATCCTCAAGCTTTCCCGACTGGATAAGGTCGCTAAGAATAAAAGACAGGTCGTCAACAGCATCGCCGTCTTGAACTCCGTTTTCCCTCTCCGCAAGCTTGCGACTCGCTTCATCGTTGGCGTTGTCGAGGTAGTAGACCTCGAGACCATTAGCGTCGTGAGCCTGTGATGCGTTGACGTGTAGGCTGATGAACGCCACGGCACCCTTACGGTTAGCATACGCGGTCCTGCGCGCCAGCGGCACGAACTCGTCCTTATTTCGAGTAATAAGCACGTTGAAGCCGTACCGTTTCTCCAGGAGTATGCGAACGCGTCGAGCAACATCAAGCGTAATCTGCTTTTCAGGCTCCCCGATGTCACTGGTCGCTCCGGCGTCTTCTCCGCCATGGCCAGGGTCAAGTACAACAAGTGGCGCCGCTCTGGGGGTGTTTGACGGGCTTCGTTCAATCCAACGCGGAACCTCGATGTCCCTTGAGGGGGCGAATCGACCAAAGGTCTTCAGCTCAAGGCTTTGAAGTCGACTGACAGCAATCACCCCCAAGGGGCCCTTGGCTGAGGCAGCACGCTGGTACCACTCGCTTGCCGAATCATCAAATCCTCCCGCAGAGACGGTGATGTCTCCCATTAAAAGAGCTGCCTCCGCTTGCAGGGCGCTGTCTTCGCTGCGGTCTGCCTCTAGGAGGGGTTTAAGCGATTCCGTCGCAGTTGAGAGGTACGGCCGCTGCTTCGAAACTCTATAGAGCCGAAGATGAGTGTCGGCGCACAAAAGCCGAATATAATCGGCGTCAGCCTGTAGCCCTTGACCGATAAGGGTCCTCATTCGTGCAGCAAGTGCGTCCCATTCGGCTCGATGTGATGAGTCAACTCCCCCGGGATCAACATTACGTAGTCGGATATACTCAGCCCGTACGCGAGACGAGGCGGTTGCAGGAGCAGATAGCGCCTCGGGAGCTAGTGTGAGCACAGTCCACAGGCACACGCACGCCACAACGATTGTTACTCGCGGGTTGGGTATTCTCACCCCCTCACGATAAACACTCCCCGCAGTCGCAGCAACGAGGAATCTTCCACTCGCAGCACGCGGCGCTTAACAAAAACTAGTCTACTCGCGAGTTGTCTGTTGCTTGAGTTGATAGAGGGTATTGAGGGCATCCCGGGGCGACAGGCTATCTATATCCAACTGTGAGAGCTCCGCCCGAAGTTTTTCGAGTACCGGGTCAGGTTTCGTCACGGACGTCTCGAAAAGCTTGTGTTGTCGCTCTACTGCAGGTGACTCTGCGAGCCGCCTCTCAACCACAAGGCCTGAGCGTAGGATCTCGTACGCCCGCAAAATTACTCCTTGTGGCAATCCGGAGAGCTTTGCCACCTCAAGCCCATACGAACGTGGCGCCGGGCCTTGTTGGATAGCGTGTGTGAAGACAACGCGATCCTCCTCTTCTACAGAACCGACGGATAGGTTCACAATCCGCGGCGAGAGGTTCGCGAGCGTCGTTATCTCATGGTAGTGGGTGGCAAAGCTCTCCGGATTGCCACAAGGTGTAATTTTG
>OMII01000205.1 GCA_900299055.1 Pseudomonadota bacterium | reverse complement strand
GCGTAGTGAGTGTCTTATTGGCGGTGCCTTGTCCATAGCGCAAAATGGGTGTGCCGCCCGAAGTTCTGTATGTTCAGTGGCCGTTCCCGTGAGCGTTCTAGTGCAGGGTTACTTTTCAAGCAACTAACTACCACAAACTCCGATAATACAGAGTGTTGTGTACTTAGCTTGAAGTAGCTTGATATGTCTCGCCCTCCCCGAATTTTGCTGCCGCATACTGTGGTAATGCTTACCTCTCGTGTTCAACAGGGGCTTCCTTTTGTCTGCGCCCCACTGATGGATCTCATTCTTTGGAGCGCTCTCGCGGTCGCTCAAAACCTCTATCCAGTGAAAGTTATAGCCTTTGTGGTGATGGGAAATCACATTCACCTCATCGTTCTCGTTGAGGATCCCACCATGGTAGAGAGTTTCATGGAGCGTTTTAAGTGTGAGACGGCTCACTCCATCAACAGGCTTCTTGGAAGACGTCAGGTGACAGTATGGTGTGAGGGATACGACTCTCCTGTAATTCTCACAATCGATGACCTCGTCGAGAAGCTCGCCTACGTGTACGCTAATCCTGTGAGAGCCCATCGCTGCGCCTCTATCGGCGACTACCAAGGGGTATCAAGCTGGAAGATGTTCAGCTCAGAACAAACATCCAGGGAGGTGAAACGAATTCGAAGAACATTTCTTGTACCTATAGCGATGGGCAAGGTCTCATGGGCTGTGCGGCAACAAGAAGCCTCCATAGTAGAGAATCAGGCGACAGAAACTCTTACTTTCAAGCTAAATCCGAATGCTTGGACCGCAGCGTTTCCAAGCCAGAGTAGCCCCGAAATACTCAACGCGCGCGTCGTCCGAAGAGTGAAAGAGATTGAGACAGAGATGGCAACCATGCGAGAACGAGAGCGCATCTCACTTCCCTCAGAGCTTGAAGTGACATCTCAGCCAATCGATGCCCCCTACTCCCCTAAAAAGTTCGGGAGGAGAATGTGGTGTATCTGTGGCGACATCCCACTGCGAACTGCCTTCATCTCATTCATCAAAGGTCTTCGAGAAAAAGCGAGAAAGGCACGGCTTGAGTGGCTGCAGGGCAATCTGCGGATGCCCTTTCCCGTCGGGCTCTTCCCTCCAGCGTATCCGATGCTCGCTAATGTACTTCCGGCATACTTCAGGCGATCACTTTTCGTCATGTAACGGTGTGTCGTTGGAGTCACTTCCGCTTTTTAAAAAGGTTAGATTCTCATTGTTGTGTGTCGTCGGGCGTCCGCTGCGTTTAGGAGCTAAATAACGGCTTTAATTCTTCCGTGCGATCCGCTTGTAGGTGCTTTCTAGACTTAAGTAACCCCGCACCAAGAAGCCGCACCAAGAAGCCGCACTGGTGCTGTTCAAGTACCAGGAAGAGAAAATATGTCGGCTTCTGTGGTAAGCGATAATCGGGGCAGGGCTTTGGCGGCCTTCACGGAGAATTATCTTCGTGCGTGAGCCCTGTGACAAAACTTTTACAAACATAGTACTGAGGCGTGACAACCTGATATTCACTCCGTGCGATATATTCGTGTATAGAATTCATCATTAATTTTTTGATGTATTAAGGAGTTTACGTATGAATACTGAGTTTATCGCTGACGAAACCATCGCAACCGTTAACAAGAATCGAACTCTGCAGACTCTCTTGCAGGTTATTTGCGCAGAAGAGGAGTTTGCGGTTTTGCAAGAGACTCTGCGAATTTACTGTGAGGAGATCTGTAAGGATTAGTCGCTCTGCGAGCAAAGGATCGTTATCTGATCAGGTGCGATGCTGGGTGAGGTATGGGCGCTGCGGTAGCTGACACCTCAAGCTCTTCCGATCGAATGCACCTTAACGAGGGCGTAGTCGATTACAGGTCGGCTTGATTCTCGATAATGATTTCGACGCGGCGGTTGCGCATTCGGCCCTCCTCGGTTCGATTTGTGGCAATAGGGGTTGTCTCTCCGAGCGCGTGAGGTGAGATTCGGTCACGCCCAACCCCAGCGACCTCGAGCTCTTGGGCTACGCGGTCGCTCCGTGCGAGAGATAAACGATAGTTATAATCAATTGTCCCGACGTCGTCGGTGTGTCCCTCAACTGACAATCGTCGTGCCGGCGCGCGCTTGACGATATCGGCTATGACGCCCACTGTCGTGACGGCATCCTGGGTTAGTTCCGCTTTGCCGGGTGTAAATAAGACATCGGGAAGATTAACAACAACACCGCGTTCAGTATCTCGAACGTCTATTCCTCGATTTCGAAGCTCATCAATGAGCCGTTGATTTTCGGCCATTAAATTTTTGAAAGCTTCAATTTTTCGCTGGCGCTCGCTCATTGGCGGAACGGCTATTTCGTTTGCTTGAGGCATATCTGGAGCTGTTCCAGAACACCCCAGGACCGCACTGAGAGCGCATGAAAGAAAGATTTGTCTGGCGAGATTTGAGGCTCCCATTAGAATTTGGTCTCGCTCTTGAGCATATCGGCCAGGGCATTTTTGGCTGGCGCCAAATTTGGATCAATACTTATCGCTTGCTTGAATTCTTCTTCAGCATTTGAAGAGCGCTCCATGAGTCGGTAGACATTTCCGAGTTCATAGTGCAGAAGGGCGCTATTAGGACACAATCTCAAGGCTCTGCGCAGATGAAAAAGCTTGTCAGAATTGTCTGGAGCTTGAGACGCCAGCTCCTTTTCCGACATCGCTTCCTTGCACTCAGTTGAGGATGGCGATGGCGGAGAAGTAAGCGCAGACACGCTCTTTGTGCTCTCGAGGTCTGTTTCTTGAATGGAACCAGTCTTGGGCAGTGTCTCTTTAATGAGCGGCACAGAGTTCTGAATGGATGCCGCTTTTTCTGGTGCCTTGGAGGGTAGCGAGGTGCTCACATCAACCTTCGATGGGCGTGTTGCCTTGCCTGTGTTGCCAGGTGAAGACCTCTCCGAGCGAACATCAAATCTGGCGAGAGACTCGTGTGCCGCAGATGCAGGTGAGGCAGCTCTATTCGGCTTTGGTGAGGGTGACCAAGAGGTTGATCCTGATTGTCCTTTTGGATTGGGCCCACGCCTTTGAAGCTCCGCGATTTGACGCGCTACCGCGGGGGAGTTTTCGTCCAATGAAGTCGAACGATATCGATATCGCGCGCTGCTGTCCGCGGAGCTGGGATACGATACTGAGTCAGATTTGAGAGCGCGAAGCTCAGCGAGCTCATTTCTTTGTGCCGCTATTGTCTTTTCTTGACGCTGTATTGCTTCAGCCTGTGTCCGCGATCTCTCATCTTGAGCTTGTAGTGCGTTGCCGATGAGTGCCCCAGTGGCAGCTCCAGCGACAGCTCCTATCGCCACACCTCCGCCCGTACTCCCGGTCTGATTTCCAATAATCGCCCCGAGTCCGGCACCTACCGCTCCCCCAACGCCAGAGCCTACCGCCGTGGGCTTGCCAGGCTTTGTACACCCGGACACCAGGCTTGATACTGCAAACGCTATCGCAAAAAACGTGACTCTACTCATAATACCTCTCGTTCGAGCCTTACATTACTTTTGATATTGGGAGCGGAAATAGTCGTCGTGGAACTTTTGACGGCGGAGATCTTCTAGCTCTCGCTCCTGCTTTCGCATCTCTTCTTTTTGGCGCTCAATGAACTCGCGTTGTTCCTTGGTGGTAATCTCTGTACCGCTTTTTGCGTTGGTGCCCTCATTCCCTACCACAGTCCCCTCTGTTCCTGGGGTGGTGGTTTCTTGCCCTGTGCTGCAGCCCCCAAGTATGAGAGCTGTAAGGACGAGTATGCGAGATCCGAGGGTGAGGGGGAGTTTCATAGAGAGTCGTGTGAAGCTAGTCGCCTGTTTACGCGCTCAAGCGGCATAAAATTAAACGCGGTGATAGAATAGTAAAGCGACTCGCCTGGCTCGGCAATAATGAATAGGTACAGGGCCCACGATAATGGGGCGAGTAATCCACAATCCTATCCGCCGAGATCCACTGACTATTTTAGAGATAATCCGAAACCTCTGATGTCTGCCCTGCACAGTGATCCGGCAGCACCAGCCACGTTCAGTTGTGAGATTCGAGAAGTGCTACTCGGTGACAGGCGCGCTTTCAACTGCCTTGGGACTTTTCACCCACAGCAGAAGCACGGCTACCCCTACACAGATGGCGCTGTCGGCTACGTTAAATGCTGGCCAATGATAACTCCCGACATAGAAATCGAGAAAATCGACAACGGCGCCGAGTCTCATACGGTCGATGACGTTACCGATCGCGCCACCAAGAATGGCTGAGAGTGCTAGCTGGGCGCTGATAGTTCGGTAGTAGGGGCGTGTGAGAAAGAAGGAAACAAGCCCCATAGCGCAGAGGATGGTGAGGCCTAACACCAGCTCTCGAGTTCCCGGAGTCAGCCATGACCACAAGCCAAAGGCGGCCCCATAGTTGAAGGTAAGAGTGAGGTTAAAGAGGCCGTCGATGATCGGAAGAAGCTCGCCGGGAGTAAACGATGATAACACGATAGCTTTGGTCGTCTGGTCGGCTGCAACAGTCGCGGTAGTGACAAGAAATGGAACTAAAAAACTAACGCCGCGTTGATTTGCTGTCATGAGCATTTCCTTTTTCGTATCTAGGTGTGGTCATAGCCCTATTGGCGAGATCTCTCAATAGTCTGAGTTGCTCGTTGGTGTGGCAGGAGTGGCCGCTTTCGGCAATGGACGGGTGTCGCGAGAGGTAGTGTTTTTCCTCGGAATTGTTAGCTCTGCCAGATGACCATTTGTTGTGGTCACGATCCCATTTCCGGAGGATAGGAACGAGACGTTTTTCACGTTTGCGATCTCCTCACTATGCAGCTCCTCAAATTTCGAAGGCAACGCATTGGCCTGTATTCGGAATAGTGGGTCAGGAGAAATAAGAGTGGCGATCACTCTCCCGTCACGGCCTGCCGATAGCGTCTGCGTTCCGTCTGCGTTTACGGCAACTCCCGTTACTCGTCCCTTATGAAGGTTAGCACGGGCGGAGAGCTCAAAGCCTCGTACCCTCCAGAGCTCAACGAAGCCGTCATCAGTACCTACCGCGAGGTGATTCCCATCTGATGAGAGCGCAAGGCTTGTGATGCCTCGATCTGTAGGCCGTGCTGCTCGTATATAGTTACCGATATCTCCGAAAAACCGCCCGCCGAAGAGATTTTTGTCGAAGTCGCCTCGCTGGTCGTCGGCTGTATATGCTAACCATCCGTACAGAACCCCATCCCAATCACTGGAGAAGAAAGCCCGACCGGTGTGGAGAGCGAGCACTGAACTCACCATCGTTTGGTGAGCAATGTAACGTTCCAGGATTTTTTCTCGTTCCTTAACTGAGAGTGCATCCCTCTCTTTGAGAAACTGCCATCGATACACGCGCCCATCTGCTCCTCCGATGAGGAGGGCGGTGTCATCTTCGTGAAAAGCAAGGCTGGTAGAGCGACTCTTTAGTCTGGTTAAAGCCCACCGCTCAGAACATCCTGTCACACATGCCACATGAATCGTGAGGCCAGAGCTCCAGGCCACAAGTGCCTTTGATAGGCCAAATGTAGCAAGCTGTGCTGGGATGCCCAGTGGTAATGCCATGTGGCCACTTCCCTCTTTGAGGTTCCACACGGTGATGTTCCCATCGACACCAACGGAGACGACCTGTGGAGGGTTTGTCGAGTTCTCCTTGACCGCGAGCACCTCTCCAATGTGAGCGTCGCTGGTGGGCAGCGACGCGGTGGAAATATAGCCCCACGACGGTGCACTTTGGAGTGCCACGCTTGGCAGCGATTGCGGGGAGCCCTCACGACCTAAACCCCCGCAGCCACCAAGACAAACTGCAAAGAAGACCCCGATAAACAGCCTCCAGTGCGATAAGAGGAAGGTTGCTGCAGGAGGATGAATCACAGAAGGCATGATAAGTATTTGAAAGTACAAGCTTTAAATTCTCGGCCCGCTTGCCGTGTGCGAGTGGCAGGAAAAACGGCACAGGAAACTTCCGCAACCGTCAATATATGGTATAGAATACAGGGCTAGGTTTGAGAAAGACCGCGACGGGGATAATTTGTATAGGAGGCCCCGGATAAATGAAGCGGTTTACTGTCGCACTGCCGGTGCGCTGACAAGCGTCTATAAATCGACTTGCAGCCACCACTTCTTGCCAGTCCCGACTGCGTACCTTAATACCTGCATAGTTTGCGCCACCATGGGAACGTTTTAGCGTGTACTCTCGCTGATCGTGTAGGTGGGGTAAATGAATGTGGAAAGCGCGCGGTCCTTGTAGTGGACGTTGGTGAGTTGACTCAGTTTTCGACGAGTCTAAGACCTGTCACATCCTTGTTCGATTGTTAACGGTAATAGAAGGGACATTTGGTGCAGTATGGAGCACATCTATTTTGAAGTTGGAACCTCGTTGTTGGCGAAGCCACAAGCACTCTGCGATTTAGTAGAGTATGAGGGAGGGCACAGCGTAATTATTTTTTGCAACTCGCCTTCAGATGCGGATTTCGCGGACGTGATTCTCAAGAAGCGAGGTGTCGCGTCGGTGAAGCTCATCGGTTATGTGCCCCAGCTAAAACTGAGCAAAGCTGTTCAGCAGCTTCAGAAGAAAGAGATTACTGCGTTGGTTCTGACAGATGTCGCGGCACGCGGCATTCCGTTGGAGGAGTTTGATGTAGTGGTTAACTACTCGATGCCGCAAGATCCCGAGGTGTATTTTACTCGTTTCGTGGCCGAGGGAGAGACGAAGACCAAGAAAGTAGTAAGTCTCGTGTCGGCGATGGACATCACAAATTTTCACTTCCTAAAGAAGTTGGGCAAGTGTGAGTTTGTCCAGGCAGAGCCACCAACTGCAGAGCAACTGTTCGCCAGCAAGTTCACACAGCTTCGCGATCAGGCAATTGAGAAAGCGTCGGCTGGTGACACTAGCCTTAACGAATTAGTGGAAAAGGTTCTCGCAGACGACAAGTCTCGTGAGATAGTTGGATTCCTCCTCAGTAACACTCTTACTGTTATTCCTGCTCTAAAGGCCGCGGCGAGCCCGGCACGTGAGGAGCGCTCGGAGTTTGATGAAGAGGACGAGGATGATGTAGGTCAGCCAGACTTTGATCGACAGGATAGAGATGGCAACCGACGCGATCGTCGTGGTGGACGCGACCGCGATCGCCGTGGAAACCGCGACGCTCGTGGCAACCGTGATGACCGAGATAATCGTGGTAATCGGGATGATCGAGGAGGTCGCCGCCAGCACCGTGACGACTCGTTTGACGATGGTGATGAAGGCTACCAGGGTCAAGGCAACCAAGACGAGGGTAACGGAAACGGACGCCGTGGTCGTGGTCGAGGGCAGCAGGGCGAGCGCGGAGATCGTGGTGAGCGCGGTGAAGGGCGCCGACAACGCCAGCGTGAGCCGAGAAAGCCGATGATGGTAGACAAGGAGGCTCGTCTTTATGTTGGAGTGGGTTCCAACAAGGGACTATCGGCCGACGAGCTTAAGGAGCAGGTAGTTAGTGCCTGCGGCGTTCAGCCAAACGACATTCACCGAGTCAGTATGCGCGGCGCGTATGCTTTCGTTGATGTTCCTGAGGCAGTCGCTGATCAAGTAGTCGACAAGCTCAGCGATACAGAGGCTCGAGGAACAGGAGAGAAGTACTTCGTAAAGAAGGCAGTTACTCTGTCGATACCTCGAGAGCCAACGGCTGAGGAGTTGGCGGCGATGCAGACTGAGCATTCTGATGAGGACTACAACGGGAATGGTCACAGTGACCACGAGACTCATGCGGATGTAGGCGCTGCAGATGAGGAGGGCCCAACTCTTCTCGCAGTAGATGACCAAGCCTAAAAAGCTCGGTACAACCTGAGTAAAACGGACCCCTTGAGGGTCCGTTTTTTTGTGCGCGTATCTTGTGGGGTCTCTTATTGCGGTGCTGTGGGTGATGCGCCTCATAGAAAATTGCCCGCAGCCTAGTTTAGGTTACTTAAACTAACGGCTGCGTGGGAACGAGGTGCTTATGAAACTGTACGGATGGGAGAAAGTTGGTTCTGCCGATGAGTATAGAGAGATGATTCGAGCAGAGTATTTCGCACTAAAGCGAGAGCGTGCGAGAGCGACTGTGTCCCCAAGTATGGAGGAGGTTAAGCTGCGCCTCTTTCTCTCTCTCCTCGAACGTCCGGGGCAGGGTGCTGATTCTGAATCAGAGCGAGAGCTTGCCAGCGATGTTTCAGAGCAGCCGGCGGCGTGAGGCGGCTCTTCTGGCCCTGTGATTTCGGGTGTACTTACTCGTGCAATCGGCGCTACCATGGTGAGAGTGCCAGATTTTCCGAATAGTAAGTGAACGTGACGTCCATTCCCCTATCTTCGCGTCAGGAAAGAGTAGACCGTGCGAGCGGTGACACCTTTGACATTATCGTTATCGGAGGTGGCATCCACGGGACGTGCACGGCCAAGTTGGCTGCCAAGGCGGGTTTCAAGACGCTGCTTTTAGAGGCGCACGATTATGCCAGCGCAACTTCAAGTCGCAGCTCTAAGATGGCGCACGGGGGGCTGCGCTACTTGGAAATGTATGACTTCAAGCAGGTATTTGAGGGAATTAAAGCGAGAGAGGAGCTCTTTGAGGCGTGCCCTAACCTGGTAAAGCCTGAGCGATTTCTCATCCCAATAGCGCGGGGTGATACTTTGTTTCGCCTCAAATTGGGCTGTGGGTTGTTTCTTTATGATCTAATGGTCCGAAACAGGGCGCGCGCCCATCGCTGGATTCCGCGAGCGAAGCTTACCTTTACTCATTTTCACTCCCAGCGCACTGATCTTGCCGGTTGCTACCAATACACTGATGGGCTCATGAGCGACGCCAGACTAGTTTTTGAGATGCTTGTCTCGGCGCAGCAGTATGGAGCAGTCGCTCTCAACTACGCTTCTGTCGAGGACGTGCGACGAACATCCTCGGGAGCGATGAGCATCTCGTGGAGAGATGTGATATCGAATGTTACGCGGCAGTCGAAAGGTTCCGTGATTATTAATTGTGCGGGGCCATGGGCTTCGTCGATTCGAGAGGCCTCCGATAACGCAGCTCCTGTTGGAGTTAAGTTTAGCCGTGGCTCGCACCTCTTATTTTCTGTGCCGTGGAGAGATCCGTCGTTATTTCTTCCCCTTGAGGATCGCGGTCGATACTATTTTGTGTGGCCACACCCTACAGGAACTCTCGTCGGGACCACTGAGCGTGAGGTCTCTGAAAGTGAACTAGATCCCCAGCCGACATCCGATGAGGTCGATGAGATACTGCGACGCCTTGAGCGAGATTTGCCTGAGTCAGGCCTGAACCGCAGTACGCTGCACTACGGCTTTGCGGGAATTCGCACCCTGCCGCTGCGCCATTCAAGACGTGGAGTGAGTCGTTTGTCTCGAAAGCATCTTTGGACATCATCCCGTGGTGTGATTACCCTTATCGGCGGCAAGTACACAACCTTTGCGTGGACCTCGTGTGAAGGTCTAAAGCTTGCGATGAAAGCCTTAGGCAGGACAGAGCTGGTCCCGAGCGCGCTCGATGACCTCCCCAGTGTAGCGACTGAAGGCTTCGAGGCTTTGAGGGAGGAATTCGCGGTAAGGTACGGCAAAACTGGACCGGCAGTAGAGCGAGCGCTCCTGCGCCTAGGTGGGATGTGTAGGCGTTATCGGGATCGGGCTGAGGCGTGGGTAGAGATATCGCCAGGGGTGTTGCGTCTTGAGGCGCTCCACGCTGTTGAAGTAGAGCACGCTGAGACTATCGAGGATGTTCTGCGCCGGAGATTGGAGCTTGAGTTCCAGCGGGCACATGGGGATGAAGCGCTTGGTGCGGTGTGCGAGGTTCTATCAGCAGCTGTAAAAGTTGATTCTCTGGAGAGTCAGCGAGCGGCGAGGGAAGAGCGATTAAACGCGTTACGCCAGGCTCTTGGTATCTCTGGTTTATGAGATCAGAGGACGCGCTGCATAGAAAGTGAAGCCGATGATAGAAGACTTCGCTGGCGCTTGCGCATAAACAAGTTGTCGCAAAGTGTAGTACAGCTCCAAAGAACGCTCTCGACTATGCTCGAGATGGAACTATCGCTCGCGATAGAGCCAACGCCAGCACGATCAATGCCGCTCCGATAAAAAAAGGAGCGGAGGCATTAGTCGAGAAAAGATAGCCCGCAGTGGTTGGGCCAACAATTCGCCCCAGGGCAGCTGCTGATTGATTTAGGGACAACCCGAACCCTTGCCGTTCACTCGGAGAGTTGAGGGAAACGAGCCCGGCCATTGATGGATTGAACATACCACTTCCAAGGGCCAGAGTAGCGCCTGAGACGAGGAAGAGTGCATAGTTTCCTAGATCTCCGAGTATTGGTATTAGCACGAGGCTTGACGCCACTACGAGTAATCCCATTCTGACCATTCGCAATTCACTCACGGTCTTGAGCCATCGTCTTACGAGAAAGCCCTGAGCGATAATTGCAGTAACGCCAACGACGATCAGAAATATACTGTTAAGATGCGTTGCCACCTTCATACGCTGTGGATCGCTTGCGTCGGTCCAGTGCTGTTCGATAAACAGCCCAACGCTCTGCTCCATAAGGGCGAATGCGGTGATGAAGAGAAAGGTGGTCGCGATAAGCCGGCGTAGGTTTGGTTCGAGGGTAGTGATGTCTCCCAATTTTAAAGCCTTGTAGGTGCCGGATGCCCCTTGCTGGCGAGTCTCGGTCATTCGGCTAAGAACAAATATCAGGTTCACGATGGCGAGTATTGCGCCGCACGCCGCCGGCGCTCTGTGGTCGAGCTGGAATAGAAGTCCTCCCAACGCCGGCCCGAGCACGAAACCGACCCCAAACGCGATCCCGACGATAGCCATCGCTCGACTCCGCTCAGCGGGCGCATGAGTATCGGCTAGTACAGCCTGTGCGGTTGATATGTTTGCGGCTCCGGTTCCCGCGAGGGCTCGGGCAAAGAACAGCATGATAAGGGATGTCGAGGCAGCAAATGCGGCGTGTCCAATTGCGGTCATCGTAATAGTTGCAACCAAGATCGGTTTGCGCCCATATCGGTCCGAGAGGGAGCCCCACATGGGAGCAAGGAGGAACTGCGCCAGAGAGTACGTAGTACCGAGGAGGGTAACGAGGGTCGGGGTGGCGCCGAAATGTTTAGCTAGAAATGGCTGCGAGGGGATGATTAGGCCGAAACCCATAACATCCAGCAATACTATGCAAAATACAGCTAAGCGCGGGGATGGTGGTTTCATAAGGGAACACAACGACCGTTTTCAGGGAGTTGTATCAGAATGACCGAAAGCGGACTACGGTAGTATCAGGAAAATCGTAAGTATTCATTCGAGCTTTGTAGAATCGAATGCTCCGGCCTGGTTACGTGCACGTCTCATACGGGTGTCGGGCTGTGCCCGCCTGTCACCACGATTGTGACCAGATGAGCGCCCACACTCTGCCAGGATAGCTTTACCGAAACACCGCTTTATCCTACATTCTTAAGGGCGCCAGCGGGGTAAAAACCTGTCTCGCGAATAAGTTACGTAGGATAAGCACTATGAGCTCAGATCTGTCAGCTGCGAACATACAGGCCCTTACCGAGCGCTTTGAGCAGCAGCTCAAAATGGCCCAACAACAACAAGATGTAGAGCTCATAAAAAGAGACTGGCTCTCCAAAGATGGAATCGTCAAGGAGCTCTTCAAAGGTCTTCGTGAAGTTCCCGCCGAGGATAAGCCAAGCGTGGCGGCGGCGCTCAATGATCTCAAGCAGAGGGTTGAGTCTGGGCTCGAGGCTAAGGAGGCGTCGTTTAAGCAGAGCGCTCTCCGAAAGCAACTAGAGGAAGAGTACCTGGATCTATCGCTGCCAGAGTCAACACCAGGATTGGGATCTATTCATCCCGTTACCTACGTCGAAGAGCGCATTACCGAGATTCTTCGCCCCTTTGGGTTTCAGAGTGTGCACGGACCGGAGCTTGAAGAGGAGTACTACTGCTTCGATTCGCTCAATATCCCGAAGTACCATCCAGCGCGTGATATGCAGGACACGTTCTATGCTGAAACTGGCCATGTGCTGCGCACGCATACAACATCAGTGCAGGCACGTATGCTCCAGGCGCGTTCGCTATTCGAGGGGAAAAAGCTTCCGCTTAAAATTGCTTCATTCGGTAAAACCTACCGCAATGAAACGGAGGACGCTTCTCATCAAGCGATGTTTCATCAATACGAGCTCGTGTGGGTAGAGGAGGGATTAACGGTCGCCAATCTTATGGGGCTTATCACACACATTATTAAGGAGCTCTACGGCAAGCGCCGTAAGGTGCAATTTGTGCCGAAGTTCTATCCGTATACAGAGCCGAGCCTTGGTCCCAAGATCGATTGCACGATATGTCGCTCAGCGGGGTGTCCAAGCTGCGGAGGCGCTGGCTGGGTAACGGTCGGCGGGTCCGGAATGATTCACAGAAATGTCTTGAAGGAATTCGGCTTCGACCCTGATACCGTTTCAGGCTTCGCGTTTGGTCTAGGAACCTCACGCTTGGCGAGTCAGATGTTTAATATGCCGCACCTTCGCGCTGTGTATGAAAATGATCTTCGAGTTCTCAAGGAGATTGTATGAAGCTCCACGTTCGAATGTTAGAGAAATTAATTGAGATTCCTGAGTGTCCTGCAGACTCAGCTGGATCTTCCCCGCTACGACACCTCCTTGACGATATTGGTCTCGAAGTGAAGGGCGTTGATGTCACTCCTGAGAAGGGTGTGATTTTTACGATCGAGACGTTGGCGAACCGCGGAGATCACCTCTCGACAGTTGGAGTAGCTCGTGAGCTTTCCGCTCGAACACTTGCTAAAGTCGGCATGCCAAGTGTCGCTGGACAGCTGAGTGACCGAAAAGCCTCTATTCTTGTGCGACGACAAACTGACGCCTGCTCACGGTACGCGCTCCTTGAGATGAGTTTACCGAGCCCGATGCCGCTTCGTAATGATGTGGCGGCATACATGGATGAGCCAGGGAAGCACCACGCCATCGTTGATCTGCTCAACTATGTGCAGATGGAGATGGGGCAACCGATGCACGCCTTTGATGCCTCAAAAGTCGAGGGGGAAATCATCGTAGAGCTCTCAACTGCCGCTGAGGAGATCGTGGCGCTCGACGGTAAAACCTACCGAGTGCCCGAGGGCTCGATTCTGATCAAGGACCGCAAGAAGATAATCGCGGTAGCAGGCGTGATCGGATGCGCCAACAGCATGGTTACCGAAGGAACGACCAAAGTATGCATCGAGGCCGCGGTCTTTGATCCGGTCCGCGTGCGGATCACGGCGCGCGCGATGGGGCTCTCAACGGACGCATCGTACGCGTTTGAGCGCGGAGTAGATCCTGAAGGGATAGTTCCAGCTCTGAAGCGTCTGGTATACTTGGCCGGTGGCTCCGCAGGAACCGCGAAAGACACCGAAGGCGCGCACGTCATCGGATACACGTACTCGGAATCAACCGCTCCAGAAAAGCGAAAAGTAAAGGTTCTTCTCAGTTGGCTCAAGCGACAGCTCGATCTTCCTCGCCTGGAAGAGCTTGAGGTAGTAACTCGATTTAAGAATTTGGGTTACGCGGTAGATGTCGCCGCAGCGTCAGGGAAAGACAAAGAGCTTTCGCTGACGGTGCCATCGTGGCGCCTGTATGATGTGCAGAACGTAGATGATGTACTGGAGGATCTAGGCCGTTCTGTAAGCTTTAACCGGGCGAGGCAGGTGCTGCCACCGCTTAGCTACGAGTTGGCAGAGCGACATCCCGTTGAGTCTCTCAGCCAGACGATTCGTCCCGCCCTTCGCGGTGCTGGGTTCGTGGAGATTATTAGTCGTGGCTTTTACTCTGCTCAGGAAGTAGCGCTCCTGGAAGGGCTGAGCCGAGGCGCGACGGCTAAGCACGTAGCGCTCAAAAACTCGCTTGAGGCGAGCAACTCCCACATGAAGCACACAAATGTGTTACATCTGGCGACTATTCTCGCCGCGAACCTGAAGCGAGGAGTGACTAACCCAAAGATATACGACATTACCCGTGTATTCTCGTCGCCAAGCGAGCCTGTTGCGGCCACTCCGCGCCAGCGAGAAGCGCTTGAGTATGACTATGAGCACGATGTGCTTACGTTCGCGTCGGCTGGCCGATGGAATGAGGGTGAATGGAGAAAAGGTGAGAGTGTAGAGGAGCACGCGCGACTCTTTAAGGGCGTTGTTGCTGGAGTTGTCAAAGCCCTCGGCTCTACTCTCTCAGTAGGTAAGAGCGAGCATCCATACTTGCATCCGGGTATGCAGGCATCAATCAAGATGGGAAGAAATGTAGTTGGAGTTTTCGGGGTAATTCACCCTGCGATTCGCCAGCACTGCGATCTGCGAGTCGACGCATTTTATGCTGAGATGGACGCACGATTGTTGTGCAAGCACATGACTACAACTTCAGGTGTTCACGTAAGCGATTTCCCCGCGATTACGCGCGATATTACCCTCCAAGTTGAGCGTAAAGAGCAGGCTGGGCGCGTTCTGCGACTTGTGAAAGAGGCGCAAATCCCAAATCTCTCGGATACGTCTATCGTGGATGATTTCCACAAGAGTGGTGAGGATTTCCGACGCGTCACGTATCGAATGACATTCCAGAGCGCTGAGCGAACGTTGAAGCACGATGAAGTTGACGCGGCGATGACGGGACTTCTTGGATCGCTGCAAGAAAAGCACGGCGTGCAGATGGCGGTCTGAGAGTTTGCCGATACTGTAGTAGTCCGTTCCTCTGAGATTCGATGCCAGCACTAGTTCCGAGCGCGGCGGTGACTGCGATGCTGGCACTGTAGCCAGCGACTTACGTACGATCGGGCAGGGCCTGTTGTTTGGGGATCAGTGCCCAGTCGCCGCCAAAATGGAACGTAGTATTCAAGATGCACATCTCGAAACCGTATTTTTCGCAAAATTCATCGACAGCTCTTATTACGCCGAATGACGGATGATCTACGTAATCATGGCCACAGAGCATCCCACCCGCCCGAAGCTTGGGAAGGTAGTTTTCTAGATCCCATAAGACAGCTTCATAAATATGGCAGGCATCAATGTAAATGAAGTCAAATGACTTGTCCCTGAAACTGTAAATCGCGTCATACGAGAAGCTCTTGTAGACAATAACTCGCGCCTCTTCGATCTCTGATTTGAATCTCCGACAGACATAATCAAGATCGAGGTTTGTAGAGTAAGCGGTCTGCAGCGGTGTATCTCCCCAATGAGGATAAAACTCAACTTGTCCATGCTTGTCGTGTCCTGGTGTCCACGGATCGACTAAACAGAGGCAGGTGGGCTCTAGAATGTTGAGGATTAAATTACTGTAGTGTCCCTGATGCACACCCAGTTCGATGCAATGCGGGTTTGGTGGCAACTTTTCCTTGATAGTAGAGAGGAATTCTTCTCTGGTTTTTACCGTAATCATAATTCTTCTCATCACGCCTGCGTTTGCACACCTCAAGCATAGAAAAGCTGCTCAATCTTTCGCAAGTAGTCGAACGATAGGTTTTCTCCTTCTCATGCACCCAGGCTGCCGGATGAGCCAACAAGAAATCGGGCCAAAGAGTTCGGTTAAACGAAGCGTAGAATCCAGTGTTCATGGCTCATGCGAGCGCTTGCCAGGG
>OMII01000204.1 GCA_900299055.1 Pseudomonadota bacterium | reverse complement strand
TGGTAAGTGCGGTAAAACTACCACTATGAAAATTCTCGTTCCAGTAAAGCGCGTTCCTGATTGGCAAATTAAACTCAAGCTGCTCCCGGATGGTTCTAATATCCAGACGGACGGCGTGAAGTGGATCGTAAATACCTTTGATGAGATTGCCGTAGAGGAGGCGATCCGATTGAAAGAGAAAGGTATCGCCTCGGAGATTGTCCTCGTTAGTGTTGGTCCAGCAGACGTTCGATCGCGTTTGGAGTACGCCCTCGCGATGGGCGCGGACTCCGCGATATTAGTAAAGCACGACGGCCCAATCGATTCTGATCTTGCATCCAGAGTTATCGCTGAAGTCTACAAGAGAGGCGAATATTCCATGATTCTCCTCGGAAAACAGGCGATAGACTCAGACTCGAATCAGACTGCACAGCTCCTAGCAGCGAGGCTCGGGCTTCCGCAGGCGTGTTTTGCTTCCAAGGTCGCGATTGAGGACAAGGATGTAAGCGTGACCCGAGAGATCGATGGGGGCCTGGAGACAATTCGAATCCCGATGCCTTGTGTGATCTCAACAGATTTACGACTCAATGAGCCTCGATATGCGGCGCTGCCAAACCTAATGAAGGCTAAAAAGAAACCCTTTGAAGAACTCACACTGGAAACGCTCGGTGTAAGTCCGGACGTCAAAGTTCGTGTGAAGGGATTCTCGTTGCCAAGCGGCCGTAAGGCGGGTCGAAAGGTGGCAAATGTGGCCGAACTCGTTTCTGCTCTACGAGATGAAGCGAAGGTGATTTAAGGGTCTAGGTTTTCTGAGTCTGTTATGGGAAAGGTATTGCTTTTTATTCAGCACGAGAACGGTAGAGTTCTTAAGGGGTCTCTTGTTGCGCTCAGTGCCGCTAGACAGCTGCAGTCGTGCTGGGGCGCAAGCGAAATAGTTGGAGTGGCGCTTGGCGCCGGCGCGTCTCAAGCGGCGCAGGAAATGACCTCGTATGGCTTGTCAGCGGTAAAGTGGTCCGATAATCAACTGTTCCATCAATATAGAGCCGAGCCGTATTCAAGGGCTATTGCATTAGCGGCGCGAGAGCTCAGTGCTGACACCGTGGTCGGGCTAGCAAGTAGCACCGGGAAGGATGTGCTTCCTCGGGTTGCTGTGCTTCTCGATGGAGCTCAGGCGTCTGACATAGTAGCGGTAAACGGTGATGGCTCTCTT
Organism: Pseudomonadota bacterium; assembly: GCA_900299055.1. GTDB lineage: Bacteria > Bdellovibrionota_C > UBA2361 > UBA2361 > OMII01 > OMII01. Next base: position 7,408 of record OMII01000204.1, on the reverse strand, counting down.
AAGCGACCCATGTACGCGGGTAACATACTGGCAGATGTCGAGCTTTTATCAGCAGTGCGTGTCGTATCAGTGCGTGGGACCGCATTTGCGCCAGCTACGAAGGAGGGCGCTTCGGGCGCTACTTCTGAGCTAGTGCTAAGCGGCGATCCTGAGCTTCACGAACAGCCCCGATTTGGTCAGATAGTCTCTTATGAGCAGTCAAAGGCCGATAGGCCAGAGCTTTCAGATGCGGAGATTGTGGTTAGTGGTGGCAGGGCGCTCGGTTCGGCTGATAATTTTGAGAAAGTTATCTTTCCGCTTGCTGATGTACTCAAAGCTGCAGTTGGAGCATCGCGTGCGGCGGTTGATTCAGGGTATGCGCCTAACGATTGGCAGGTTGGGCAGACGGGTAAGGTGGTGGCTCCGAATCTATATATCGCGGTCGGGATCTCGGGGGCTATTCAACATCTTGCGGGAATGAAGGACTCGAAGGTGATTGTAGCGATAAATAAAGACCCCGATGCTCCGATATTTGAGGTCGCGGACTACGGAATTGTGGCCGATCTCTTCCAAGTTGTGCCGGAGCTGATGTCAGCAGTGAAGGCAAGCTGAGTGGTGGTTCGCCGCCTGCATTGGACTACCGAGGTATCTCGCGTGCTTGGAATATGTAAACAGCTTCGTATATTACTAGTCACCCTCGGTGTTCAGGTGCTTTTTGCGTGCACGTCGACACTTGATGCTAGGCGCGCAGTTGTTGTTTTTGAGGGAGTGGAGCGGAAAACGACTGAGTTTCAGGTCGAGGTTGTGGCAACCCCCGAGGAGAGAGCGCGCGGCCTGATGTTCAGGAAGTCGATTGGGCACAACGAGGGAATGCTGTTTGTCTTTCCGCACGAACAACAGCTAGCATTTTGGATGAGGAATACGTTTGTACCGCTCGATATGGTTTTCGTCTCGAGTGACTTCCGGGTTGTTGGTGTGCTCAAGGACGTACCCCCGCTGACTGAGGAGAGGCGCATGGTCGATGGCGCTAGCCAATATGTGTTGGAGTTTGCTGCAGGCACAGCAGCACGAGAGGGGATCGAGCCTGGTATGCGGGTCTCTGTAAAGGGCAAGCTCCCCATCGCAAGTTGATTCTGCGAGCTTTGATTGCTGGTATGATGTCCGTCACGGAATGACCAACACGAGTTGGTCGAGCGTGGCCGAATGAGTGTTTTTTGCTTATGCTATGCCGCGGTCTTGAAGAGAGTGATATGACGAGCCAGGGTAGTACCGAAGCAGCTGAAGTTAGTGAAGCACCAGACATTATTCGTGAAGTGCACCATCAGGTTAAGAACTCACTCCAGGTGGTCTGCAGCCTCTTGCGCCTAGAGGGACGGGGGGTAACAGACCTTGCGACACACGAGCTAATCCGCCGCAGCGAGGCTCGTGTGCAGGCCATGGCTCTTGTGTATGACACCCTATACAAGACTGGGTCGTTTCTTGAGGTGCCGCTTGACCGATACGTTAGGAGTCTTACTGAGCAAGTGGTGCGCGGATGGCGGGGAGCGGGACAGAATGTGGTAGTTGAGTACTCGCTTGAGGCTGTGTCGATCTCAGCGAAGGCTGCTGTATCGTGTGGTCTCATACTCAACGAGGTTCTAAGTGGGATCCGGCCGAACTCCTCGGCAACAGTTTTGCGTGTACGAGAGCAGGTCTTTCATGGTGGGATAGCCCTGGATTTGGATACCGACGAGCCGAGCCGGGACCGGGCGGAGAACGACCAGCTATCGAGTCAGATCGTGCAGGCTCTAGCACAACAATACGGGGGGCGCGTTCTGTCGCAGTTTTCGGAATACGCGCATTACCGAGTCGAACTTCCAAGTATCGCTGCATAGGCTCTGCTAGCAAGTGTCGTAGATGAGCGGTAGCAGACTGTGCGGTTTAGCAGTACTCTTTCGCCTAGCATCGTATTATGTGGACCAGACAAGAGCAGGCGATACTACGGAAATTACAGACTCCCGAGCGGGTTCAAGCCTTTCTTGATGCCTTGCCGTATCGGTGTGAGGATGGCCATTTCTCTGCGCGGGCTGCATTGCGCGATAAAAGAGCTCATTGTTTTGACGGGTCTCTCTTGGCCGCGGCCTGTCTTCTTAAATCAAAATACGAGCCCTTCTTGATTGACCTATGTGCTCAGGATGATGACGACCATATGTTGTGCGGTTTCCGCTGGCGGGGCCGCTGGGGCGCCGTGGCAAAGTCTAATTTTCCTGGCTTGCGCTTTAGAGAGCCAATTTTTAAGACTCCTCGCGAATTAGTGTTGTCCTATTTTGAGTTCTATTTCAATATGCGCGGCGTCAAGTCACTACGACGGCACTCCCGCCCCTTCCGTCTTCCACCAGTGTCTCGGGTTGATTGGTTATTTGATGATCGAATGGGCGACGTGATAGTCGACTTGCTCTCGAGGGCGCCACACTACGACATCCTGTCTCATCATCAGGGACGAACTCTTCGTCGGGTTGATAAACGGCTCTTTGAGTCCCAACTTGTCGGTGTCGATTTGAAGGGGGTCCATCGCGAATGACGAAGGAGCGAGGTGGTGAGTATCGTGAGGTATATTCGACCGAGCGAGGGGCTATCTGTGGTGTGTGCAGACAACCTGCGAAGTCCTGCTCCTGTGCGGCTGATAAGCGAGCAAAGATTCACGGTGATGGCAATGTTAAGGTGCGGCGTGAAACCAAAGGGAGGGGTGGAAAAACCGTCACTTCCATATCAGGCTTGGCGATGAATGCGGACCAGCTAAGGGACCTTTTATCGGAACTGAAGCGTCGTCACGGCGGCGGCGGCACACTCAAAGACGGTGTGATTGAGCTCCAGGGTGACCACTGCGATTCAGTTGTCACTGAATTAGCCAAGCGTGGTATTAAAGCCAAACGCGCTGGCGGATAGCGGCAGTGAGTGTGATGTAGGCGGAGAGCGTATGAGTATTATCGTGGTTTCAGGAAGTCATCGAAAGGATTCGCAGTCTGAGAGGGTGTCGAACTACATTGCTTCTCGATTGCAGGCTCAAAACGTCGCCAGCGAAGTAATTTCACTCTCTGGTAACAAATTGCCGCTATGGGACGAGGGCGTTTGGGGTAACGATCCAAAATGGAAGGCTTTGTGGGCTCCGATCGCAGCAAGCCTATCAGCTTGCTCTGGGCTCGTGGTGGTAGCGCCTGAATGGGCTGGGATGGTTCCTCCAGCATTAAAGAATTTTCTGCTTCTGTGCTCCTCTCGGGAGGTTGGCCATAAGCCGGCGATGATAGTTGGAGTTTCCTCGGGGGTCGGTGGCTCATACCCAGTAGCTGAGCTTAGAATGTCTTCATACAAAAACAACCGCATCGTGTATGTTCCCGATCATCTGATTATCCGGGACGTCGAGTCGGCATTAGTAGGCGACAGTCCAGCAAATGATCGTGATAGTCAGCTGCGGCGACGAATAGATTATTCGCTTCGTATCTTGTGTGGCTATGCAGATGCGCTGCGCTCAGTGCGAGAGAGTGGCCTCGTAGATTACGGAGAGTTCCCCTACGGTTTATAGGCGAGGGATCTCCGCACGTGCCAGTTTGAGCGGTGTGGTTGACCTTTTCGCCTAAGCCCTATCATTTGTTCCGAGCTGTGCACGTGACACATTTACCACTCTTTTTAGGGGAGTCGGCGTATGTGTCAGGAAGAGAGAGGGACTAGCGACGCTCGCAGTCGATTGGCGGGCTGGATGAGGTTCGCACGACTAATTACTCACATCTGCTCTGCGCTTGCTGTCGTCTTGCAGAGTGCAGAGCCTGCCGGCGCCCAATCACAGTTTGCACCAGGCGAGGAGTTCATCGAGGAGGTTGTACTCAAGGACCTGCCGATATCCACGGCAATTGCGTTCGCTTCGAAAGAGAGGGCGTATCTCGCGCTTAAGATCGGGGTCGTCCGGGTTGTTAAAGCAGACGTTCTTCAGACTGCGCCGTTTATTGATATCTCGGCAATCGTGAACAAGGCTACTGATCGCGGCCTGCTTGGATTGGCGGTCGATCCGGAGTTTCCGCAAAAGCCGTACATCTATCTCTCTTATGTGTATGACCCACCTGGATCGACGCCCGATTCGGCAGACCCGAGAGTTATTCAGATTGCTCGGGTAACTGCCGATCCATCGAAAGATTATGATGTTGCTGTTCCCGGTAGCCTGACCGTGCTGGTCGGTAAGCAGAGCATTTTGGAGAATATAGCGCCAGCAACCCCGGATGGAGATCCTAACATCCCCGAGAGAGCCTCGTGTATGAGTGGTCTGACGATGGATGGCGGTCCGATTGAGGACTGCATTCCCAACGATTACCCATCTCATTCAGCAGGAACCCTTCTTTTTGGACCGGGTCGGGTGTTGTATGCGTCATTAGGTGACGGCGCGGATTATACAAAGCCAAATCGCGTCGGACTTCGGACGCAGAACATTGATGCCATGAGTGGAAGAGTGCTTCGGATCGATGCGGATACTGGTGCGGGCCTGCCAGATAATCCCTGGTATAGCGCTTCGAAGCCCTTTGCTAATCGCTCTCGAACCTGGATGTATGGTTTTCGCAATCCATTTCGCATAGCGCGCAATCCAGGCAGTGATCGAGTCTACGTCGGCGATGTTGGAACCTCCTACTATGAGGAGATTAATGAGGGTAAGGGAGGCAACTTCGGGTGGCCGTGTTATGAGGGAGGCTTTGTGGAGCGAAGTCAGCAGGAGGGGCCCGCTACAGGTAGTATTCAGCAAGTAGGATATAAGGCCGCGCCCAGAACGATTGATTTTTGCAATGCAATGTACAGTCAGGGGCAGGGCGTTGTTCGCAAGTCTCTGTTTACCTACCGGCATCCGTATGACGCGACCGGAAAGGACTTAGGCGCCTCTGTAACAGGGCTCGCATTCTACACGGGCACGAGCTATCCGGAGCGACATCGTGGTGCTCTGTTTTTTGCTGACTATGCGCAACGTTTTATACGATATCTGACGTTCGATGGAACGGGGGGCGCAGTCGCGCACAATTTCGCGGCGGAAGTCGGAAGTAATCTCGGAGCTGTTGAGCTCCTTATCGGCCCAGATGAAAACCTCTATGCCGTTTACATCGACCTAAAGACTCGCACAAGCCAGGTGCGGCGTTTCCGGCCAAAAAGTCCAGGCAACTCACCTCCTAGAGTTATAGCTACGGTAAGTCCGACAGCTGGTGATGCCCCGCTCGTAGTTGCAGTGAACGCCTCAACCAGTGTTGATCCAGACGGGCAAGCCTTAGCCTTTGAGTGGGATTTTGGAGACGGGCAAAAAGGCGCTGTTGCTGATGGGACCCACCGATACGAAAAGCCGGGTGTATACACGGCAGTCGTCACAGTCCGAGAAGTTACAGCGCCATTTTTGAGCAGCTCTGAGTCGTTTGTTGTTCGCGTTGGCGTGGCATCTCCGATAGCCGTAATTGATGCTCCTCAGTCGGGGATGCTGTACGAGGTCGGGAAGACGATTTCATTTTCGGGGCATGCCGAAGGGGTGCCCGAAGGCAGCGCTTCATTTCTCTGGAGTGTGTTGCAGGTCCACAACGAGCACACACATCTGGTTACAGAGGTAGAGGGTCAATCGGGCTCATTTGTTCCTACGGAACATACAGATAATACGTCGCACGAATTATGTTTGTTAGTAAGCACAGGGCAGGGGGTTAGTGATACGCAGTGTGTCAGGTTGATGGGACGGACAAGCGTTTATAGTTTTGAGTCACAGCCGCAAGGAGCATCTATGGTGTACCTGGATGAGGAAAAGGAGGTTTCAGCGCCCTACCTCGCACACCCAATCGTTGGCTCCCGACAAACTCTTACCGCAAGTCGAATGTTTGCTGGCCGGACGTTTGTTGGGTGGTCCGATGGCGAACGCAGCTCGTCGCGAAACTTCCTCACTGGCGCAGAGCCAATGTCGTTCAAGGCCCTGTATCGGAATCTTCCGCCAAAGAGTGTCCTGGCAGCTGGGGCGTCAACCCAAGCAGGACCGGGTAAAGCTCGAGAGATACTCCTTGATGGCTCTGGGTCAAGTGATCCCGAGGGTGAACAGCTCCGCTATCAGTGGAGGTTTTCTGATGGTAGTCGATATCGAAGCGCCACGGTCAAAAAACGCTTTACACGCGATGGGCGGTACAACGTACGCCTCACAGTAAGCGACCCATTGGGCGGGGTTGCGAGGTCTCGGAACACAATCGTAGTGAGCTCCGGGAAACCGCTAAGGCTCACGAGGTGGTCGGGCAAAGAGCCCTCGAATTGACCGATAACGTTACTTATCGGTCAATATAGCGGGTGCGTGGGCACGCGCTTCCCTGTCTCCTATGCCTCTAGGAGCGCAGGTTTGTGAGTTCCAGCCTCACCGGCAAGTATCATTACTGAATTGCATGAGAGCTCAAGGCAAAGCAGATCTCTGGGTCCGAGCTTGATTCGACGTCGCTCTTCTTCGGTACGGCCCGTAACAATTCGCAGCCAGCAGGTCTCTTCGCCGCTTAATTTGCCTTGCTGACCGCGAGGCTTGTCACGGTACAGTTTAATAAGAGTGTCTGACTCGCTCTCTACTTCGCCGCTCTGCAGAATCACATTTTCATCAAGGGACTCCACGCCGTATAAAAACGCTCGCGTGGTGGCCCAAAGACCGCCGATGGCATCGATTGGTAAAAGCATATCGAGGCTTCCCGGTGATCCTGGCGCCTCAGCTCCGTTGACGATTGGAATGTAGAATAATCTTAGACCGTCTGGCTCGGGGATAAGTTGAAGTCTACCGAAAGATTTATTGATCGAAAAAGTGACTCCGCCTCGGTACATAAAACCTTTTCCTTTGATGAGTACAACCTACTCTGCTCCCCAGTTCTCTAACTGGCGAATACAATCGTGTTTACTGCCAACCCCCAGCTCGTACGAGTGAACGGCCTCTTGGTCCACCGCTCTTAGTGGCACCCAGTTACTGGGCCCCAGATACTCGGACTCCAGTGTGACGTTCGTACTTTTCAGCAAAAATCTTGAGCTCGGTGAGTCGTTTTAGGGCCCCTTCGCTGACTGATTTTGCTTTTCACACCTGTTGGTTAACAGAATATCGTTTCTAGAACGATACTGCGGATAAGCACCCAAAGCAAGATAGTTGACCAGCGCGGCAATTGGCCTATTTTCGGAATCGAAGTGGGCCAGTTTTGGGGCCTTTCGAACCCGCAGTAGCGTCTGATTTTGGACCGGTTGTTTTGTCGCTTTGTGAGGGGGGCGTCTCGCTCGTTTTTGCCGCCTGCGGGGGCGAAACTTGTTCTGAGGTCGCTGGTTGGGCGGTGGATTTAGCGATGGCGGTCACAGAGCCCCTTTGCCGCGCGCCTCCTCTCGGCATGAGGTTGAGCTTGAACGAGCCCGAAGGCGTCTCGCCGCTCGGAGTCCCTGAGGA
>OMII01000203.1 GCA_900299055.1 Pseudomonadota bacterium | reverse complement strand
TCCCAGAGAGTTCCTAAATCCGCGACACACTCCAAGCCAAAACTTGCGTAGGTAAAGCGCCCCTCGTGAATCACAACACCGTAATCAGCCCTGGCATCTCGTAACGCGGGCATAATGTCCGAGAAAACAACCTGCGAGATATCCCCGCCTTCAGGGTAGAAGTGGCGAAAAAGAGCGTTCGCTGTGGTTGATTCGCCTGGGCACAATACCCGCGCTCCTTCTTCAAGGGGTGGAGCGTCGCGGCGTCTCAAGAGAAGTGGTCCCACACCATATCCAAGCGCCGCGCCACTCGCACAAAGCTCGTAAGATTCCGCGGCGCGAAGAGCCGCTACACTACTCGCCTTACAAAAATCATATCGCTCAGCTTGCATTCCAAGATTCAGCTCTTGGATGTCGCATAACGTGACATCGAACTCCAATCCACGCAGATCGATCCTTCGCTCCAGGATGGCATGAAACATGAAAGTGTCGTTGGGACAGGTGGAGATTGCAAGCGAATAGACCATTCGCTACTTGTAGTCCTTGGGCCCAAAAAAGACAATCTGGGCTGTAGCGCGGCCGAACAGGAGGACACAAAACGTAGGCACTATCGACAACGTCGAAGATCTCTATTTTGTGTCCAACAACCGCGACCTCTCAAGCTTAACGCTCACAAGCCGTGCGGTATTTGTCTCGGAAGGTAAGGAGATGAACTCCCAACCAACCGAGGGAGATAGCAGAGAACCTGGCGACGCCAATTTTGGCATCAACCAGGTCCAAAAAGTCGGGGCTGTAGCAGACAGCCACGGAGGTAGCTGCAATAAAGCAGCTAACCGAAGCCACTGTTGACCGAATCATAGGTGTCTCTCCTGGGTGCGATCGGACACACAAAACCTCCAGAAACCGCAGAGCCTGCGGAAACCTTCCTTTCCAGTTTTTGTGTCCTCCCGTTCGCCCGCTGCCCTGATATGAATGCTCTGAGCTGTTTCGTGATGTAGGGCCCTGGAAAGGTGCAAACTTAACACCTAAGCGGCTAAAGTCACGACTGTGAACATCGAAAAATCCTGTGGACTCATCGGCTCACCTCTGCGCCTCGGCTGTGCTTCATCCTAACAATCCTCTCAACCACCGACCTGCGATGACCGCTAGGTCGCGTTGGGCACGTTCAGGATCAAATTCCCTCATCGAAACCGAATGTCGGAGCAACACAGCACCAACGCTGTTGGAGATCATTCGGTGGAGGTTTTTCACATCTACTGAGCTTCCCGTCTGCACACACAAAGGGAACAGCGCACGCAGCTCCCAATCCTCAAATATCTGGCGTCCGGAGCTTGGCCTCACCTCAGTACCACGGAGCTGACCTAACCACGAGCGTTGTCCCGTAGAGAGATAGATTCTCTCAACTCCCAGTGGCCCAACCACGAGGGTGTGATAGCTCATCTCGCCATTCACCGAGAAGCTTCTTGCGAGCGACCAACGACCGTGAGCTAACTCGTGCGCGCGAAAAGATGATAACTCGTCACTCTCTCGCGATGGCTTGAAGCTTCGCTGCCATAACCGAGCAATAGGATCGAGCGTAGCGTAGGTCTTTTCACCGACATGAGTTGGAAAGTTTTCGGCGCTTACCCCGATATTCTCAACAGTCCGGATCTCTCGCTCAAGCATTGATGGACGCTCCTTCATGAGCATAATCAGCCGCTCGATAGTCTGTATGCTCGTGCGCCACGATTCCGCACGCTGCCCTAACGTCACAATTAATTCCCCGCCAAGCTGATTGGTGAACACCAATTGACCCCGGAGATCCTCATCGAGAAATCCCTGACAACGCCACGAGGAAGATGCGCCGGGCCCAACTACAACACCGTGAATAGGGGCAAGCCCACGAACGAGCCCTGCCATTACCCATGCCACACCGGCTGCATCTGCATCCCGTGTCGAACGGCCAATTCCAACTTCGACAACTCCTGCCAGACCCCGTTCACCCAGTCGTTCCAACAACTCATTGACGGCCCTGGGGTACAGCGCTCGGTCGGTTACCTCTGTGACTGAGAACTGACAACCTGGACTTCGCGCCAAGGTTATTAAACCGCGCTCCAATTCTGGCCACGTACGAGAGAATCTAATCTGCCTCACGGCATCCCACAAAACTCCCGCTCCGGTATGCGGCACAGCAACGCTCACCTTATACGGTGCACCACACATCGAAAAACCTCCCAGTGAGAACTCAAAACCCCGACTGCCTTCGAGCGAATCAGGCCCTGAGCTCCACAACACCCTCTCATCGGGTAGCGCCCGCGCAAACCCTTCAAGACCAAACGGAGATCGGCTCGGATCTACAATCGAGAAACCGGGATCTGTTGCGTAGCGATGCTCGTCTAACACTGCGAGCGCCACCTGCATAACGCACGACACTGAATCATCTTCCTGCTCCTCACCTCGTGCTATCCGCTCATCCTGCAGAGCACCTAAATCCTCCAACGCCTGTGGCCATGGATAATGCCGCGCGCGACTTAGAAACGCGATGTATTCGTCTACTGCTTTCCACACCGAAGCCCGATCTACCGCGGATCCGGTTTGATCGACGATAGGCCAGCGCAGCTCAAGCGGCAGCAATTGTATCAGCGCTGATGCGACCTCTCCGCGCTGATCAAGCGCAACTGAAAAATCGACTATTGGTACACCTTCGCGCACAACCGACACTATCTGCCGATCGTATCCGTGCACAAAGTCATTCCAATTGGTGCCAAGCCGATGCTCTATCCTGAACTGTTGATTGTCAGCCTGCGAGTCGCGCGAAATTTCAACCGAACCAATGTCCCGAAAGCTCACGCCCTGCTCTCGGAGCGAAGGGGCAGCGATATGACGGGTCAGCGTGCGCAGGGCATCCAACCTCGTCGACTCACGCGCATCTGATGATAGTATCTGCGCAACTGTCGTCGGCGACGATTTCAGCCCCTGACGAAGGTACTCAGAAAGGAGAAACGTTCGACTCATCCCCGGAAACTTCGGGTGCCGGACATGAACCTCAAGTCCGACCGGAGTTCCTTCATCAAGAGCGCTTGTGATGATGAACCCGCGACAAGTAATCGTTTCGATTTGAAGCGTTCCTTTGTGGCGTAATACCCCTGCGTCGTCTGTTGAGGTTTCTGCAGAAGAATCTGTGTGCTGAGAACGTAGCTGCTCGTGCATTGCTGGTGCTTCGGTTTACCGTGTCCACATGAGTGAATGCTGCGAACAGATACGGTATCACGCCTGAATTCGTGAACCAACAAGGCTGGCTCAAGCGAACAGATTCAAACTAGAAGGGACCCGTAACGAGCCAATCAATGGGCTTAACGAAACAGGACATCGAGAGCCACAAACACGCACAGCACAACGCTAGCGAGCCCGTTTCTCGTCAAAAACACATGGTCTATTGAACCAAAACCCAAGCGGCAAACAACACTATGCTGATTGGCGAGAAATACACTAAAGAGGACGACCCCAAGCCAATAGCAGAGACCGAGCCCAAACAAGAACCCAAACCAGACCAGACACAGCACTGACATGATATGCAAAAGAATTGAAAGCACCCGAGTTCCGTCGGCTCCTAAACGACTCGGCACACTGTAGAGCTTGTTGGCTCGATCAAAATCGAGATCCTGACACGCGTACAAGATATCAAACCCTGCCACCCACAAGAGCACCGCTAGCATTAACGTCAGCGGCTCCCACGCCCAGGTCGCCGTTATCGCGTACCAGACACCTCCCGGTGCACACGCGAGCCCCAGTCCAAGCACAAAGTGGCACGCCGACGTAAAGCGTTTCAGTATTGAGTACCCGAGTATAACAAGCAGCACCACAGGGGCGAGGATAAGACAATGGGTTCCGACACACGCTGTCGTAAGAAGAAAAGCAACAACACTTGCGCCCGTAAGCAGCACTCCCTCACGATGCGAGACAATGCCTCGGGGAATCTCACGTGACTCCGTACGTGGATTTCTAGCATCTATCTCCGCGTCGACCACACGATTAAACGCCATCGCGGCCGTGCGAGCGAACACAACACACCCTAGCAGCAGCACCACTTGCTGCCAGCGGACCGGCCAAGATTTGCTCACTACAAGCAACATGGTGAGCGCAAACGGCATCGCGAAGACCGAATGAGATATTTTCACCATGCTTGCGTAGGCTGCAACTCGATTTACTACAGTCATAGAGTCTGAAAGATACTACTGTTCCTCTTTCTCCTTCCATCTCCTACCAAGAGAATGAACAATACCCATGCTGTCGAGCACCTTCATAACAAATTGATCTACCATGTCTTCGACACTCTCTGGACGGTGGTAGAACCCAGGCATGGCTGGAACGATAGTCACTCCGAGCTCTGAGAGAGTTAGCATATTGCGCAGATGTATCGGCGAGAGTGGGGTCTCTCGTGGCACGAGAATGAGCTTTCTCCCCTCTTTCATCGTCACATCGGCAGCTCGGTGCACCAAGTGGCTCGGGATACCATGAGCAATAGCTCCGAGTGTAGCCATCGAGCACGGAATGACCACCATACCCGTGGCAAGCATCGAACCACTGGCGATTCGAGCTCCAATATCTCGGCTGTTATAGAAAGTAACATTGCGTGGTGACGTATCAGTGAGTTTCTCCATCGAGAGTGACGCGGCGTTGATCGCCTTCCCCTCTTCATCATGCAAGACTCGTAGAGCCGCGTCTGAGAAAACAACGTGAAGGTGCCCAATCAGTGGCGGTAGCACCTCAAGCAACCTCACGGCGTATCGCACTCCACTTGCGCCAGTTACTCCAACAATCCAGGTTTGCTCGTTCTGCGTGCTCATCTTCTATTCCTCTGCTGGACGCCTGCCGACGTAAATGTACGCCACTCCACCGAGCAGGCGTCGCGTGAAGAGCGGCTCGAACCCGCTCTCCTGTATCAAAGTTACAAACTCGTCACCACACGGAAATGCCGCTGCTGTCGTCGGAAGGTACTCATACGCTCCCCGCTCGCCCGAAATTATTCCCCCGATAAAGGGAATCACGACCCTTGAGTACAGCGAAAAAAGCTTTTTCCAGAGTTGGTTGCGAGGGGTGCCAAACTCAAGGATTGCAAGAGTCCCACCCGGCTTAAGAACTCGCCACATCTCCGACAATCCTTGCCGTAGGTTCGGCACATTTCGCACACCATACGATACCGTGAGACAATCAAACGACGCACTCTCAAAAGGCAATGTCTGCGCGTCAGCCTCAACCCACGTCACATTTGACAAGGACTTCCAGCGGGAGCGCGCAACGTGCAACATCCGCGGCGAGATATCAGCACCCACGACTCGCTCAAACTTCGAAGCCAGGCGAGGCACCAGAGCGCCTGTGCCCGTACAAAGATCGAGACAGCTACCAAAGTGACATACAGGAAGACTCTGAACCAAAGCCCGCTCCCATACGCGGTGCACGCCTCCACTGAGTACGCCGTTTAGGAGGTCATACGTTGGTGCGATCGCGTCAAACATAGCACGGACTTGTCGCGTATCGGCTGGGCGCTGGCTTGAGGTAAGTACTGGAGTCGTCATAAATACCTGGTGGATCATACACCGAAAGAAGCAAGAACTCACCTCCCGTGACACAATTGGCAAGGCCCAAGGCGGGGCCCACCAGCCTCTCTTGAGGCAAACTGGCGCACATATCCAACACAACCCCTCTTTTACCCGGATTCCGACCACGTTAAGCTCTCCAGGCAATGCTCGGATTCATGCGTTCCTTTGTATACACCTTGTTAAGAATGAGCCCCGCGGGTACAGCGCTGGTTGTGCTGGATTTTTACCTATTCGGGCCGGAGGAGTACGCCCTTATTGTGAACCGCCTGCTGCGGCTAATCGCGGTGCTCGTCTGCTGGAACATGACCGAAGGAACGGTGATGCTGTGGATCAAAGCTCGGGAGAACAACTCTTCTCAGCGCCGAGGCTACGGTGTGGTTGCACTTGGTCTAGCCCTGACTACACTGTTTGTGATGCAGGCATTCCGGGCACAGGCAAGCCAAGGGATGTTTCTGACTCTCCTTGCCATCCTTGCTCTGCGAGGCATGAGTCGAGCCGGCTGGGAGCAAAATCGCGCGCACGTCTCCGTTGCGACCTCTACCCTCTCCCACTGTCTTCTTGCCGGACTCTCTTTCGCGCTCGCCCTCGGTGAGATTCAGGCGCAAGTCATCTGTGTCGCGATCGCGGTAGGAACACTTCTCGGAGCCGTCGAAATGACCTGGCACGCTGATGCTCTTTCACAAATCCACAACCGCTGGGTTCGTCCGATGTACCGAGTCTGTCTTGCGGGGGCGCCAGCGCTCATCGGTACGTTAGCGTTGATTGGCTATCTTGAGCGACTCTACCTAGCAGTGTACCTCTTACTACCCGTAGCCGCTCCCGTCATTAGGCGCAGCGCTACCGACGGAAGTATTAGTCGCGTGTATTTACGACGCGTTATGCTACTGTATCTGCTGTTCATCGGAATTATGATTCTTTGTCGTGTTTACTCGTAAAAGGAGCGCTCGAGAGATGAAAAAGGCCATCAAAACGTCACCGGTCCAGATTCTCGTATGTGTTGGTCTCGTGATATGTGCGCACACTTCATCGCCATTGCGCGCCGCAGACAAAAAGTTATCAGGAAATGGCAAGAGCGCAGCGGCCCCGACCCTTTCTGCGAAATCGCAACGCTCTTTAGAGCTCAATGAGCAGGGAGTTGTGGCGATCAAAGGCCGCGATTTTGACCGTGCGGAGTCACTCTTTAAGCAAGCTCTGGAGACTGATGAGAAGAACCTAACGGCGGTGTTCAATCTGGCGGGAATGTACATCACTAACAAGAAGGACTCGCAGGCCGTGACCCTTCTTTCCAAGTACGCCACCGCCTACCCCTCCGACCCCGGGCTCCAGGCTCGATTGGGTGACGCGTATTTCAGCTCACAGAATCCGAAAGGCGCGATAGAGTCATAC
>OMII01000202.1 GCA_900299055.1 Pseudomonadota bacterium | reverse complement strand
GTTAGTGATGGAAAAATCAGAAGCCCGGCGGAGCGAAGACGCTCAGAAAGTTGGCGCTGGGGAACTTTTCCATTAAAGGTTAGGCCCGGAAACTTTGTTAAGAGCTCTTGCTTACGAGCGGTGAACTCTGGCCAATAGCTCTCATCACCGTATACATCCAGCTTAAGTCCAGGAAACTCTCGCTTGAGGTCTCCAAAAGCCTGCATTAAAACATGGATTCCCTTTGCGGCTTCTACTCGCCCGATGAACACGAGCTGTTCCCAGTCCCGCTCCTCTGGGCCTGCGTAGGTAAAAACGTCTTCATCAAATCCATTACGAACTACGACCAATTTATCACCATCAATTCCACGCTTGAGTATCAACGAACGTTGTGCGTGTGAGACGCAGATCATGTAATCAACCAGCGACATCACTGTTACCGGCTCAAGGCCGCTCCCATGCGCCGACGGAGCGTGATTTATGAGAATTCGAGAAAGGCAGTTTTCATGATCGCGTAGATGGAGGAGAGGATGCACGAGAGTGGCGCAAAGACAGTGGTAGGGGCCAATCTCGCGTAAACGTCGCTCAATTCGCTGCAGTTCGTAGCCGGCACCAAAGTCCCAGAACTCAACTCCATCTCGGTGAGTTTCCCCCTCGGGGAGGTTGGCGCAGGCGATGACCCGATACCCCAAACGAGCGATAGAGCGGCCCAGAGCCATCGTAGCGCTCTCCCCTCCACCGGCATTTACCCCGTGCGGATAGACCTTCCAGTCATTAAAAAAGAGCACGACAGTCGGCCTATGCGACATATGCCAGTTCCCAAAACCTAGTACATACAATTAGTTAGGTGCGGTCACTCCCTACGACGAGACCACGTAATTGAGATGACGAAAGTCAGATCAAAGTGTCGAAATAAATCGAGAAAAAGCGTCCGCCGGGGAGTTCCGACTGCCCCAGGGCCGGAATGCCTTGCCCTCTATCAGGTGATTATGAAGCACCCCTACAGTCCCCAAACACTCAAAAAGGGCACGTTCCGCGGCAATCTCTATCCCGAAACTCCCTACAAGCTCACTGTCGCCGATTCGTGGAAGAGGATCCGTACCTAACAGCACCGGGAAACCCTTGCGTCGAGCCCGCCGAAGGAGCAGCGAGAATGGGCCCCATGTGGAACGGATGGAGATATCTCCAAAGGTGAGTCGTCGGGGAGACGTATTGTCCATAACTCTTGAGACGACCGAACCGCGTTTACCCAGCCACTTTCCAGGAGACCAAGGAACGCACGCCACTCCTCCCTCCTGAGCAACTAGGTCTACGAGCTCAGCCGTAGGCGCACCATCAGGAACACTGCGCCCCACCCCCAATCCAAGCACTTCTATACGCTCAAGTGACACATACTGAACCGACCGAATAATTGAGAGTCGCTTCCCGTCCCATTCAAAGACTCCCTCACGAGACAAGACCTCTCCCGAGCCACGTGGAAGCTCCCTCCATGATCCGAATGCTGCACCTTCTGTGCTGAAACGCGAGAATGCATCCTGTCCGAACCGATCTGCGATACAAACCGCCCCAACACAAGGACCCGTGACGTTGAGGTTTCTGTGTGCTGCATCACACCACAGCTTAAGCGGATACTGGGGATATAAATGGGCATGAGTGTCGAGTCGAATCGTCAGCATAGAACCGTAGGGCCTATTCCATCGAATCCACAAAGGCGAAAAAATCAGCCACTATCTCTCGATGCATAATCGCTACCGCGTTATTCATCTCAATTCTCCACTCGCGCAACGGAACGCGTCTTCCAAGCGGGTCACAGAACACCTCATAGCCCGCTTCTGCGGCGAGCAGTACCGCAGAGAAATCCCACGGCCTAGCGTTGCATTGAAGTTGGACCTGCTCGAAACCCTGCGCCAGCCGGACACAGTCATTGGCAAATCCACCAAAACGGTACACGTTTTCTATTGCGTTGCGGGTGCGAAGAGACTCAATCACACGCGCTTCACCATACGGACTCACAAAGAACAGCACCCCCGCAGTGCTCAAATCCTTACATGGCACCGGCTTTAACACTCGTGACTCTGTTGCACCATACTCTCGCGCATAAGCCCCCTCTCCTCGGACTGCCGTAAACAGAGTCCGATGCGGCACGCTGTAAAATGCGCTGACCGCTAGCTGATTATTTTCAACAAACCCAACCAGAGGGCCGTAGCCAACCTGCCCTCCCCGCTGCCCCAAGAAGCGTTTGCAGGATGTGGTTCCATCAAGCGGATCGACTAAAAAATAACTGCTCGATGATTCAATTAAATTATGCGAGCTGGGATCCTCCTCAGCTACTATCGGATACGCGGTTCCGAGGGTCGTGAGAATTCTTCGCTGACTCTCAAGATCGAGGTTCATTACCAAGGTCTTATCAGACTTGACCTGCACATCCAGCTTTTCACCGGAGTTGACGGCGCTATCGAGATACGCAGCCGCCTCCAACACCGCTTTCTCTATGAGCTCTCTGATTTTCGATAGTGACAAGTTGGTAGGTGCTATTTCACTCATGAGCTCACCATAAACTGTTTCCAGAAGGATGTCATGCCTAGCACTCTCAGCCACTTATAACGCCGAAAATCGGCTGATCCCGGGTTATGTCGTCTGGTTAGGAGTCGTTTTCTACCCTACAATTCATCTGTATGAAGGAGCTACCGGATAGTCTCTTTGCAGAGACGCGCCCATCTGCTGCTGTGGCCGACCTGCCGTTAGGAATGGTCGTTCGCGAATATCTCCGCTTTTACGCGGAGGGCGCATCGCATACCGCGCGCGCCAAGCAGCTTGATTCGGATCGATTCCTTGATTTTCTTCGACGTCACAAGCGTTACAGCGAAATAGATCAGCTGCGGGTCAACGATTGGGACTTTTCTGCCACGCAAAGATTCGTTGATGAGCTCCTGCGGGTTGGCGAGGCCCCGGCAACTGTATGTAGAAGATTAGCGACTTTGAAGCATATGGGGAGAATGCTCGCCGAAAAGATGCCGGGATTTATAAACCCTGCCCGCGAGGTCAAATCACCTCGACAGCAAACTACGAAGCCCAAATCAATAGACCTTCAAGAACTGACGCGCATACGAGACAAAGCTTCCTCTCTTAAAACTGACAAAGACACATTTTCTGCTTCGCGGAACGAGACAATTCTCAACCTGCTACTCGATACCGGTTTACGTGCGGATGAGATTCGCTCGCTTCGGCTGGGACAGATAGACGCGGACCATACGTGGATTCGCCAGGTACGGACCAAGGGGCGCAGATTTCGTGATGTATACATCTCTGAACAGATGCGACCTCCCCTTAGAACGTACCTTGAAGCTCGACGGAAAGAGCTTGAGCGTTTCTTCCCTGCGCTAAGCCCTAACGTTGACCAGAAGCTTCCACTCTTCATAAGCTCCTACAAAGCCAGCTCCACGGACCTAGCGAGCTTTGAAATGAGTCCAAAAAGTATATGGCGTGCGATTCGACAATGCTCAGTTGAAACCAAGCTTCACCCTCACCTTTTACGCCATACATATGCCACTGACCTCCTTGACGACTCAAAGGATATCCGACTTGTCGCCCAGGCGCTTGGGCACAGCGATGTGCGAATTACAATGAGATACACTGAGCGAGGCAATGAAGAGGTGGCACAGGCATTAGAGAAAGTTCGACGTGGACGTAAGCATGGACAACAATAGCGCCGTCCTTTCAGCAGCAGTAGCTCGATCGTTGGCACTCAAATACC
This sequence comes from Pseudomonadota bacterium, assembly GCA_900299055.1. Classification (GTDB taxonomy): domain Bacteria; phylum Bdellovibrionota_C; class UBA2361; order UBA2361; family OMII01; genus OMII01. The sequence goes on along the minus strand of OMII01000202.1, from coordinate 6,305 downwards.
ACTCTCCTTTGTATGTATTTTTTGAGTCTACTGTCAGGAAGCGGTGCCAAGAACTAAAAAGCGCACTGGCCTATCCGCATTCGACAATTCGCTATGCCTGCAAAGCTCTCACCCTCAAGGCAATCCTTGAAATTATCAAAGACGAAGGTTTATGGATCGACGCCTCATCATTAAATGAAGCAAAACGCGCCCTACTGGCGGGCTATCAAGCGCAGCACGTTCAGTTTACCGGTGAAAGCGCTTCAGTCTCGGTGTTCACTGAGCTTGAATCACTCGGTATAGATATGAACTGCAGTTCACTTGACCAAATGCGGCTATGGGGCCGACTTTTTCCTGGGTCAAAAGTCTCCTTCCGGTTAAATCCTGGTGAGGGTCACGGGGCGAACAACAAGGTCAATACAGGAGGCCCCGCAAGTAAGCATGGGATCTACATCGACCAGCTCGACGCCGTTCGCGCGACACTCAAGGAGCACGACTTAAAGCTCATGGGCATTCATGCCCACATCGGCTCTGGTACCGATCTTAGCCATTGGCTGCGTATTAAGGACATAACCCTTGAGGTGGCAAGCCAATTTGACGATCTGACGTTTATAAATCTCGGGGGAGGATTACCGGTAGTGTACAATCCCGATACTGACACTCGGATGCCACTCCAAGAATGGGGAGGGCGGCTCAGTGACAGTTTTGCATCATTCTCAAAGGACTATGGCAAAGATGTTCGGCTTGAGATCGAGCCCGGAAGATTTGTTGTTGCTGAGTGTGGTTATTTAATCGCCGAGATACAAAATATTAAAACCACACCCGACTATGAGTTTATCCTGCTTAACACAGGCTTCAATCACAATCCAAGACCAGCGATGTATGGCAGCTTTCACCCAATTGTTGCCGTATCAAGCGACGGCAGAGAATTAGCCGGAGAAAGACAATATGTAGTCGCCGGCTATCTTTGTGAATCCGGAGATGTGTTCACCCGCTCTGAATCTGGCGAACTTCTACCTCGATCCTTCCCTGAAGTTAAGGTCGGTGATTTCATGGTCATGGGTTTGGTAGGTGCGTATAGCCACGCAATGAAGAGCGAATACAACTCTATGAATCTACCCGCTTCGGTCCTCATACATTCAGATGGCTCTCAACGAGTTATCGAGCGGCGGGGCACTCTAGAGGATATCATGCGGCGGGAGAACGAGTCGTTTTAATCTCTCGCAATTTTCCTTATCCGCCCCCACAGACCAGACAGCTCTGACTCATCGATGAAACCTGCTAGAACCTCAGTTGCATACACCTTCGTAGGCTCACAAAAAGCCTCATGCATCGGCTGGACATTTGACGCCCACTGTTCAACTACGGACTTTTCGGTGCGACCACGCTCACGAGTGTCTCTTGATATCCTCCTCGCAAGGCGCTCCTCCTGGGGCACATCAAGAAAAATAGCGTAGTCACAAAGCGCTCGAACTTCAGGATAGTGCAAGACCAAGATTCCTTCTGCGAATATTATAGATTTCGATTCGACGCGCTCCACCACCGGAGACCTCGTGTGAGTTTTAAAGTCGTAGATGGGAGCATCGATTACTTCGCCGCTCGCAAGAGCCTTAAGGTGCGCAGCGTATAGGACATGATCGAGCGTATCCGGATGATCCATATTTTGAATGGCCCGTTTCTCCGGGCTCAGGTGACCAGAACATCGATAATATGAGTCAAGCGGAAGACATACGGCGCGCTCTGACCCTGCAATTCGGGCCAAACCTGAGGCTATCGTGGTTTTACCACTCGCAGTACCTCCGACTATCGCAACGATCTTTGATTCCACAGAGTACTACACCGCTAGATCATCTGTTCAAGCCGAAGTGAGAGGCACTTCGCTGCGCCTCCCGCTTTAATGAACTCGCTTAGGTGAACTGGGTACACGGAAAACCCTCGCCCTTCTAGTAGTCGATACGTCTCGGGACATCCTGCGGGCAGCACAATCGATCGCCCAAGCACTACAGCATTACACACAAAGTGAAGGGCCTCGCTCTCGGGCACTTCAAGCAATTCAATCGATGAGCGCAAATTTTCCAAACCCTCGGGATCAAATGCTCCTGGATATACAAGAGCCACATCATTGGTGAGTGGACAGAAGCAGGTATCAAGATGATAAAAGCGGGGGTCCTGCAACTTGGCAAGAATCAGTTTTTCAACATTGAATATTCTACCCACCTCCTCGTGAGCCTCAATATCAGAGCGAAATCCCCATCCGCAAAAAAGCTTTGAACCAGCGAAAAGTGCGTCGCCCTCTCCCTCAAAACTGCCGCGCGATACGGAGTGAACCTTATAACCCGCCACCTCGAACCATGCGCGAAAGTGCGCTTCTTCACCCTGTCGCTCTGCATATCGGAATCGAGAAAGCACGACGTCATTGCCTCTCACAAGACCCGCGTTAGCAGTAAACACCATGTCTGGATTGCCTGGTGCGTGGTCGACGTATTCCAGCCAAGCTCCCAGCCGTAAAAGATGGTGGTGCAATGTGCACCATTGTTCTCGCGCCAACGCTTTGTCTGGTGCTCGCGAGGTATCCATCCATGGATTTATCTTATACCGCACGTCGTAGTCTTGTGGCCTACACACCAACCATCGACCATACGGGAATGTATCACTTCGCTTCCGCAATACTGTCATGTCACCACCTTTCTCCCTAATCTACCACCACCACGTAGCATGCATCGAGTATCTTTACGACTACTAGAACCCCCTACTTGGCTTATCTGGCTGCGACCGTGACCTTCCTCAGGGACACTATTTTCTATCGATCCTGACCAAACACATACAATCCAATCAAATCGCCCATAACCTTTAGGTTATGGTGAGCACCAGCAGTGCACAACTCACCTCTTTATCGCCAGAGCTTCGGTCGTAACGCGCTTCTATTGAATCAACGAACAGGGAGGTAGTTCCCAATAGTCGGGGGCGATAGTAACCTATACCTATGACTTCCCGCCCAATCTACATCGCTCACAGGGGTGCCTCTGGCCACGAACCAGAGAACACCCTGCTGAGCTTCGCTCGAGCACTTGAGTTAGGGGCGTCATGGGTCGAGTTTGACGTACGAGTTGTAGAGGGAGAACCAATTGTGTTTCACGATCGGTCTCTGCAGCGCATGGCTCAAATTCCCGGCATCGTAGAGAGGCAAACGCTAGCGAACATCCGATCAGTCAAGCTCCCCAAGGATCAGTCGATTCCCTTACTGTCGGAGGTGCTTCACCTCATTAGAGGGAAGGCCTGTGCTCAGGTTGAGCTTAAGGGGAGAAACTCAGGCGTTGTAACAGCTCTGACGCTACTTCAGGCGCTACAGAATGGGTGGGATGAATCGCACTTTATCGTTTCAAGCTTCGATCATGCCGAGATCCTCGCGTTTCGAGCTACGGCTCCAACGATTCCAATTGGCCTCTTAACATACGGCTATCCAGTGTCGTGCGTCGAAAACGCTCAAAAGCTCGGAGCAATTTCAGTGCACCTCCATCTTGATGCAGTAACAGAAGAACGTATCAAGCAGATTCACGCAGCCGGGCTAAAGGTGTTTGTGTACACCGTAAATGACCCGTCTGATATGCGAGAACTTACAGCCCTTGGCGTTGATGGTATCTTCACGGACTTTCCAGATCGGGCGCCTTGCGTCGCTAAAATCTAGGAAAATAAAACTCGAGACGCTCGCCAGAGATAATACGCATCCACCGCTCCGGCCTCTCGCCGACGAACTATCCGAGGCCCCTTGTCAAAAAGATCAAGCGCCGAGGCAAGTTTTACTCCCTTTCTGGCTGCTCTCTTACGATGGAACCAACCCAGAATTCGAAGTCTTGAATCAAGACACACACGCGCACGCTTTCCTACCGAAACTCGCAACCGCTCAACGAACAAGGAGTCAACATATCGGGACTCTTCTGCGAAAAGATCGAACGCTTCATCCGAAAACAATCGCTGTTCTCTTCGGGACAGGCTAATAGAAGCCTCCCTTCCACACATCCGCTCTTGCACATAGTCACGGAGATCATCAAGTATCCCCTCGGGTATCGTGCGCTCGCGCCCTGCAACCAAGAGTGTATTATCCGCGATACTTACGTCTCTCATCCGAACCTCTCGCAAGTGCGACATCCGCACCCCAAGCCCGTATGATAATGTTGCCAGGAGAAGCGATTCGCCTCGAAGTCTCCCCAATAAGACCTCTAAGTGAGCGGTAATTGCCTCTCTCACCGCTATCCCCGGAGACTCCAGTCGCCCTCTGGAACCTGTTCCTTGAGCTACCGATAATTCGTTTACTACATAGTCGGTCGACGTAAGTAATCGACCGTCCGAGAGATGAGAATAGTGAAGTTCTGGCATAATTTCTTGCATCATATGAGTATAGAAATATACTAGAATCTACGATGCGTCAATAAGTCTTTAAGGTTCTATGCCTTTGATTAAATTGTTAACGGCACTCTGCGCGAGGGGCCCCTACTCCTCTACCCGGCGCTTTGACTTCTCGAGCGCGATGTCGCGGGATGGTGTCTTTTTGAAGAACTTCTTAATTCTCTGAGCTAGTCGAAAAGCTCTGGAGGACCGCGCCTGTGCCAACTCTGTCTCGGTCTCCACAATTCTCTTCGCCAAGGCCGAGCCCCACTCTTCACTCGCCACGTAGCGGCGACGTAGCTCCTCGAGCATATCTTTAAGTTTACGGCCCTCTTCCCGCATATCATGACAAATTGCGCCCACGGCATGATACTGTTTTAGGACCAGTCCGAGCTCGGCCTCCCTCACTCGGCGCGACTCCTGCTCCGAGTAAATTTCCGTGGTGTGCCTATCCTCGGCCCGGACAAGCGCTTCCTGTGCATCTCGAAACTGCTCCCGAGCGATTGATTCCTTAAACGCGAGTTCGTCGATCTTCTTATCCGCCGTGACCAACGACTCCTTGTAGTCTCTTACCGAATTGAGAGCCGGCTTCGCTGAGGACTGAATCGCCGCCAATAACTCATGCTTTGCTATTGCAAGTGGGTGCACCCCAACCCCATGAACCTTATGGGACTCCTGAACCACTCCCTCTTCAGAGGTTACCACGAATTGCTTAACCGGTTGGCCACTCCATACGACGGAATGTACGTGATGAGCATGGGCAACTATCAACCACCCAGGTGCCAACGAGCTCTCAAGCCCTTCGTTGTAGATACCTCGCCACCAAGAATCGAACTCTCCCTCCGCCAACTCAGAGGCGCTGTACAATTCCTTGATGAGTGCGAGCCACGCCACTCGATCGACCCGCGCCTGCTGTGCATCGACAAGCAACTGCGGTGCGGCATGGTGCGGAAACGCAAGATAGTTCTCAAAATGGACAAAACCCGCACTTCCCAAGGACTGCTTCAGCGCCTCCAATGGTGCCCCTCTCCCACGCACGTGGCTTTGTGACGGCTCTACGTGCGCCCCTCCTGGCGAATGTAGTGGATTTCCCACTGAGAGAATTAAACTGCCTGTCGCTTTGAGAACACGGCGCGCCAAGGTTAGGAGCTGCAAACCTGGGTCAAAAAACTCACTCTCTACAAAGACCGGATCAACGCAGAGAACAAAATCGAATTTCTGATCGTCAACGACCTGCTCCAGAAAACCCGTCACTATCTCTACGTTCGGGAGATCCTTACATCGTAGCCGGGCACATTCTGACAGCTCTTCAGACGTCTCGAGCGCTACTACCTGAAAACCACGCTCGCCCAGGTAGCGAGTCAGGGCCCCGGCGCCACAGCCAACCTCGAGGATTCGAGCAGAAACGGGCAACTCAAGAGCACGTATCAAAGCGGAGCGAAATGGGGTGACATGATACCACAGATTCTCCTTAATGGCTCGCTCTATAAGCTCAGCTGAGAGCGAGCTCACATCAGATACATCTCTCAGCAACGCCTCAAGCTTAGCGACTTCGTCAAGCGCACGCCTCTGAACACCAACCCCATGAACCATGGGAGACGATACTGGAAGAGAAACAACTTTGGACAACGGGACTTGTAACAGCTCAGCTCGGGCAACATTCATGCGCGAAATTATAGCCAAGCACACTCAACCGCGAAATCAGGAATCGACACGTGTTACTACTTTTGATCAGCACAGCGTTTCGCAACCGGAAGATTATTTGATCAGGGATCTCGTATGCCGAAACTTACTCGCCAGAAATCAGAGCGGCTGCCTCGGCCACTTAAGACGCGTACGCAGTGAGTGATCAACCAATCGACCGACCTCGCGCAGGTCCACATCCCCAATTGAGCAAGATTACACACACCGAGATCGGCAAAAGCTGAGCAGCAAATCAGTGT
>OMII01000201.1 GCA_900299055.1 Pseudomonadota bacterium | reverse complement strand
GTGCTAGCTGCGGTGCTGCCGGCAATGAGTTGGCAGATTTTTCGGATGGGATATTACGCAGCAATTGTTCCGACGACATTCATAGCGAAGGAGAGTTTTGGTGCGCTGTGGTGGCGGGGGTATCTCTATCTTGAAGACTTTTTTAAAACCTACAATCTCGAGTGGATTTTATTAATAGCGACGTGTGCGCTTGTTGGACAGAAGTGGGCCTCTGCACCTGGACATCTAAGTAACAGAGAAGTTGCGGAACGCCGCTCGTACGCATGGGTCAATGCAGCGCTGTGCGTCGGAGGGATTCTTCATATTGTATCAGTATGGCGAGTTGGGGGTGATTTTATGCACGCAAGGCTCCTTCTACCGGGACTCTTTGCGGTGTTGTCGTCTGTAGCTGTCGTCTCATTTCCGAAAGCTGTTGTTGTCCGTGTTGTTCTTACTGGAGGGAGTCTTGCGTGGTGTCTCTGGGCGACGATATGTGCTCGGCCCTCGTATAAAGCTGACCTAAGTTTTGATGGAATTGCTGACGAGCGGGAATGGCACGTGTCGCGAGCGGGCGTTAGGCGGCCATTGACAGCGCAGGGTTATGGAAAGCACTTTTTTGTCGACATAAGCAGGGATATTCTTCAGCAAGCTCAAAATGCAGGAGTGCGTGCTGTATTTGTACCTAATCTAGGGGTTCCTCCTGCTGCCTTGTCGCTTGATACGGTCGTGATTGACTCGCTCGGATTGAATGACTATGTCGGAGCACGGCTGCGGCTCACGAATCGCGGCAGACCTGGTCATGAAAAGAGGGTGCCTGCTGCCTGGTTCTTCGCGCGCTATCCCATGCCCGAGGGCTATGTCTCGCCGATACAGGGGAGTGTTGTTTCATCAAGAGTGCCGAGAGACGAGGAGATCAGGGCCGCACATCGTGTGCTGGACTCCCCGTCGTTCGTTGAGTTGCGCGAAGCGGTAATGGCACCGATGAGTCTTAATCGATTCGTACGTAATCTATCGATTGCGTGGCGCCTTACTTTCCTTCGTTTCGCCAGTGACCCTGAGGTCGCTGCCAGTGAGCAAGGGGTTGGCTAGCGCGATAAATATCGAGGTAAGACGGCTACCTATAGTGATTTCGCGCGCACGCCTCAATCTTCCATCAGGCTTCTTTATTCTCAGGTCCGCCTTGGGTACAATCCTGCTATGACGGGCAGTTCCCCAACATCGATAGGTCTTTTTGATAGTGGTCTTGGTGGACTTACCGTTCTGCGAGGGATGCTGCGAGCGCTGCCGGGGCCTAACTATTTTTACCTCGGAGATAACGCGCGTTTTCCGTACGGAACAAAAGGGCATGATACGATAGTCCGCTATGCGCGGGAGTGTTCGCAGTTCTTGGTTTCCCAAGAAGTAGGAGTCTTGATCGTTGCCTGCAACACGGCATCAGCCGCAGCGCTTCATGTTCTTGAGAATGAGCTTTCGATACCGGTGATAGGTACAATTGGCCCAGCGGTTCGGCAGGCACTTTCTCGTAGTAAGTCAGGTAAGATTGGGGTGTTGGGAACAAACGCGACGATAGCCAGTGGGGTTTATAGGCAGGGGATACTTGCGCTCGATGCTACCGCAAGAGTAAGTGAGCAGGCCTGCCCACTCTTTGTGCCGCTCGTTGAGGCAGGAATGCTGCGAGGTGAGATAGTGGATAAGGTGGTCGAGCTCTACCTGAAACCACTTAAGGAGCAGCGGGTCGATACGGTAATTCTAGGCTGCACACACTACCCTCTCTTGGTGGAGTCGATTCAGGCGTTCATGGGACCAGATGTTTCGATAGTGGAGTGTTCAGACGCAATCGCCAGCGATGTAGTAGCACTGCTCGGCCCCAAGGAGTCATCTGCGGCCCCTGGACGCGTCAACTATTTCGTGACTGACGAAGTTGGGCGGTTTAATTTTCTTGCCTCCGCCTTTTTAGAGGGACAGGTGGTCAGCGCGGTCCGAATTGATTCGTTTTAATTCCAGGCGCGTAGCCGATTAGTGGTAAATTCAGTGCTGCATTCGCTAGCCTCTGGGGAGGTCTCCGGCACTAAAACTTAGCATCATCAAAAGATCGTCAAGTAGTTCATTATCTGTAGCGATTCCGTTGGCAGTCGTTTCGTTAAGGCGCCGCATACTCACGTACAAATGTTGTAGCCCATCACGAGCGGGGTTTGGCTCGTCTGATTTTGTTGAGGCGATGCTATAGCGATTATGCAGATTCTCGAGAGCCGTTGCGACAAGTGGAGAGATGTCATCCTCTGCCGAGTTTCTCTCTAGCCAGGTCGGTGGCGGAGTCGTCTCCTGGTACAGTTGACGGGATCTTTCTTTCTGTCTCCAGTGTTCAAAGTAATTTCCGAGGGCGAGGTCACCGAGGTCTTTGGTCGCAAGATGGCGAACCACTTGGTGTAGGGCAAGTTTCCAGGCGGGGGTCTTTAAGGCAAGAGAACTCTGGCGATAAAAACATTCTGCTTGCGATAAGAATTGCTCGTACAGGTACGCTGTCTCTGCACGTTCGGCACCGTAGCGCGTAGCTATGGCTAGGAGTGAGTTTTCGATCTTGGTTAACTTCGTTGAGGGAACGCCTGTCGCAGGTTCCTTATCTGCGGACGTAAGACCATCTGTCATAGCAGCAACCTGTGATAGTAGTTGGAGCGATTACGTAAGACCGATAAAAGCGTACCCAGATGAGATATTCTGCATTTTTTTGGCGGCCTCGCGCTCCAAGCCACTGATTTTGGGTGAAGAAGCGGAAAATAGAGCCCGAAAGTCCTGCTGGCGATGCTCTTTAGCTCGTTTTGACAGCTCAGCACGTGATCTGAAGAGTTGTCTGTAGTGGTCTCACGCGAGCCTTTGAGCAGTAGGATTTCGGCGGCTTCATGGGGTATGGCACGCGCGTGGCGATCACGGCGTAAGACACATTCGCTTATTTATGCAGAGCGTCGATGAGCGAGTTACTCTACAAAACCTAGCTTCGGGACACTCCCCACGCATTTCGACCATTATCTGAGCACTCTCGGTTGAACGACCACCGGACAGCCACTACGGTTCAGCTACTTATAAAAAACGATCGATTCGCTTATCTTGTGCGAAAACGGCCCTATCCTTCGAAGGCGCAGTAGTTGGCGCAGAGGGAGTTAGCTGAGCAGATAGTTAACGCACTGGACCTAATTCAACATAACGAAAGACAATCAAGTGGCATACGGGTCAATTGACTGCGCATCCAAGTGGTGCGAGGGCTCTTACTAAAGACTACAGCGCTTCGTGAGGTTTCGCTATGAGCTACGAGCAGAAAGACGCCTCTAATCATCAAGAGCTTGCTGAACCAGTGGCGGGCATTTGGATTGCCCTTATTAGCCTTCCACTGGGAGCTGGCTTCGCGTCACACGCAGTTTTGCTGACATGGACTTTATTTCGCGAGCTTTATTGTCGTGCGTATCATGCATCAGCTCCGGCACTCTGTGTTTATATCAGTGGGGACTTTCGGCCGGATCTTGTACTGATACTCTTGGCATCACTCACTGTGTATGTACCGGTCCACCTAATTTGGTTCCGGCGGCTAACTCGAAGGTCCCACTTTAGAACAATTATCCTCCTCGGTGTGATATTGGCCCTAATCTGGCTCGCATCAAAAGCTCTGCCGGGCGAGTACGAAGCGTGATAGGAGAAGAGGGCAAGGGAAGATTGGGGAAAATAGGACGCCACCCTAGTCATTTGTCTAGTCATTTGTCTCAGACACCGCGCGCAGCAACTTTTTCCTGCTTTTTTCGAAATACAGAGACGGCTCTCGCTTATTTATGCAGAGCGTCGATGAGCGAGTTTGCGGCAGTTCTGCGATGTGCTGTGCACGCATAGTGATTGCCAGTCGTGTTTCTATGCTCGATACCCGGTCAGAATAGTTGTGTTGAGGGCAACTCTGAAATTGGATAGCGGTCCGATGTGAAAG
>OMII01000200.1 GCA_900299055.1 Pseudomonadota bacterium | reverse complement strand
TTTATGAGTGCTCTCTCGGCCCTCGAAGCCAACGGGCTTCGACCACTCATCGCGCACCTTGCCAATTCGCCCGGGCTACTTCGTTTTCCACACGCGAGGCTTGATATGGTTCGTAGCGGTGTCATAACCTACGGCCTACCCTATGAGGAGGGCTTCTCACTCCCGGAGGGCATTCGACCTATCGCATCATGGAAGGCTCGGATCGTCTCCGTAAAGACACTTCCTGCGGGCCACGTCGTAAGTTACGGCGGTCAGTATGTAACATCAGGCGTTGAGACGATCGCTATACTTCCGGTTGGCTATGCTGATGGTTTGCATCGCTTCCCAAAAGACGTAAATCACGTACTGTTTCAAGGCCGCCGGATTCCAACGGTCGGAAGAATTTGCATGGATCAAGCAATGATTCGAATCCCTGACGACCTGCACGCCTCCGTCGGCGATGAAGTCGTTATTATCGGGGGCCAAGGCGACTGTGAGATAGATTCGCTTGACGTGGCAAAGCGCTGGGGCACCAATAATTACGACGTCTTGTGTAATGTGTCCGGGCGCGTGCCGCGAATTTTTCACGGATCAGGCGGAACCAACAAACTATAACAGATAGCTAACTACTACTTACACACAAGCACCCTATTTCCCGGGCCACTCTGAGCACATCCCTTAACTCGTGCGACAGGCGTACACGTGTCGTTAGCACTATCAACTGTGGAGCCAGACCAAGACATCGAAACCGAACCTCCCGAAGGCTTCTTTTCAATCGAATTCGCGTCAATACGCCCACGAACAGTCATGAAGACAAACCTTCCATTACGTTCAACGGAAATACTCCTGATCCCAGAGGTGATATTATACCGGCAATCACTATCGAGTTCAGAATCAGTCCGATACTCCCATTTCCAGCGCCCCGTCTTTGTCCAACCATCTGTTGGATAACAACCAGACCCGGTTTTCCCGGCCGGAATTGCCACCGTTCCAAACACATAACTCTGACCAAGCACAGTGGTAACTGTAAGTCCGTTCACAATTGGGTCAAAACTCTTCACGTCTCGCTCTGAGCGATATTCAAACACTGCACTGAGGGTAATCGGCCGCTTTCCTAGCAGAGCTGGACTACCAACACCAACCTTCACACTTGCGGAGTGATGTCGAGCATTACAGATCTCGAAGTCATACATCGCCACATTATTGTCAAAGCTCGCTTCAGATATGGCACGGGTCGGATTTAGCTCAACTCGCAGAGTATATTTCCCGGGGCGTAGCGAGGTTATGTCAACGTACTGGCATCCAAGACCGGACCCGTATATGTCTGCGCACCCAGGCGACAGCGTACTACAATCTCCCGGATTCGGCGTCGCGGGCCATGTTGAACAGGTAGAATCTTGCAAGTAAAATCCCTCCTTATGGCCGCGAACCTCCACATTTTCTGCTCCGCGCTTTGTTACCGCGTAAGAAGAAAAGTCTGTAATATGGCCGTGATTGTGGCCACCTGCGAGACTGCACTGGAAGAGAGGATTTGAACACGGCGGAGCGGGACTAACACTACAATCAGGACATCCGGGAGCTCCCATGTTCAAAGCTACCGCGCCATCATTCCAGACATAGTGGTCGAACGCGAGAAGAGTTCGCCGTGTTGTGGCGGCAGCACATCCTTCCGCAACATCCTCTGCGGCAACAGTTTGATTCTGTCGGATCGTAATATTCGATATCTCTGGGCGTAAATCCGGAGCTTGCGCCACAAGCTGCTCTGTCGAGAGCAACGCTCCGCTAAGAAACGCGATAAAGGATCCCAGAGCACCTCGGTGTGCGATAACCATAACGGTATTCCTCCCCAGAACAAAGCCGTGTAGCGCATAGGTAGCCCGTGGGCAGGCGACCAGCAAGGGTATTTTGACACTGCTACTGACCCAAGAACACCCAATCCACAGAGGGTCGAGATCCCACGTTCACGCTATAAACTGAGTCGCTTACGCAAGATTAAGGTTTACCTCAAACGACTCTGGATGATACGCCCGCCTCGCTACGCCCCGTATAACCTTTCCAATGACAACCCCAACCGCGATAAGAATCAGCGCGAGGACCAACAGCTGCAGCACCTGTCGATCTCGTGGGCCCGGAGTGGCACGAGACACCGCATCGACAGCAGGAAGCGAATCGCGATCGCCTGTCATACACTACGCGGCAACCCAAGCAACCGCTCAGCTATGATCGAGCGCTGGATCTCGGACGTGCCCGCAGCGATGGTGCGCCCTCGGGAATACAAATAACGATGCATGGTCGCACCCACCTTCGGGTTCTTCTCTCCTAAGGCAGCTTCGACACCAAGACTCGAGACTGCCAGGGCGCAGAGACGCTGAAACGATTCGCTCCACAGCAACTTATCAAGGGATCCTTCGGGCCCCGGAGTTTTCCCCTCGGCGTATACCATGAGGTGCTTATACGCCAAGGCTCGAGTCGCACAGGCGTCTACAACACATCTCGCGAGCTCAGCCCGCTCAGCTGATGACATCAAAGCCGCCGATGTATGAAGCATCGTGCGCAACGCCACCTCCGATTGCAGCTGTCGAGAGAAGGTAAGAACAACACGTTCATACATCAGAGTCGATATCGCGATCTTCCAACCATCTCCCTCTTTGCCTACGAGGTTCTCACTGGGTACGAAAACGTTATCAAAAAAAACTTCATTAAATTCGCTATCGCCGCTGATCTGTTTGAGGGCACGCGTTGTAATCCCTGGCGAGTTCATGGGAACCAGGAGATAGCTAAGACCCTCGTGCTTCTTAGCTGCGTCGGAGGTGCGACACAGAACAAAACACCAATCAGCGCAGTGGGCGAAGCTGGTCCAGATCTTTTGGCCGGAGAGCGTATAGCCACCCTCTACCGGCAACGCACGCGCCTTGACCGCTGCAAGATCACTTCCGGCCCCTGGCTCCGAAAACCCCTGACACCAAATCTCTTCTCCTGAAAGAATCTTATGCAGGTATCGCGTTTTTTGTTCACCAGAGCCGTGAGCGATCAGAACTGGCCCAACCATTGTCAGTCCAAAGAGGCCAAGGATTTGTGGGGCCGAAACTCGAACCAATTCCTCTTGAACAATCGCCTCCTCAACAAGTGAGAGTCCCCGTCCCCCGTATTCAGAGGGCCAGTGCGTACCCAACCACTTGGCCGACGCAAGCGTTCGCTGCCACTCCCTTCCTACCTTCTCAAACTTTTCTAATGATGTGTCCTCACTAGCTGGTGGTGGGTTAGTCGCTAACCAGGCCCGGAACTCGGCACGAAAGTCATCACTCTGCTTTGACACCGACAACTGTAACACGCCTAGCTCCTAGTGAATCCCACGCTCACAGCCAACGCAGAGTTTCGTTTCCTCACTCGCCACAACGGCATCGATAGAACCGCTACCAGATCTGACCCTAAAAACAGCTACGAATTGCTCCACGTATGTCCACCTGAGCGCAACAGCTCGTCCGCCGCCGCGGGCCCCCACGACCCTGCTTCATACGTGTGAACAGGTGGCGCTTCTTTACCGTTCCAAACCTCAAAAATCGGCGCAAGAAGATCCCACGACTCCTCAATTTCGTCATTTCGAGTAAAGAGCGTCGGATCACCTTTCATTACGTCAAGCAGAAGTCGTTCGTACGCCTCGGGAGACGCAACTCCGAATGAATTGTCGTAGGTAAAATCCATCTCCACTGGCCTTACACGGAACCGCGGCCCCGGCTGCTTGGAGCTAATTCGAAGCGACATACCCTCTTTTGGCTGCACCTGAATTGAGAGGACGTTGTGCTCAAGCTCTCCGACCTGGCGCCCCTTAAATAGAGAGTCTGGAGCCTTATTAAAGAAGACCTTAATCTCCGTGATGCGCTTCTGCAGCCGCTTACCAGCACGAATGTAAATAGGCACTCCACTCCACCGCCAGTTATCGATCTCAAGCTTCAGCGCGACGTATGTATCAGTTGTGGAGGAAGGCTTTACTCCCTTCTCTTCAAGATACGAGACCACCTGCTGTCCACCCACCGCGCCACGGCCGTATTGTGCACGCACTGTGTTGGTTTTCACTTCTTCAGCGGTCATTCGCTTAATCGAACGAAGCACCTTGGCCTTCTCATCTCGGATACTGTTCGCATCGCTCAGAGAGATCGGGGGCTCAATGCACAGGAGCGAGAGCATCTGAAGAACGTGATTCTGGACGATATCGCGTACTATACCATTCTCATCGAAATAGGCTGCACGGTTCCCTATCCCGATATCTTCGCACACCGATATCTGAATATGGTCGATGTACTTGCGATTCCATAACGGCTCAAAGATACCATTTGCGAACCGAAACACGAGAATGTTCTGAACGGTCTCTTTCCCGAGGTAGTGATCGATACGATAAATCTGCTCTTCAGCGAGACTCTTACGCAACATCTCATTCAGATCTCGCGCCGATTGGGTATCGTGACCGAATGGCTTCTCGACAACAACGGTCGTCCGCCGTGCGGCCTTGTCATACTGCTCAATTAACCCCACCTCGCGTAGATTTTGCGCAATCGGCCCGAAGAACTGGGGCGCCATTGCCAAGTAGTATACGTAGTTAAACTGGGCCTCGAACTTGCGACACAAACTCTCCATGCGACCTTTGAGGAGTTCAAAGTCCCCAATAACCTCTCCATTGCACGGTTGGTAGTGTAGATTCTGCGAGAATCGCTCCCACACCGCCGGACTGATTGGTCGTCGAGAGTACTTCTGGATTCCCTCGTACACCTTTGCTCGAAATTCCTCATCGCTTAACTTTGAGCGTGAGGAACCGATCACGATAAAGTTTTCGGGCAAGTACTGATCCTCTGCTAAATTGCACAGTGCTGGAATCAACTTGCGTGAAGTAAGGTCGCCGCTCGCACCGAAAATAACAAGTAATGTAGCCGGTGGCTTAACGATTCTTCCCTCTGGTTGTGTGGTTATACTCTCTACCATCGATATTTCCTTCTCAGTTCCAATTCGTCACCAATCAACTACGCGCTAGACCATCGCGCGCTTTTTCTCGATTGAACCGATAAGCTCCTTGTATGAATCCGCAAAACTCTTTACACCCGCGACCTGCAGATCCTTTAACAGCACGTCGAATCCGATTCCCATCGAATTGACTGCCGACACCAACTGCTTTGCGCTTTCTAACCCTGCATGAAGCTTGGGAGCTATCGCCGCGCCTGCAATCAAAGCTTTGACCGTGGCTGGCGGCATCGTGTTGACCGTATCTCTACCGGCAAGTTCCTCTACGTACATCACAGCCTTGAAGACCGGGTTCTTTGTTCCGGTGCTTGCCCACAGTGGGCGCTGCACTCGAGCTCCCTTCTCCTGTAGCTTTTTGAACCGATCGCCTCCAAAGAGGCTCTCAAACGACTCATAGGCAAGCTTTGAATTCGCCACACCCACTTTACCAAAGAACAGATCCTTCTTCTCTGCCGCGACTTTGCCTCCCTTGAGGAGCTCATCGAACGACTTCTCTACGATCGCGTCCACACGGGATACAAAGAAGCTAGCAACTGACGATACTGCCCGAACCTCCTCACCTCGTGCGACACGGGTCTCAAGCGCCGAAATGTAAGCCTCTGCGACATCTCTGTATACTGCGTCGGAAAAGATCAGCGTCACGTTGACGTTGATCCCATGCTCCAGGGTCCTCTTGATTGCAGGGATGCACTCCGGGGTGGCGGGGATCTTTATCATGATATTGGGACGGTTGAGCTTCTTCCACAAACGCAGCGCGGCCTCAACCGTGCCATTTGCATCGCTCGCTAGGTAAGGAGACACCTCGATGCTGGCGTATCCGTCACCTGCATTGGTCGCGTCGTATATTGGACGCAAAAGGTCGGCTGCCGCCGCAACATCCTTCACCATGAGCTCCTCGCACAACGCCTCAGCGTCCAACGAACGCAAAGCCTCAGATCTCATATCGTCATCGTAGTTGTTCGTATCAGCTATCGCCTGCTTAAAGATGGTTGGATTACTCGTGAGTCCAGACACCCCCTGATCAATCAATGAGCGAAGCTCTCCTGAGCGAAGAACATCCCGGGAAAGGTTGTCGTACCAAACCGACTGACCGAGCTCATTGAGGGCGAGAATTTGAGGGTTTTTTACCGATGCCATACTTCTGTACTCCAACCAGTCTCTTATACACATCTGACGCTGCCGACGATACT
>OMII01000199.1 GCA_900299055.1 Pseudomonadota bacterium | reverse complement strand
TTTTTATCGTGAATGATTACAGATAGTTGGCGGTCAGGGCAGTAAAGGCGCGCGGGTCGCTCAGCAAACTACGAGAGTCTGCTCGTGAAACAACCTTTGTGGGAAAAGTCGCAACTAATCCGTACGCGCGCCCTCACTGGACAGTTACAGTATCCAATCAAGAGCCGACGCTGCCTTGATAGTCAGCGAAAAAAACCTTTGCTCAGTTCCTGAACCAGCATGGAAACGGCCGACGCTCCAGCTGAGGTTGCCAAGCTCCTTTGAGAGCTCGCGCGCCTTTTCTGGGCGTAGTCGGAAGTCATCCACGTGTGTGGGCCACTCGTTCCCACCGATGATCTTCAGCAGTTCGTCACTAGCGGCAAACAGGTTTGTAAAAGCAAGCTGGTTGCACGCTGGCTTGAGCTCATCCCATTGAGAGAGGCACGCAGCTGCCTCCGTCGTAAAGGCCATACTTTCTAGCGTTGATAGGAGGCTTTGAGCCTCTTTATCCGCACAGTTACGAAGCCGCTCTCGGAATATGGTTAGCTCGTGAAGAGCGGCAGTTCTATTGCCACCGTTCAAACGCCTCCGCACACGGTCAAAGTGCGCTAATTTAGCGCACTCAATTCTTAGATCAGTGAGCACCAAGAGGAGATCTCGAAAGAGCTCCTCACGTCGTTCCTCCGTCAGCATAGGATAGTCTCCCTTCTGCTACGCATGGACCTAAAAACATTTTTAGCGACATCCGCGCGTCTCGTGCGCAAGTATGGGCACGAGACGCGCTGAGAAAAACACTTCTACCGGCGATATGCTGTTAAAAGAGGCCGGTGACAACCTAGCAGGCGCAAAGAGCTACGCAACTCTCTGGCTCTGGGTGTAGAGAGTGAGCGTGCAGGCGCACAAAATGATGAAATTTCGACAGAGCTGACCCTTAACGCCGATACTCGAACACATCCATGAAATGGGACATAAGCTGTGCCGTTACACCCTGGATGTTGAGCGTGGTCTGTGTCAGTTCAGACATTGAGACCACCCGGATTGAGCCCAACCCGCATGGGTTTACGTAGGCGAATTGGGTAGCACACGGAAGGACATTAAGTGAGAGTCCGTGTAGAGTGCACCATCGAGAGATTCGCACCCCGCTAAATGCTATCTTGGAGTTTTCGTCGATCCAGACGCCAGTTTTTCCTGGAATCCGAATCCCCACGATGTTGTGGTCAGCGAGAGTTCGTATGATCGTTTCCTCGAGCGATCGCATATACCATCCCACATCAGTCCGGTGATGGTGGAGGTTGATGATCGGATAGAGGATGGCTTGTTCAGGACCGTGGTAGGTTACACTACCTCCACGTTCCACGTTGATCACGCTGAAACCGAGGCTCTCCAACTCCTCTGGAGACTTATAAATGTGCTCATCGAGTGTTGATGTTCCACGCGTGAACACCGGCTCATGTGAGCAGGCCAGCAGAACGTCTCCCTGCGAACCTTCAATTACCTTTTTGTGGTAGTGCCGCTGAAGCTCTAACGCCTTGGTGTAGTCAATAACACCAAGGTCGTAGATCTCCAGTGCCGGGCGTTCTTCAGCTTGAGAACTAGAAGTTAATTGGTCGTCCGAGCGCAAGGGCCATCGCCTCCATGACTGATTCGGAGAGAGTTGGGTGCGGATGAATCGTATCAACAACGCTCGCCGCAATACCTTCATGAGAACGGATGACCGCAGCCTCGGAGATCAACTCAGTGGCCTCGGCGTGTATTATGTGCACACCCAGTACTTCTCCGACTTGATCATCGATGATGACTTTGACGAATCCGTCTTGTTCGCCGATCGCGATCGCCTTGCCGATGGCCGAGAAGGGGATCTTGCCAACGCGGTATTTAATCCCTTTTTCCTTCGCCGCACGCTCGGTGAGCCCAACTGAGGCTACTTGAGGTTGGCAGTAGGTGCAGCCTGGAATGTTATCGTAGCGCATCGGGTGCTTGGATTTCCCAGACACTACTTCTGCCGCGACGATACCCTCGTGGCTCGCCTTGTGCGCTAAGGCGGCGCCTCCGGCAACGTCTCCGATTGCGTAGTGGTGGGGCACGTTTGTTTGCATGAACTCATTGACCTTGATGAACCCGCGGTTCATCTCGATACCAACTTTTTCTAGTCCGATGTTCTCGGTGTTGGGGAGTATTCCGATAGCGATGAGGCACGCATCTCCACTCCACTGCTCCTCGCTTGTCTTGCCCTTTAGGGTGGCGGAGACAACTGAACCACTCTTCTTGAGATTCTGGACACCTGTCCCTGTGCGAATCGTCATCCCCTTCTTTGCAAAGATCTTTTCGAGGGTTTGAGCGACCTCGGTATCCTCAACAGGTAGTATCTGATCGGCCATCTCAACAACTGTTACTTGCACGCCTAGCGAGTTAAAGAAGTAGGCGAACTCGATTCCGATCGCACCAGCTCCTATGATGAGCAGCTTCTGTGGTAGTCGCTTGTTCTCCAGGATAGTTCGTGACGTGTGAATGACCTCTCCGTCTACATCTACGCCTGGAAATGGTCGTGGCCGGGCGCCCGTCGCGATGATGATGTCTTTAAAGTCGTAGGTGGTGGATTTCTTGCTAGAGTCAGTTACGACCAGCTTGTTGCCCTTTTCGATAACTCCATTCCCACTGATGACTTCAACTTTGTTCTTGCGCATGAGGTAGCTCACGCCGCCGGAGAGCTTGTTCGCCACATCGCGGGAGCGAGTGACTATCTTGCCGAGGTCAAAGCCTAGCTTGCCTGTTTCGAAGCCAAACTCACTTGCGTGCTTCATGTCATTGTAGAGCTGCGCGGAGCGAAGAAGTGCTTTGGATGGGATGCACCCCCAATTTAGGCATACGCCGCCGAGAGCCTCGCGCTCGACAATCGCGACCTGACGTCCAAGCTGAGCCGCTCGAATTGCTGCTACGTATCCGCCGGGTCCAGAGCCCAAAATGATGAGATCGCGAGACTGATTAGCCATATACCTACCTGCTCCTGTAACTGTCGTATCGGACCGTGGCAGCTTGTGAGCGCAAGGGCTCAAGCTGGCCGCCAAATCCGTGCTGTGATGCTGTAAATACTGCTTTTCTCCGCCGGGAGCAAACAGGAGATTTGCGTCCGTTCGGGCCAGCGTTCGCTCTTCCTCTCAAGGGACGTGCCGCCCCTGGTAAAAGATGACATATTCAAGAAATGTCAACGGTTCGACGCTTATCCATTCCTACCTATGAGCTCTCATTCCTTTTCGCGAGGTCGGGTGGCCCTGGCGGGCAGAACGTCAACAAGGTAGAGACCAAGGTTACCGTTATTTTCGACCATATGAGGTCATCGGTCCTCTCACGCGAGGAGAAAGCTCGGCTCGCAGCGCACCCCCGCATCCTCGCTGCTCTCGATGCGCAGGGGTATATTACGGTGACCTGTCAAGAGCACCGGACTCAAGCACGTAATCGAGAGGAGGCCGTTGCAAGGCTGCATGAGTTGCTACAGTCGGCGTTGCTTCGACAACGCAAGCGAGTACCAACGCGTAAAACGCTCGGTAGTGAGCGGCGGCGGTTGGAGGGTAAGAAGGTACGTAAAACAACAAAAGCAGGGCGGAAAAAATTCGGATACGATCGTGATTAATGAAGCGCTTTATGAGCGGTGAATGAGTTGCGGGGCGTGCTCTGATTCGGTATCGCGTTTAGCTCGGGAGGCCTTTTGATCGGGCTTTGTCGGCTGACCGCTTTGCTGCGTGGGTGGTGGCGCCACTGTGTCTCGAGCACCCAAAAGTCTTAGGAAGAGCCGTTCTAGTACTTTTAACACATTTGCAAGAAAGGTGATTATCTTTGATGCGAATCCCCCTTGGTAAGGATAGGTTGGATTCTTGAAAATTCCGTGCCCTCTATTTTGAGCTTTCGAGTTGCTTCGCCCTTGGCGAATTATTGACGGCCCCTCTGAGATGGATTGAGTGCTGGATTGGTTTATACCGGAGTGGGGCTGCCGTGCGTGCGAAGAGGATCGCACAAAGCTACTACTGGAGATCGAGACGCTTGCCAGGTCCGGTGCGTTAGCTGGCTGCGCGGTCTGCTTTTTGTGCAGATCTTTGGAAGCGCTGAGGTCTGATAGGTCGTGTTGACCCGACGGCAGCTGTTCCACAGTCTGTTTGCGCACCTGTTCTGACATAGTTTCTACACCTTATCACAGATAGGTATGACCGTCTTGCGCCTTTACGTGACGTGCTCAAGTCGAAAAAGTAAGGATAAAAGTCAGCAAATCAGGTGTTTAGCTCACTCGAGCCCTGTAGCCAGCAGGATCCAGCGATTCTCGGTCGGGGCTCCGGAGCGTCGATTGGTTCCCATCTGAGACCAGCTTCGGGCTCTAAAGATGAAGTGAATGAGGCCATCCTTTGCTCGCGCTCCCTCTGGTGGATTCGGGTCGGAGGCCCCTTGGCCTACTGATGTGTTCACTACGCTGTCAAAAGCTTCGCTACCTGAGTGCCCGATGATAGTGGCACGAATGAATTTCCCGTCAGGGCTAAGTACTGCCTCCACGGTAGTAAAATCCTGAAGCCGCAGTAATTGCTGCGCTGAGATCTTTTCCCAGCCTTGGACACGAAGTTGCGCGAACACTTGAACCGCAACGCGCCGCACAAAACCAGCGTAGGTGTTCGCCTTCGCGTTGAGCAGTGTGATGTCGCCGTCGGGCAGGTTCGGCAAATGATCGTTGATGCCTCCGGTGCCCACAAAAGCAGCGCCTGAGCCGGGGGGGCGGGAGAAGGCTTGATACTCAGAGACGGCACTGCTGGATGAACTCTGCTCACGAGCTTTGCTCGAGTTAAGAGGAGTAGAGCCAAACTTTGAGGTCAAGGTCGCGTTGTCGAGCTTGAGATCTGAGAGGTGTAGGTCTCTTTTGGGCTGCGGGTCTGCGGGCTTGTTCGACCGTTTTTCGTTTTGGTGACTCTCTGTTTTGGGTGCGAGCTTCTGTGGGGGCAATAGGGGCGCTGTACTTGATTTTGCCTGCTCCTGCATCTTGGCTGGAGCGGTCTGTTGCTCGGGTTTGCCTGGGGCTCCGCCCGGATCGCCACGCCGAATTTTCTCTACGTCAGTACTTGAATCTACGTCGGAGAGCTTGTCTGTTTTTTCCGGGGGTTTGAGCGAGGGAACGCTTGGTGAAACGATTTGGCGTTTTGGGGCGAGAAGTGAGCTTCGCTCTATAGTCACTTCGATCGTAGTTGGGAGGGGCGGAGGTAGGGGTTTCGTATTAAAAACAATCCAAAAGACAACCGCATGAAATAGCAGGGAGATTCCGAGGCCAAGATGCTCGTAATCTTTGAGTATGTGGGTAGACTTGCCGCTGCTCATGTGATGACGTAAGGTTATCAGACGCTTGAGCTCTGTGACAGAGCTAGGCAGTGAGAGACTAAGAACGTCGTAGCCAACGGCGTTGCCCAACAGGAGTAATACCCATGCTTAATAGCCCAACGCAGTTAGGAATCATTGCCCTCGTTGTTATTCTGCTTTTCGGTACAAAGAAACTCCCGGAGCTAGGGTCGGGGTTGGGTAAGGCCATTAGTAATTTTAAGTCAGCCTATAAGGATGGGACGGCTTTGGACGTCACGTCTTCTACCACCACGGATCGAAAAGAGTAGACAGCAAAACGTGGGCGAAGCGGAGCTCTTAAGGCGCTGATGAATCAGCGGCCTATTGGCCTAGCCTATTCTCCTACCGAGAATACTCGAGCGGAAAAGTAGCGAACCTGTGAAAGGTCGACAGGAACCGAAGATTGAAATTCCTGCGAATCTTTGGCGTTTAGAAGCGCAATTGCGAAAGCCACTCGCTCTCCGGCTGCGATCTTCGAGCTACTTGCGCTAAGAGATTCTTGAAACTTTCGTACCGTAGCGAGAGAGAGGTCCGAGACCTTCTCGCGAGCTAGCGCTGAGCGAAGAGGAGCTTGAGCGCGTACGACTATCTGTCCGCGATCGTCAAATCCCAGTGCCTCAAGGCGAACGTCATCAAGGGGGTTTGAAGAACCGTTGTAGACTACTCCATGAACCACACCGAGTCCTTCACGTGACTGGGTCTTAACGAACTCAAGCGAGATGTCCTGCACTGAAAGTTCACTCGGGGGGAGCCTGGAGGAGGACCCGCTAATAAAAGATGGCGTTACTGCTTGAAGCACGGCATCCAGGGTCCTCGGGGTAAAATAAGCGGAGTATCCAATGGTTGCCAGGAGCCCCAACAACACCACGATCGGGGCGCTTAGGTAGGTCAGGCTGCGTGTTCTTATTGAGAGTCTTGAAAGGGTTGACTTTAGTGCCCTGCCACCATTCGGCATGGCTCGTGGAGCAGGCGCCTGCCTTGGATCGGATGCATCCAGATTGCGCGGCGTAGTAGGGGCTGTCGCCGCTGGCGCTGGAGCAGCTGTACGCTCGCCTACTGGAGAACTCTTCGTAACAGGGGGTGGTGTCAGAGGGCGGGGTGGAACCGGTGCAGCCGTCGATGAGGGCGCTACGGGAGCTGTTGGATCGTCAAAGAGAGAAAAAGGATCGCTAGCAATGCTCTGAGAGACCTCCTCCACTGAGACCGGTGGGGTTCTTCTGACGAAGCCTATCGGCTCTGCGTGATGCTGCTCCGGGGGTGTTGCGGTGTGAGTTGGCGACTTGCTCAGGCCAAGGAGTGAGAGGCCTGGGCGCTCATTGTGTGGTGGAAAAAGCGCAAACGGAGTCTGGGGTGCTACATCTGCCGAGGGAGCACTTCCGAGAGAGAAGTCGGTGGCCTTAAGGGTTGGCTGAGCTGCGGAGTGCGCGCGTGTGTGGTTGCCTTGGGAAGCCGCTGCCGCCTCTTCGGCGAGCACCCAGCGTCGGTCGCCACTGCTCTGCACTGCGGATCTGTGGGGTTGTGTGCTCTCGGCAAGCTCGAAAACTGCATCGCAGCGAGAGCAATGAAAGCGCGGGGTTTCAAAAGAGGCTACAAGCGAGCCTTCTACGGCAAACTTCGTGCGGCAGCTTGGGCACGCCACGACGACGTGTGGCTCAGACGATTGAAGGGCTTCTCCCTGGTTGTCATCCCTGAACGAATCCATCTTCTTGTTTGGAAGCATCGTTTTTGCCGGCGTAATGACTCTACACGGTTACCTATCCCCGGTACTGTATTGGCGCCTCATAGATAGGATGCCAGCACTAAGGGGCAGACACCTGCCCCAGGCTCTTTGAAAGCTCAGGTCGGTGCGTCAGTCGTTTCAACAGTATAGGAGGTAAGTTGCGGAAGCACTAGACACAATTTTCAAGCCATCCATTTTTTTCGTCGACGGCAAGCGCCGGCACCGATGATGGTGGGCTCGTTAAGACGCATAGACGCGGCCGGATGCTCTATGGATCAACGCGTGCAGTGCGAGTAGTGGTTTGCGGTGTCGTCGTGGTTGAGCGAGGCGATGGTTTTCTGTGAGGGCGCAGTAATTCTGTATTTTTTGTGCTAAGTACTTGCGATTGCCCTAGCCAATAGTGTGTTCTGACGGGGTTACTATGTCACGGCGAAATTTCCGAAATCACAACTCGAAGACGACACGACGAGACGAGCGCAATGCTCCTCGGTCTCAATCTCAGCGCGGGGAACACCCTCGCAGTTCGCCGAGTCGTGCTCCGATTGGAGCCGAGGAACTTGTGATGGGGCGCAATTGTGTAGCAGAGCTGCTGCGGCGCGCGCCCGGACGGTTACGAGAGGTTTTTTTGAGTGAGTCACGTGAGGATTCGCGTTCTGTGGGGAGCGGAAGAAGAGGGGTGTTGCTTGAGGAGATCAAGCGACTTGCTATCCCAGTTCGTGAAGTGACGCGGCGAGAGCTAGATGCCATGGTGCAGTCGGATTCGCATCAGGGTGTAGTTGCGCGGGTTTCGCCACGGTCGATCCTTGATTTTGAGGAGCTCGTACGACTGGTCCGAGAGAGTGTGAGCGTTCGGGTGCTCGCGCTGGATGGGGTCCTGGATCCTCAAAATTTGGGAGCTATACTTCGCGCCGCGGAATGTTTTGGTGTCACAGCGGTCCTGTGGTCCAAGAATAGAGGCGCACCGCTTGGGCCAGTGGTCTCTAAGGTGAGTGTTGGTGGTAGTGAGCTGGTTCGTCTCTGTCCGGTATCTAATCTGCACCGAGCCCTTGAGGCGCTCAAAGAGGCCGGAGCGTGGTCGGTGGGAGCAATGGTTGCGTCGGACGCGTCCCCCTTGGATCGCTTTGAGTTCCCGGAGAAGTGTGTGATGGTTATGGGCTCCGAGGGGGAGGGAGTTCAGCACTTGATCGAGAAAACGCTCGATTTTCGGCTCTACATCCCGATGTGTGGGCAGATTGATTCGCTTAACGTGTCCCAGGCCACCGCGGTGATGCTGTGCGCGCTAGCGAACCAGCATAGACAAAAGGGCATCCTTAAAGTAACTTAAACTACCGTGAGGTCCTCACACTCAGAGGGGGGCCAGCAAGAGCCCATAAACGTTCGAGCGATTATGTCTACACCCGAGCAGTTCTCCCGGTTTTTCGAAGTCAAGTTGGAGTTATTCGACGGACCTCTGGATCTCCTGTTGCACCTCGTAAAGAAGCGAGAGTTGCCGATAGAAAAAGTGTCGCTCTCTGAGGTTACCGGGCAGTACCTGGACTGCATCAAAAACCTCCGGTACTACGATGTGGAGATAGCGGCGGAGTATCTCGTCATAGCCGCGACTCTTTTGTCGGTCAAAGCCAGCGTGCTTCTCAATGATCCGGTAGAGTTGGTGGTAGACGAGACCGGATCTCTTGTGGATCCTCATGAAGAGTTATTGCGTAGACTTCGAGAGCTTGAGGCGTTTCGGGCCGCGGCCGGAGATTTAGCGACACGACCGATACTTGGCTGTGATGTGTTCGCAGCCCCTGCAAAGGGTACTAAAATTGACCCAGCGCTCATTCCACTCGCAGACCATCAAGCTGATCTGCTTGTGCAGGCTTTTCACAATGTGCTCACCAAGCTGGGGGAGAAGGCGCGAGTTTTCTCGATTACTGTCGATTCCGTTTCTGTAATAGAGCGGATGCGAATGGTTGTGGATACGATCCGAAGTAGTGGAGGTGTGGCTACATTCTCGCGGCTACTCGGAGATGTCCGAGAACGATCCAAGGCAATTGGAGTGTTCTGCGCGCTATTGGAGCTCTGCAAGCGTCGAATGATAGTTGTTGCGCAAGACGGACCCTGCGCTGAGATATCGATCCGATTAGCGGACGCCGAGACGCCTCTGCCAGAGCATATTGATGTCGCTGACGAGGTAGAGGTTCAGGCGGCGTAAGTTTCAAGGATTTTATACGGAATCAGGTACACCACATGACGGAGCAAGAGCAAACCACGTCCACCGAAGTAGAGACAACACCTGTTTCAGAGACCGAGTCCTCGACGAGTGCGCGGGCTTTGTCGGAGGGTGAGCAAGTTGCTCTCTTGGAAGCGTTACTACTAGCGCATGGCGATCCACTTAGTATTGCCCGTATCGCTGAGGTTCTCGGAGGGACTAGAGGAGACGTGCTCGCTTTGGCTGATAAGCTTCAGGCGCAGCTCGGCGCCGAGGCGCGCGGAATTGAGCTTGTGGTCGTGTCGGAAAAGCTACAGCTTCGCACTAAGGCAGTTTTTGCGGAATACGTTCGACAACTCATGTCGGTGCGGCCTCGTAAGCTTTCGCAAGCGGCGCTTGAGACCCTCGCCGTAGTGGCGTATCAGCAGCCTGTGGTGAAGAGTGAGATTGATAAAATTCGGGGCGTTGATGTGGCGCCGACGGTCAAAACCTTGCTGGAACGCAAACTTATCAAGATTCTGGGCTACCAGGCCTCAGTCGGCCAGCCGGCTTTGTACGGCACAACTGAGGATTTTCTGCAGGTGTTTGGACTATCAGCTCTGTCTGAGTTACCCTCTATCGCCGACTTAAAAGCTCTTGCGAAGGAGCCAGGTGAGGCTCAGCGAGAGTCCCCTGAAGCAGAGGAGGAGTCCGAGGTGACCGGGTCGGAGCCCTCGGTTGACGGATCTCAGGGTGAGACGTCAATCGTGACAGCGTAAGTATCTCACTACAGCAGTGTCGACTCCCTAATTAGCAAATGTCGTCGTGCGGATGCGCGGCGGACTAAAGGATGCATCTATGGCAGAGGTTCGTTTACAGAAGTTTCTTGCGGAATGCGGCGTTGGGTCACGCCGAAAGATGGAGCGCTTTATCATCGAGGGGCGCGTGCAGATAAATGGTAAGGTCTGTACAGAATTAGGCACCAAGATTAATCCCGATGTCGATAGGGTAGAGGTTAATCGCCGACCGGTTCATGCGGCGCCAAAAGGCATCATGCTGCTGAATAAGCCTCGAGGTGTCGTATCAACGCTCAGTGATCCAGAGGGTCGCAGAACCGTGGCTGATTTTCTCACCAAGCACTATCAATCATATTTCCCAGTGGGAAGACTTGATTGGGACTCAACCGGTCTCATGATTCTCACGAATGACGGAGAGATAGCGGAGCGACTAATGCACCCGCGCTTTGGATTCGAACGTGTGTATCAGGCGCGCGTAGAGGGCACTGTAGAGGAGGGGGTGCTGCAGAAAATTCACAAAGGAGTGCGACTCTCGGATGGTGTCGTTAAAGCTTCCGCGATGGTCATTAAGAATGATGAGAACTCGACGTGGATTGAAGTCCGAATTCACGAGGGAAGAAATAGAGTGGTGCGCCGACTTTTTGAAAAACTTGGCCACCCTGTGATGAAGCTCAAGCGTACGGTCTACGGACCCTTCAGGATAGGAAATCTGCAAGTTGGACAGATCCGAGTTCTTACCATGAAGGAGTATGAACAGGCTCGTCGCAAGGTGCTACACCACGAGGAAAGCAAGGAGGAGGTTGCTGCTGTTGAACCCGTCAGTCGTCCTTCAGCACGCACTGGAAGATCTCGTTCTGACTTTGGTGAGGAGCGTCGGGATAGGCGAGAAAACGGTGGAGATCGGCCTCGCTCGGGTGGTCGCCCAGCGGCGCGAAATCGACGAGGTGGTTTTGAGCGAGAGCGTGAGGGTGGTGATAGGCCCTCAAGGAGCAGTCCGAGCGGCCGTCGAGGTGGTGGCCGGCCGGATCGTCGAATCACGAAAGGCAATACGAAGGGGCGGAGTCGGGGAGCCTCAGGATCCTCGCGCGGCCGAGGTCGATCGCGAGAGTAGAGGAGCTCGTTCAAAGGCTGGTAGTAGTG